>NZ_JBELQA010000007.1:0-1547 GCF_046000495.1 Flavobacterium plantiphilum
AAATCAACCCCTTTACTAATATTAGTTTTATATTGTAAAAACAAAGGGATTTGAATCGCCTGTAAAGTTTGTTTTTCGCTATAGTTACTAGTGGTAACATTATAAACAAATGCTGAAGTTGAGGGGTCAATTTCAAAATTAGTTAAAGTTTGTGTTGCATTTTTCAAATAAACATCCTGTTTATATTGAGAAAATTCTACGCCTGTACCTATTCCAAAATGATTAGTTAACGAATAGATATAACCCACTTTTAGTGCTCCTGAGTGCTCTATTTTATATCCCGGCGCGGTTACCTTTGTATCATTTTTAATATCTCCGATTCCTGCTTGCACACCAACATAAAACTGAGCAGCTATTCCTTGGGAAATTAAGAAAGCTGTAATTCCAATTGCATTTTTAATATTGAATTTCATACTTGTATTTTTTTCAATTAGAATAATCCATCCTCATTGGTTTACAATGAGGATTTCCTATTCTTAAAATATTTAATTTTTAACCAGAAGGTTTTTAGTGAAATACTTTCCATTTGCTAAGGTCATTTTTACAATATAAATTCCCTCAACTATCGGTGCTACCAAATCAACAGTATTTTGACTTGTGCTGATCGTATTCAACAGATTTCCTGTAACATTATAAAGCTCAATACGTGCATTTTGCAATCTGCTTGAGCTTACATTAGTAATCAACTGAAAAACAGCATTACTTTTAACAGGGTTCGGAGCAATTTTAATATACTCTTCTTCTACAGTTGGGGATAAAGTCAACGGACAAGTGGTAATTAACGTCCTGTCTACTTTAGTAGCAACTGCATAATATGTACCGTTCAAAGGTCCGTTTTCTTTAAAATACTGATTTGTTTGCCCTGGAACTAAAGCTCCATTCTTATACCAGCTGTAAGATATAAAACTCTTAGAGCTATTATCAAAGAAAATAATGTCTTCAAATTGTTTTCTAAGCAGGTTAGGCTGACTCGTTACAACTGGTAAAACAACATTTGAAGCTGCATTATAATTCATATTACCTGATTGTGAAGCGGTTATTGTTGCAGAACCATAATTTTGAAATAGGAGTGTATTATCTGAAACAGTTGCAATAGTACTATTAGAAGAGGTATAATTTACCGCTAAACCACTACTGGAAGTCGCTGTTAAAACAAGACTGTTTTCTCCGTCACAACCTAAGCCTAAAGTCTGATTCCAAGTAATTAGCTGATCTGCTTTAGTGATACTAAAATTTGAGCTATTATAAGTAATACTATAATTCGCACCAGCGGTCAACGTTCCTTGTGTGATAGCATAAATACCTACATTTTCACCTGTAGTTCTTGATAAAGCACCTGTGAATGCTTCACCATTTACTAAAGCTGGAGTAACAGCGTAAGTAAACGTTGGATCAACTGTTCCGTAAACTTTAGTCTGATAAGCATTAGCTGTAACTGTAATTGGCTTTGCTGTAATAACAAAATCTTTAGCCACATAAGTAATACTATAGTTGTTTCCGGCGCTTAAAGTACCTTGCGTAATAGTATAGTTTCCGATGTTTTCTCC
>NZ_JBELQA010000007.1:1557-2380 GCF_046000495.1 Flavobacterium plantiphilum
GCCACATAAGTAATACTATAGTTGTTTCCGGCGCTTAAAGTACCTTGCGTAATAGTATAGTTTCCGATGTTTTCTCCAGAAGCTCTTGTCAGCGTTCCTGTAAAGGAATCTCCACTTACTAAAGCAGGTGAAACGCTATAAGTAAACGTTGGATCAACTGTTCCATAAACTTTAGTCTGAGAAGCATCAGCAGTTACCGTAATTGGCTTTGCTGTAATAACAAAATCTTTAGCCACATAAGTAATACTATAGTTGTTTCCGGCGCTTAAAGTACCTTGCGTAATAGTATAGTTTCCGATGTTTTCTCCGGCATCTCTTGTCAGCGTTCCTGTGAACGCGTCACCACTTACTAAACTTGGTGAAACGCTGTAAGTAAACGTTGGATCAACTGTTCCGTAAACTTTAGTCTGAGAAGCATCAGCAGTTACAGTAATTAGCTTTGCTGTAATAGCCAAATCTTTACTTACATAAGTAATACTGTAATTGTTTCCTGCACTCAAAGTACCTTGTGTTATCGTATAGTTTCCGATGTTTTCTCCGGCATCTCTTGTCAGCGTTCCTGTGAATGAATCTCCACTTACTAAACTTGGTGAAACGCTGTAAGTAAACGTTGGATCAACTGTTCCGTAAACTTTAGTTTGAGAAGCATCAGCTGTAACTGTAATTGGTTTTGCTGTAATAGCAAAATCTTTAGCCACATAAGTAATACTATAGTTGTTTCCTGCACTCAAAGTACCTTGCGTTATCCCATAGTTTCCGATGTTTTCTCCCGAAGCTCTTGTCAGCGTTCCTGTAAATGAATCTCCATTTACTAAACTTGGTG
>NZ_JBELQA010000007.1:2390-4532 GCF_046000495.1 Flavobacterium plantiphilum
CCCATAGTTTCCGATGTTTTCTCCCGAAGCTCTTGTCAGCGTTCCTGTAAATGAATCTCCATTTACTAAACTTGGTGAAACGCTGTAAGTAAACGTTGGATCAACTGTTCCGTAAACTTTAGTCTGAGAAGCATCAGCTGTAACTGTAATTGGCTTTGCTGTGATAGCAAAATCTTTAGCCACATAAGTAATACTATAGTTGTTTCCTGCACTCAAAGTACCTTGCGTTATCCCATAGTTTCCGATGTTTTCTCCCGAAGCTCTTGTCAGCGTTCCTGTAAATGAATCTCCATTTACTAAACTTGGTGTAACGCTGTAAGTAAACGTTGGATCAACTGTTCCGTAAACTTTAGTCTGAGAAGCATCAGCTGTAACTGTAATTGGTTTTGCTGTAATAGCAAAATCTTTACTTACATAAGTAATACTATAGTTGTTTCCGGCGCTTAAAGTACCTTGCGTAATAGCATAGTTTCCGATGTTTTCTCCGGCATCTCTTGTCAGCGTTCCTGTAAATGAATCTCCACTTACTAAACTTGGCGAAACGCTGTAAGTAAACGTTGGATCAACTGTTCCGTAAACTTTAGTCTGAGAAGCATCAGCAGTTACCGTAATTGGTTTTGCTGTAATAGCAAAATCTTTACTTACATAAGTAATTAAATATTTAGTTCCTGCGGAAAGAGTTCCTTGGTTTATTTCATAATTTCCTATATTTTCACCAGTATCTCTGCTTAAAGTACCTGTAAAACTATCACCTGTCAATAAAGCAGGAGATACCGTATAGGTGAAAACAGGATCGGTAGAACCATAAACTTTAGTTTGAGAAGCATCAGCAGTTACTGTAATTGGTATTTGATTTAATTTTAATGTAAAATCATAAGTCGCAGTACATCCATTTGTATCAGTTGCTCTAACTGTAAAATTACTATCCGAAACCTGAGTTGATATCCCGGAAATCAATCCTGTCGAAGATAAATTAAATCCTGATGGTAAATTTCCTGATGAAATATCAAAGGTTTTTGTTCCTGTTCCTCCCGTTACATTAATAGACTGACTATATATTGAATTATAATCATATCCTGGTAATGAAACTGTTGCAAAGTCAATAGCAGTAGGCTCAGTTATAGTAAATATCTGTGTATCCTGACATAAATTAGCATCTTTTACCGTAACCGTGTAAGTACCGGCAGCAAGTCCTGTGGCTGTTGCTCCACTACCTCCTGATGGTGCCCATGAATAGGTATATGTACCAGTCCCACCCGTTGCACTTACAGTTGCAGAACCATTAGAACCTCCATTACAGGAAACATTCGTTTGTGAAACTGCAGAAGCCACCATAGCTGTTGGTTGTGTAATGGTAAAGTTTTTCACAATACTACAACCGTTGTTATCTGTTATTAAACAATTGTAATTACCTGCTGCTAGACCTGTAGCTGAAGCAGCGGTTCCCCCTGAAGGACTCCATAAATAAGTATATGGTCCTGTTCCTCCAGAAGCAGTCACACCTGCTGAGCCCGTAGCGCTTCCATTACACAAGACATCCATTTGATAAGTAGACGCTTCAAGTGCTGCAGGCTGCTTAATAGTAAAACTCTGTGTAGTCTGGCAAGAATTAGCATCTGTAATTGTAACTGTATAAGTACCCGCAGCAAGTCCTGTAGCTGATACACCAGTCCCTCCTAATGGTGACCATACATAAGTATACCCAGGTGTACCACCTGTTACTGAAACTGTGGCTGAACCATTCGTACCTCCATTACAGGAAACATTCATCTGAAAACCAGCCGTTGCTACTAAAGCCGGTGGTTCTGTGATAGTAAAACTTTGTGTTGCCGTACAAGAATTAGCATCGGTTACCGTTACTGTGTAAGTTCCGGCAGTAAGTCCTGTTGCTGTTGCAGCAGTTCCGCCAGATGGTGACCATGAATAGGTATATGAACCAGTACCACCCGTTGCACTTACTGTTGCAGAACCATTTGATCCTGAATTGCAAGATACATTAGTTTGTGCAGCTGCCGAAGCAATAAGTACTGTTGGTTCTGTGATAGTAAAACTTTGTGTTGCTGTACAAGAATTAGCATCGGTTACCGTTACTGTGTAAGTTCCAGCACTAAGTCCTGTTGCTGTTGCAGCAGTTCCGCCAGA
>NZ_JBELQA010000007.1:4542-200437 GCF_046000495.1 Flavobacterium plantiphilum
CAAGAATTAGCATCGGTTACCGTTACTGTGTAAGTTCCAGCACTAAGTCCTGTTGCTGTTGCAGCAGTTCCGCCAGATGGTGACCATGAATAGGTATATGAACCAGTTCCACCTGTTGCACTTACTGTTGCAGAACCGTTTGAGCCTGAATTACAAGATACATTAGTTTGTGCAGCTGCCGAAGCAATAAGTGATGTTGGTTCTGTGATAGTAAAACTTTGTGTTGCTGTACAAGAATTAGCATCGGTTACCGTTACTGTGTAAGTTCCAGCAGTAAGTCCTGTTGCTGTTGCAGCAGTTCCGCCAGATGGCGACCATGAATAGGTATATGTACCAGTTCCACCTGTTGCACTAACTGTTGCAGAACCATTCGAACCTCCATTGCAGGAAACATTAGTTTGAGAAGCGGCACTTGCTACTAAAGCAGTCGGTTGAGTTACTGTAAAGTTTTGGGATGCAGTACATCCGTTTGCATCGCTAACTGTACACGTCCAGGTTCCGGCAGTCAAGCCACTAACCGAAGTCGTTCCGTCACCCACAGGATTTCCTGGAGTCCAATTATAAGTATAACCTCCGGCACCACCAGTAGCAACATTTACAGCTGCCGCACCATTTGATCCTCCATTACAAGCAATATTAGTCTGTGAGGAAGCTGTTAAGGCTAATGCTGAAGGCTGAGTTACTGTAAAATTAACAGAAGCCGTACATGCATTTGCATCCGTTACGGTACAAGTCCAGGTTCCAGCTGTTAAGCCTGTAACCGACGTGGTTCCGTCACCCACAGGATTTCCTGGCGTCCAGTTATAAGTATAACCTCCGGCACCACCAGTAGCAACATTTACAGCTGCCGCACCGTTTGCTCCTCCATTACAAGCAATATTAGTCTGTGAGGATGCGTTCAGTGTGAGTGCCGATGGTTGAGTAATTGCAAATGTTCGAGTGGCTGTACAACTATTTGCGTCTGTTACGGTACACGTCCATAATCCAGCTGTTAAACCTGAAACTGATGCTGTTCCATCACCGGTAGGATTACCTGGTGTCCAGTTATAGGTGTAGCTTCCTGCGCCACCATTTGCACTTACAGCTGCGGCACCGTTTGCTCCACCGAAACAACTTACAGTTGTTTGAGAAACTGCTGTTAAAGAAAGTGATGTTGGTTGAGTTATTGTAAAATTAACTGAAGTTGTACAAGCATTTGCATCGGTAACTGTACAAGTCCAGGTTCCAGCAGTCAAGCCACTAACCGAAGTCGTTCCGTCACCTACAGGATTTCCTGGCGTCCAGTTATAAGTATAACCTCCGGCACCACCAGTAGCAACATTTACAGCTGCAGCACCGTTTGTTCCTCCATTACAAGCAATATTAGTCTGTGAGGAAGCTGTTAAGGCTAATGCTGAAGGCTGAGTTACTGTAAAAGTAACAGACGCCGTACATGCATTTGCATCCGTTACGGTACAAGTCCAGGTTCCAGCTGTTAAACCACTAACCGACGTGGTTCCGTCACCCACAGGATTTCCTGGAGTCCAGTTATAAGTATAACCTCCGGCACCACCAGTAGCAACATTTACCGAAGCTGCTCCATTTGAACCTCCATTACAAGCAATATTAGTCTGTGAGGATGCTGTTAGAGAAAGTGCTGGTGGTTGAGTTATTGTGAAATCAACTGAAGTTGTACATGAATTTGCATCTGTAACAGTACATGTCCAGGTTCCGGCTGTTAAACCTGTAACCGAATTAGTTCCATCTCCCGTTGGGTTACCTGGTGTCCAGTCGTATGAGTATCCAGAAGTTCCTCCGCTCACACTAACAGAAGCAGCTCCTGTTGCACCACCACTACAGGCAACATTTGTTTGAGAGACTGCACTTGCTGCTAATGCTGTGGGCTGAGTAATCGTATAATTACGTGTAGCAATACAACCAATATTATCTGTTACTGTTACAGTATAAGTTCCAGCAGAAAGACCGGTTGCAATAGAACCTGTACCTCCTGAAGGTGACCAGCTATAAGTATAAGGTGAAATTCCTCCTGTAGGAGTTACTGCCGCAACTCCATTGGATCCTCCGAAACAAGAAACATTACTTTGAGCCCCGGTAGCTGTAGAAATAGAAGAAACAGTTAAAGTTCCTGAATTAGAATTGGTACTACAAGAACCGTCCTTAGCCACACAGCGGTATTGATACCCACTCATTCCTGCTGTAGCTCCAGTGATATTCAAAGTACTTGTTGTGGCATTAGAGTAAACACCTCCATTAGTAATATCAGTAAAACCGGAACCGGTATTTACTTGCCATTGAAAAACCGTGGCACCAGTCGCAGTGATACTAAAAGTTGTATTATTACCATTACAAATTGTTCTGTTAGGTGGATTAGAACTTACAGTAGGATTTGTACATGAAGGAGCTTCAAATAAACGGAAGTTGTCGATTGCAAATTCTTGGGCCGCTGAACCATCGGCACTCACTCTGAAACGTAAACTTAAAATTGTACCAGTTCCAGAAATATTCCAGTTGAATTCCTGAAAAGTTTTAGAGAGTTGAGTTCCATCACCGTAATTATCACCATCAGTATCTTCAGAAAGATAACCTGCATTTGTTGATGATGTATCTCCATTAAAACCTCCAACTCTTGTCCAGGCGCCACCATCAATACTATATTCTACAATCAAAAAATCATAAGTAGCTCCAAAAGTTGGATTTTGCCATCCTTGATTTCTATGTGCTGCAAAAAAACCTTTAAAAGTCAGCCCTGTTTTACCACTAATATTGATTCCAGTCCATGTAATATTTTGTATTTTATCGTTTGTATCATGAACTCCTGTTTTAGCTCTATCTGTATCTTCTCCTGCCCAAAATTTTACTCCTTGAACATTCTGGTATGTTGTAAAAGGATCACCCGGGAAAGGAGCTTGTAAATTAAGATTAGTCCCATCTGTTCTCATGAAATAGTAGGCATAAGGAACGGAAGGAAATCCGGTATCGGTTGAAGGCGTTCTGGTTCCACTACTTGGAGCTCCTGTATCCTCGAAGGTATCACTCCAAAATTGTGTTTGAGCTGTAGTATTTAATGAAAAAACACAAAGCAACCATATTAACATAAAAGTAAAGTTGTTTTTCATAAGCATTTTTAATTTGGGGGGTTTAAAATTGTTTCTTATTACGCAAGAACAAACTTATAAAAAAAATGTAAATTTTAACATTTATATCTTAAGTTTATCTAAAATTTAATTTTATTACTTTTGGTCTGCATCACAGATGAATTTAAAAATGGAATGTCTAAAAAAAAAAATTACTTAATAGAAAAAGCATTACCATAATAACTATTTTTCTCCTAATATTTTATTTTTTTATATGAAAAAACTCTCCGTCATAATTCCTTGTTACAATGAGGAGAAAACAATAATCCAACTTTTGTCAAAAATCGAAACTGTTAATTTAGCTGAGAATACCAGTAAAGAAATTATAATTATTAATGATTGTTCTACTGATTCATCAGAAAAATTAATTCGAAATTTTATAGCACTGCATTCTGAACTTTCTATAAAATATTTTAAAACTGATAACAATAAAGGTAAAGGAGCTTCTATTCAAATGGGGATTGCTAATGCAACAGGAGATTTTGTAATCATTCAAGATGCTGATTTAGAATATGACCCTGAAGAATACAATCTCTTATTGAAACCCATTTTAGATGGTTTTGCGGATGTAGTTTATGGATCCAGGTTCATGGGAAGCAAACCGCACCGCATTTTATTTTTTTGGCATACTATAGGCAATAAGTTCTTGACGTTTTTATCCAATATGGTTACGAACCTAAATTTGACTGATATGGAAACATGTTACAAAATGTTTAATTCTTCGATTATCAAAAATATTTCTTTAAAAGAGAAAAGGTTTGGTTTTGAACCCGAAGTTACTGCTAAAATGGTTCGGTTTCCTAATATAAGAATTTATGAAGTTGGAATTTCCTACTATGGAAGAACCTATGCGGACGGCAAAAAAATTAGTTGGAAAGACGGTTTTCACGCTATTTTTTGCATTATCAAATACGGACTTTTTAAAGCTAAATAATTTTTCAAACAGTAAACAAAAACTGTTAAAAAACAAACCGATAAGTAGTAGTATGAGTAAAAAAAACATAACAATTGCAGATACATATCAAAAAGATAATTTAAATAAAGAACTTATTTTCCAAAAAATGACTTGGTTTTTAGCCATTGTTTCATTTTTACTGTACGCTAATACTTTGAACCACGGATTTGTTTTAGATGACATTGCTGTAATCGAACAAAATAAGTTGGTACAAAAAGGCTTAGCGGGAATTCCCGAATTATTCTCTACACTTTATTGGCAGGGATACTGGGATTCAAATGCAGGATTATATCGACCAATGTCCTTGATAGCCTTTGCCATCGAATGGCAATTAGCTCCTAATAATCCTTTTATCCATCATTTTTTTAATGTATTGTACTATGCTTTAAGTATTGTTTTATTATTCAAAGTCTTATATTATTATCTAAAGGGATACAATGTTTGGATTCCCTTTTTTATCGTTTTACTGTTTGCGGTACATCCTATCCATACCGAAGTAGTAGCCAACATCAAGAGTCGGGATGAAATATTTTGCTTCCTTTTTTTCACACTAAGCATTTATTTGCTTTTAATCAAAGAACAGAAAATTTTTCAGATTTTCGGAATCGTTTCCTTCCTTTTATGCTTACTGTCTAAAGAAGCCGGGATCTTATTTTTACCCATACTTGTTTTTTTATTTTGGTTAAAATATAAAAAAGAAAAAACTATTTTATTTTCCAAAATAATCCCAATTATTTCTATTAGCGCATTGTGGCTGCTATTACATCGTTACATTATTTTAAGCTCGCCATTCAAAAGAATTGAGTATTCATATTTGGATAATTCATTATTTGGTTGCGATGATGTAATGACTAAAACAGCAACTGGGTTTACTATATTTGCCCGGTATATTATTAAGTCTATTTATCCATACACAATGAGTTATGATTATTCTTTTAATCAAATTCCTTGTGTTCCGTTAAGTTCTTTATCATTTATAATAAGCTCACTGCTTATTGGAATACTTTTCTTTTTAGCTTATTTTTTTAGAAAAAGAAATAGTATCATCAGTTTAGGAATACTATTTTTCTTTACTACCATTTTTCTTGCTAGTAATATCGTTGTTCTTATTGGAACGACAATGGGAGACCGCTTATTATACACTCCTGTTTTAGGAATGATCATTGCTGTTGTCTTTTTATTACTTTATTTTTCAGAAAACAAAACATTAAAAACTTTTTATCATCCATCAATTTATTTTCTATGCTTTGTTTTTCTGTTGTTTGCATTTAAAACTTATAATAGAAATAAAGTTTGGAAATCAAATGCCACTTTATTTACTGAGGATCTATTAAATGCGCCCAATAGCGCAAGAGTAAATTTTAATTATGCAACCGTGCTATTTAACCAATTACCATCAAATGTTGAACTTCAGCAACAACAATTGCCTTTAGTTATTGATGCTTATAAAAAGGCCTTAGCAATTGATCCCAAAGATAAAGGATCTCTAACCAATTTAGGCGTTTGTTATTATCGAATCAAAGACTACGAAAAATCGATAGAAACTACAAAAAAGGCTTTGGCATTAGCAAAAGAGGATTATTCCCTGAAAGCTAATTTAGCCGATGCTTATTTTAGAAACAATAATTTAGACAAAGCCATTGCTATTTATAAAGAATTGATACAAAATAATTACATATTAGAAAACACATACAATTATTATGGAGCAGCTTTATTTAGTAAAAAAGAATATACTCAATCCATTGCAGTATTTAAAGAAGGACTAAAAATGAATAAAAGTTCTGTTGAATTATGGATGAATTACGGAAATACCTTAGCAGCATCTGGAAACCTTAAGGGGGCTATCACTGCTTTTGAAAAAGCTTATGAATTAAATCCAAATGAAAAAAATGCATTAAAATTTTTAACTATGGCGCATCAACAATTAGGAAATACAGAAAAAGCAAATCACTATTATGCCGAGTTTATAAAAAAATAAAATTGGTTTTATTTAATTCTGCTTTTTGATTAATATATAATCCGGATTGGAATCATTGGGTTATGAAACTGTAATCGATGAGCAATACTGTTTCAAGCTGTTATCATTTAGAGTTTTTTAAACAGCCCCATAATACCGATCAGTCCAGTCCCTTTTCTTATTGGTACGTTTTGAAATTTTATTCCAAAATTTCTAAAATATCAGAAATATTCAATGAATGGATCGGATAAAAGATCAGACATTTATATTCCATTTACTTACTTTGAATTTCTATAATATAAGACTGGTCATCAATCAGTACTCCATTTTTAAATATAACGAACAAATGTACTAAATCCATGTTGATGGGCAGTATTATATCCTCTTCAGCCGGAATGCCGATGTGGTAATGACAGGCCTTCTGCGGTATTGCAAAAAAGAAGAAAAATCCTTATTTTCTCAAACATTCCTGCGGTAGTTTCAATTATTTAGCTCATTTCTCCTGAAATCTTTCATTTCTTACTCTTACTATTTGATAAGTAACCGAAAAAGTCGTAGCGAAATTTTGTTACAATTTGTAACTAAAAATACAACTGTAATTGTTACAATATGTACTAATTTTGCAAAATGTAAAATGAGATGATCATGGAAAGAGCAATTGTACATATCGACATGAATACGTTTTTTGTTTCCTGCGAAAGACTGAGTAATGCTGCATTAAATGGTATTCCACTAATTATTGGCGGTGGCGATCGGGGCGTTGTGGCTTCCTGCTCCTATGAAGCCCGCAAATTTGGCGTACGCTCTGCTATGCCTATTGCTATGGCACTTAGACTTTGTCCACAGGCCAAAGTAATAAAAGGTGATATGGAATTGTATTCTCAATTCTCGCATACTATTACCGAGATTATTCAACAAAATGCACCTGTGGTTGAAAAAGCCAGTATTGATGAATTTTATCTGGACATTAGCGGTATGGATCAATTTTACGGCTGCTACAAATGGGCAAATGAACTGGCTGCGACTATTACAAAAGAAACAGGTTTACCCCTAACCTTTGCTTTATCGGTTAACAAAACGGTTTCTAAAATTGGTACCGGTGAAGGAAAACAAAAGCAAAACCTGGAAATACCACAACATTTGGTACGGCCTTTTTTAAACCCCTTATCCATTCAGAAAATTCCAATGGTGGGTGATAAAACCTTTCAGCTCCTTTCCCGAATCGGCATCCGGACCATTCAAACGCTCTCTGAAATGCCCGCTGAAGTTTTGCAACAAATGATTGGAAAAAATGGTATAGAACTGTGGAAAAAAGCCAATGGAATCGACACCAATCCTGTGGAACCTTACTCTGAAAGAAAATCTATATCGACGGAGCATACTTTTACACAGGATACTATTGATATTCCAAAACTTAAAAGATTATTACTGGGGATGGTGGAAAAACTGGCTTTTCAGTTGCGCTCAGAAGAATGGCTTACCTCTACTGTAGTGATTAAAATTCGATATGCCAATTTTGATACGGAAACCAAACAATGCAGGGTACAATATACCTCTGCTGATCACATTTTGACGAAAATCGTTACGGATTTATTTGATAAATTATACCAACGCAGAATGCGGCTTCGACTCATTGGAATCCGATTTAGCGGACTCGTTCGGGGAACCTACCAAATTGATCTTTTTCAGGATACGGAGCAAATGCTGGCATTATACGCCGCTATGGATAAAATGAAAACACGCTACGGTTTTGATGCCGTGATGCGCTGTGCAGGAGCTTCTTTCAAACCCAACAATAAAAATGAAATTTTAAAGCGTAAATCCTAATTCCATGTACCTCAACTGTCATTCGTTCCATTCTTTACGTTATGGAACAATCCCTCTGGAGGAATTAATTACACAGGCAGTTAGCTGTGGGGTTACTGCTATGGCGTTAACCGATATCAATACTGTAACGGGAATTTACGATTTTATTAAAGGCTGTGATGCTGCAGGTATAAAGCCCCTTGTAGGTATGGAATTTCGCTCAGAACAACGATTAAGGTTCATCGGACTGGCTAAAAATACTAATGGACTGGCGGAAATGAACCGCTTCCTGACCCAACATAATTTTGACGGAACTTCATTGCCTTTGGCAGCACCCAATTTTGAATCTGTTTTTGTTATTTATCCATTAGAAAATGTCCCGCCGTTTTTAAAAGAGCATGAGTATATTGGTATTCGTCCTGAACAATTACAAAAACTTATTTTGTCAGAATGGAAAGACAAACAGCAAAAAATGGTCGTCCTGCAACCGGTAACCTTTCGAACAAAAAAAGAATTTGAATTGCATAAAATTCTTCGGGCTATTGATCTGAATTGCATCTTATCGAAACTAACTCCTTCTGATTATTGCAGGAATTCTGAAATTATGGTTTCCGTCGGGCGGATTTTGAAATGCTATGAGTATTATCCCAAAATCATCAAAAACACCGAGAAAATCATTCAGGATTGCAATTTTGTATTTGATTTTAGTACTCCTAAGAATAAAAAATTTTATACCAATGACAGCGCAAGTGATCTTGCGCTATTGTCTACTCTTGCTGAACAGGGGCTTGTATGGCGGTATGGTAAAGATCATGTTGAAGCAAAAGCACGCATTGCAAAAGAATTAAAAGTAATCGACCAATTGCAATTCAGTGGTTATTTTTTAATCACCTGGGATATTATCCGATATAGTAACAGCCAGGGATTTATGCATATTGGCCGCGGCAGTGGTGCCAACAGTATTGTGGCTTACTGTCTTGGAATCACCGATATCTGTCCCTTAGAACTGGATCTGTATTTTGAACGTTTTTTAAACCTGAATCGCAAAAGTCCACCCGATTTCGATATTGACTGGAGCTGGAAAGAAAGGGATTGCATTCTCCAATATATATTCTCCCGCTATGGTGCGGAACACGTTGCCTTTTGTGGTACCAATGTGGAGTTTAAATATAAATCGATCTTTCGGGAAGTAGGTAAAGTTTTTGGTTTACCTAAAGAAGAACTGGACATACTGGCTAAAAAACCCATGAATTTACACGCTGGTAATCAAATCGTGAAACAGGTTCAGCACTTTGGTATGCTGCTTGAAAAATACCCCAACCAAAGGAGTATGCATTCCTGTGGTATTCTGATTTCTGAACAGCCTATAACCAATTACACCCCATTAGAGATGCCGCCCAAAGGTTTCCCTATTGCTCTTTTTGATATGCATATTGCAGAGGATATCGGTTTGGAAAAATTTGATATTTTGAGCCAAAGAGGAATTGGTCATATAGATGATAGTGTCAAACTGATTAAAAAAAACCGGGGGATTAGTCTCAATATTCGTGATACTTCCCTTTCAAAGAATGAGCTACGCTGTAATGCATTTTTAGCTTTAGGAAAAACAATTGGCTGCTTTTATATTGAAAGTCCTGCCATGCGTGGTCTTTTACGCAGGTTAAAGTGTGACAATTATAAAACACTGGTCGCCGCTTCTTCAATCATTCGTCCCGGGGTAGCTCAGTCTGGGATGATGAAAGAATATATCTTTCGCCACAATAACCCTACCGAATTCGAATATTTTCACCCGGTGTTTGAGCAGCAACTGGGCGAAACCTACGGCATTATGGTGTATCAGGAAGATGTAATCAAAATTGCTTTGCATTATGGAGGATTAGCTGCTGCAGATGGGGATATTTTACGTCGGGCAATGTCTGGTAAAGGACGATCTAAAGAGGCCTTACAGAAAGTAAAGGATAATTTCTTTAGCTGTTGTACCCAGAAAGGGCATCCATTAAAACTTTCTGAAGAAATATACCGTCAGATTGAATCTTTTGCCGGCTATTCTTTTTGCAAAGCACATTCTGCTTCTTATGCTGTAGAAAGCTATCAGAGTTTGTACCTCAAAGTATATTATCCGATTGAATTCATGGTGGCGGTAATTAATAATCAGGGCGGTTTTTACAGAACTGAAGTCTATGTTCATGAGGCAAAAATGTCGGGAGCTACAATACACAATCCTTGTGTCAATAAGAGTGAATTTGAAACCGTTCTCTATGGTACGGACGTCTATTTAGGGTTGATGCTGTTGCAGGGACTGGAATCGAAAACAGCTTTGCAAATACAACAAGAACGGGAGAAAAATGGTGTTTTTAAATCGTTAGAAGATTTTATTAATCGCATTCCAATTGGTATTGAAGGCATTCAGATTTTGATTTTTATTGGTGCTTTCCGTTTTACAGGAAAAACCAAAAATCAGTTATTAATAATTGCCCGATTGATACTGGTTAATTTTAAACCTGAAAACAGAAACCTGATGCTGATTCAGGAAGCGGTCAGAGAATATCAGCTGCCTGTATTAGAACGCTCGTTCTTTGAGGACGCTTTTGATGAGATTGAACTATTAAGTTTTCCCGTATCCTGCTCGCCCTTTGATCTGCTTAAAACCAAATTTCGAGGGGATGTGATGGCAAAAGAATTAGCGAATTTTCATAAAAAAACGGTTCGTATGCTGGCTTACTTAGTGTCCAGAAAACATGTTCCTACTAAAATGGGTGCGATGTATTTTGGTACCTGGATTGATGCTGAAGGTTCCTTTTTCGACACGGCGCATTTCACAGACAGCCTGAAAGAATATCCGTTTCAGGGCGGTGGCTGTTACTTGCTTATGGGACGTGTAGAAGTGGATTATCATTTTCCTACCATAACTATTTCTAAAATGACCAAAATGCCTTTTGTTGCTGATCCCAGATATTCCAATACAACGGACAGAGCCTACAAAGTACACCAACAACTGCGTGAAGATATAAGTATGACCCATCGGGCTCCTTATCCGCAGGAAAACGAAATCCATTTGCCACGCCATAAAATGACAAATAGTAATCCATAAAAGTGAAATGAAATTAGCAATCATTTGATAATTTTGTAATCTGGTGACTGAAATGAAAAAACTCGAATATGCCATAGTAGATATCGAAACCACAGGCGGAAATGCCAGTGGAAGTCGTATTACTGAAATTGCTATTATCATTCATGACGGAACAACGGTACTCGAACGCTTTGAAACACTGATAAACCCACAAAAAGAGATACCGCTTGCTATTTTTGCCTTAACAGGTATTACAAATGAAATGGTAGCCGATGCACCCATTTTTGACGAGGTGGCGGAGAAAATAAAACTCCTGCTTAGTGACCGTGTCTTTGTCGCCCATAACGTAAACTTCGACTACTCGTTTGTTCGTCATGAATTGGAGAAATCGGGATTTAAATGGACTGCCCGGAAACTTTGTACGGTGAGAGCAGCCAGAAAAATCAAACCCGGATTGGGGTCCTATAGTCTAGGAAAACTCTGTACGGCTCTGAACATTCCTTTAGAGAACAGACATCGTGCAGGTGGTGATGCGGATGCTACGGCTATTCTTTTTACACTATTACAGCAATGGGATTCTGAAAATGTAATTCCAACGATGCTTAAAAGTACCTCTCAGGATCAACGTTTACCTCCTAACGTTCCACCACAAGATTTTGAACAATTACCCGATAAACCCGGCATTTATTACTTCTATAATCAAAACAAAAAAGTAATCTATGTGGGTAAGGCTGTGAATATAAAAAAAAGAGTAGCTTCTCATTTTAGTGGTCATAAAGTTAATTCGCAAAGACAACACTTTCTGCGCGAGATTTATGCTATTTCTTTTGAAACCTGTGCTACTGAACTCATGGCTTTGATTTTAGAGTGTCATGAGATTCAAAAGCACTGGCCTCTATACAATCGCGCTTTAAAACGCTTTGAACCTCAATTTGGTCTCTATCATTATGAAGCCCGTAACGGTTATCAATATCTGGCTATTGGAAAACGAAACACATTATATGCCTGTTTAGAAACTTTTAATAGTCGCTATGAAGCAATTAACAAGCTCCGAAATCTCGCTGAGCAGTTTGAAATTGATCAAAAGTTTTGTCACTATGCAACGATTAATGAAGGGGCTGCTGTACGTCCCAATAGGCTGTTGGAGCTTCCCGATGTTAACCAACACAACCGGCAGATTGAAAATGCTATTGCTTTTTTGCGTAATAGTAAAAAAAGTTTTGCTATAATAGATAATGGGCGTTCTGAAGACGAGCGTAGTTGTCTCTGGATCGAAAAGGGACACTTTTATGGCATGGGCTATATATCTTTAGATACTGTTCTTACCGGTATTTCAGAAATAAAAGAAGTGGTTACTCCTTCTCGAAGTAATCATTACATCATGCAGTTAATTAATAGCTTCATAAAAAAATATCCCTCAAAAGTTTTCTTCCAATAACTTTTTTAAATTAAATATCCCAAAATACATGGATTCAAATAAATTAACTCGTTTTCTGGAAGCGCAAAACCAGGTGTATTTAAAAGCTCTTTCAGAAATCAAAAAAGGACAGAAAGAAACGCACTGGATGTGGTTTGTTTTTCCTCAACTCAAAGGTTTGGGCTTGAGCAAGACTTCTGTATTTTATGGAATTAACGATTTAAACGAAGCTCAACGCTATCTCTCTCATCCTGTACTGGGAAAACATCTGATTGAAATTTCTACAGCATTATCAGCCTTAAAAGATAAAACTGCTACAGCGGTTTTTGGTTCTCCTGACAATTTAAAACTCCACTCTTCGATGACATTATTTGCTGCTGTCCCTAATGCAAATCCGGTTTTTGCACAGGTACTGGATACCTACTTTGATGGAGTTCCTGACAACCGTACACTGGAATTATTACAAAAAAAATAATTTTTTTCTTATTACTCCTCAACAATACCAGACTGTTTAGTCATGGCATTGCTACTTAACTCTTGTTATGGGTGCTACTTTTGGGTTACTGTAGAACGATAGCTTATTCAAATATTTTTTTAAAGTCTGGTTTTCATGCTGAAACGGACTAAAAGGGCAGCTAAGATAGTAACGCCCCACTACCTCGTGCGCATAATGAGCTGCACTGCATTGGCTCACCCTTTGGGACTTATAGCCCGATGTACCGGATGCGCTACTTGAATCTGGCTTTCTTTTTTTCCGTTTTTTCTTTTGAAAACTTTTTTTGGTAACGGTTAAAGAGAAACAAAAATAGTAGTAACTCTTAATTCTCAAAGCTATGGAAATCATTGGACGATTAACCGCAGACGCCACTATTCATAAGGTGGGCAACAACAAAGAAGTAGTCAATTTTAGTATCGCTGTAAATGACCATTACAAACCTAAAGGCAGTACTGAAACCAAAGAAATTGTAACCTATATCGAATGTTCGTACTGGCTCAACACCAAGCTTGCCCAATGGCTTAAAAAAGGGACTCTGGTAGCACTCTTCGGACGTATCGGTCTGAGTGTGTACTTAAGCAATAAGGGCGAGGCTAAAGGAAGCCTGAACTTTCATACCAATACTATCAAATTTCTTGTCTTTTCCAAAAAGCAACAGCAAACCAATCTTAATGAGGTTTCGATAAATCCCCATAATGAAAAAGAACCGGATGACCTGCCTTTTTAATAGCTGTTAACCAACATGTATAAGCCTAAAAAATCAAGTTATGAAAGCCTTTAACAAAACCTCTTATCGAATCTATGAAGTAAGCAGCGTATTCAATAAAATTATTCTATCTCATATGGAAAGCTATGACGGCTCTAAAAAACAAAAACTTAAAGCTTTTTTGAATGACCTTAAACAGGCTGGCTGTATCAGCGGAATGATTGGAGAATTCATCTATCACAGCGATTGTAAAGCCTTTTACATCGCTCATCTGGAGGATTTGGAAAGTATTAAAACGGATGTAGAAGCCTCAGTGGGCGACTCTATTGCAAACCGATACGAATTGCCTCATTACACTTTTATGTGTTGGCTTTGCTTTGAAGAATATTGTTTTGACCTCTATGTAAACATCTTCGAATAATGCTACTGAAAATTTAATCTCATTATCATGAAAGTATCTGAAAACTTTAAAGCTATCATAGATAATTATCTTCAGCAAAAGGCAACTACTGATGTTGTCTTTGCTCCTGCTTTGGAAAAAACATCCAAAAGCCTGGACGATTGTATCCATTACATCCTAACTGAAGTCAAAAAAACAGGTTTATGTGCCTTTGCTGACAACGAAATATTTGGTCTGGCTGTCCAATACTACAACGATGACACTATAATCCCAACGGAAAACAAACACAATGTCAACATACAACACACGGCAACGCCTGATTTGTTTACGACTCCTATTGCAGCTACTCCAAAAACAACAGAAAAAAGGACTGTCCTTCCAACCCCTCAATCGAATCAAACCACCTTAACACTTTTTGACTGATGATACCTAAAACCAAAATCGAAAAAGAAATTACGGCATTAAGTGCTTCACTAACTCCTATCAATACCGAGATGAAAAAATGGGCAGAACAAAATATCTTTCTCAAATGGGCGGCTCTATCAAGAGGCAAATTTCACTGTCTGGAATGTGCACATTCCTGGAAACCTGACACTAAAAACACAGCTTGCCAAAATTTCACAAAGTGTACTGCCTGTAACTGTAAACTGAAAATGTTCCAATACAATCAGGTGCATTTTCACGAAATCGAATATTCAGCTGTTTTAGACACCAAAGCGAACTTTCAAGTGGTACGTATCATTTGTTCTTATAAAGAAATGAAAAAAAATTGTATGCCTACTTACACCCACAAAGAAGTGATGCAGCATTGGATTAATGCAAAAGGTGAAACACGTAGTTTATCACTTAGTACTAACCTATTTTCACAGGCATATGATGCCTGGAAACTGCATTCTACACTTGAAATTCGTCCAAAGAGTTTTCTAGACACTCCTAAGTACACTATCAATCCCTACAAGGTTTTTCCTAAAATGAAAATCCTGCCCATCCTAAAACGAAACGGATTTAAATCTTCTTGTTACAAAATAGCACCCCAACTTTTGTTTGTTGCTATTTTAAGTGATTCCATTGCCGAAACGCTTTTAAAATCGGGACAAACGGCTATGCTCTACTATTATATCCAAACCTCTAGACAACGTATCAAAGAAAATTGGAAAGCGGTTAAAACCTATTTGAAGCACCATTATATTATTGAAGATTATGATTTATGGTTTGATTATATCGAACTGCTGCATTGGTTTAAAAAAGACCTTTGTAATCCTGCTTTAGTTTGTCCTGAAAACCTCCATCAGTTACATGATAAATTGGTTTTGAAAAAAAGAACCATACAACATAAACAATACCTTGAAAAAATGCGTGCCGAAATTGCAAAGGCGCAAGCTTCATATACAGAGGAGAAAAAAACTTTTTTTGGATTAACTTTTTCAAATGAAAATCTCAAAATCGCTGTATTAGAAAACGTTCAGGATTTTTTAAAAGAGGGAGACGCTTTACATCATTGCCTTTTTACTAATGAATATTTCAAGAAAAAAGATTCGTTAATCTTCTCTGCCCGAATGGATGACACCCCCATAGAAACCATAGAAGTTTCTCTTTCTAAAATGAAAATTGTTCAATGCAGAGGACTGAAAAACAAAAACTCAAAACAGCATAAAATGATTCTGAATCTGATGAAAAAAAATCTGTATCAGATACGTAACCGAATTAAAAAGAATAAAACAGTAAAGTAATAATTTTTAATAAAAAAAGCCCGTGAAAAAGGGCTGAAAAATTTCGCCCCGTAATTGCTCTTACTTTCGTAAGCAATTACGGGGCGTCTTGATAATAACAAAAATCCTTTTAATTTATAACAATACAATTAGATTAATGTATTGGGCATAACAAAGATCTTTCGTATTCATTTCTTAAACTATTTAAACTTTTAAAGATCAAAGTTATTTGTTGATACTACAGAACCTTGAGACAGCAGTTTTACATTCGTTGAAAGCATATTGAAATCATTTAAGTATTTTATCGTTTATTTTTCTCCCAATTCCAATTCCAATATTTTTCCCACCTGCATCCATTTCTCTCCTGACTTTGCAAAAAGAAAAGCCTGCTGAAACTTCCAAATCAATTCTGCCCATTCCTGAAATTTAGGATTATTAGCATCTATAGTTGATTCATTTTCAAAATAAAGGCTACCATTCCCTTCAATTATCATAAACATACGATTACCTATAACATATATATCCAGAATCTCAATCGCAGAATCATTGATGTTTTTTGTAATTTCCGGTCAAACTTTTTTAGGGTGTGCTTTATATACTGCAATCAATTGTTAATCCTCTTTTAAATGGATATGCAAACAAAACTGCACTATAAAATAAGCCACATTTTTTTTGTAATTAATTTGATTATTATTTAGACTCCCATTTTCCATACTTTAAGACTTGTTTGTTCTGTGCTCATTTCATCACTTAAACTCCAGCCAATAATTCTTCTGTCATACCAAACCATAATATTCATCATTTATAGAAACCCTTCTTCGAATTGCATATAACTTGTTAAATGGTCGGGTCAGATTAAAACAGCAGAGGTAAAAAATGATCTGGTATCGAACCTTGATTTTGCCTAAAGGTTCTTAGATCTTGCTCAAATAACAATTCCTTCTGATATATAGGGAAGAAGTATCGTTACTATTTTACAAGGCAATACCCTTCTGGCGTAAAGCCCTTTACTATCATTATTACGAGCATTCTTCGGAGCATGACGTAAGTCGTCATTACGTTATCACTACCGTCAGGTACAAATTAATATATTGTACCCTTCCTTTTAATTCAATGATTATTTATATTCAATAGGTGAAATATTTGTTTTGACTTTGAATACTTTTAGTTCAGTTAGTATTAATCAAAAATATGGCTTTTCAATGATGCCTTTTTGATTCGTTTAACAGTGATTACTGCTAAAATAGCATCCAAAGGATATTAGCTTAAAGTTAAATGGATTTTGATTTTATTCGGAATTTTTTTGCGGTTGGAACTTTTATTAATTTTTAGGTTGTTTATGATTTCAATCATAAAAAAGAGTGTCCTGACAGCTTTAAATTTGTGAGTGTAGCAAACAAAGCGCTTTGAATAAATGCACTACAAATATTTACGAAATCCTATAGATTAAAAAAAATGACTCAAAATCAAAAAGTGCTCATAGGAGCCACAGTGCCCATTCTCCGCCAGAGCGGTGAAGTGCTGACAGACTATTTTTATGAAAGAATGTTTAGGCATCATCCTGAACTTAAAAGTATGTTTAACATGGGTAACCAAGCCAATGGTAGACAGAAATCAGCTTTAGCAAATGCTGTTCTTGCCTATGCCGAGAATATTGATAATCCTGCTGTACTGATTGACGTTCTGAAAGGAATTGGCTCAAAACACACAAGCTTGAACATCCAGCCTGAACAATACAAAATAGTCGGTACACATCTTATTGCTTCAATTAGAGAAGTAATCGGAGAACCTGCTACTGACGAAATTCTTGAAGCCTGGACCACGGCATTTTATCAACTGGCCGATATTATGATTAAAATAGAAAAAGAATTATATGCTGATAATTTAATAAAAGAAGGAGGTTGGAACGGCTGGAGAGATTTTGTAATCAAAAAAATCGACCAGGAATCAGCAGAAATTAAATCCTTTTATCTCTATCCAAAAGACGGTAAAGCCATTGCAGATTTCCATCCCGGTCAGTTTATCAGTATTCAGATCTTTATTAGGGAATTAAACCTACTTCAGCCAAGACAATACAGTCTCTCCAACTCTTATAATGCTGAATATTACAGAATCTCGGTAAAAAAAGAGTCCGGAATGCATTCAAATCCGGCAGGTACAGTATCCAACGCTTTGCATGCGAAGTCCGAGGGAGACATTGTTTCAATCTCGGCACCTTCAGGTTTATTTCATCTGGAAAAAGACTCAAAGAGTCCATTAGTGCTGATTAGCGGCGGTGTAGGGTTAACTCCTATGGTCAGTATGCTGGAAGCCAACATGAAATCGCTGCAGCACAAAAAGACAGTCTGGATCCACGGCTGCAGAAATGAATCGGTTCATGCATTTAAAAACCATATCGAGCATTTGAAACAAAATACTCAATGGCTTGAGACCTATACTTTTTATGATTCGGCAAAGAACCTTCAAAATCTTCCCGCAGATACTTTCATTGGAAGAGTTAATCTGGAAAAATGTCTTCATGCCGTACAGCTGCAGGATGCCAGGTTTTATATCTGCGGTCCGGAAATTTTCATCAAAGTACAGTATGAAAGCCTGATTAATTTAAATGTAAATGCTGAAAATATATTTTATGAAGAATTCGGCCCCCAGCTGATCAACTTAAATTAAATGAAAGTAAAGGATGGTTCTGCACGCAAAGTAATTCTGAAAATTTTAAAAAATCTTACTACAGCCTTCTTAATAACATTAATATTAGCGTTTATTAATTACAGCGATAACACTGATTTTATATTTTCATGGATGCGCTCCTGGGTAGTAGCATCATTAATTTCAAATTTTTTAACTTTTTTTATTTTCTCAGATAAAAAAGAAACCGTCTAAAAACGTAATCGAGACGGTTTCCTTTTTTGTTTAAATATTTTATTTTCTATTCAAGCAGGTTTCTACTTCTTCATAACAGCTGGCAATATGTTCCGCTATATATCTGGCATCTTGTGCAACATGAGAAAACCTTCCGGATCCCCAGGTGTGCAACCACGGTAAACCTAAAAAGTATAAACCAGGTTCTTTAGTAATACCGCGGTCATAGGTAGGAAAGCCTCGTTGGTCAAATACCTCAGGGAAATCAATCCAGTCATATTTTACTTTATAACCCGTACTCCAAATAACGGATGTAATAGAATCTTTTATACAATCTAAATCGGTTTTATTTTCTGCTGTAGGTTTCCACATAGCTTCATATCGGCGTCCTTCGGGAGCATCAATATTGTTTTTGCTTATATAGTTGTCAATATTGTCTAGAATTCTATTATAGGTTTTATCTGCTTCATCAAGATTGTATTCTAAATCATCTTGAAACATGATGGTAGTGTCTTTAACCTGATTAATTTGACCACGCAAGATAACGCCTTCGGAAGCTAATTTTCGTAAATCAATATCACGCCCACCATCTCTTCCTGTCAAATAATGATTGGTTTTATGTCTGGCTTCTTCCGGATCAGGATGCAATTCAATCGGTTGGTCATAATACCCCATTTCTTCTAACCATTCTACAGCATCTTTTCCTCGATATACTCTTGGTGCTCTTGGAGCCGTTCCAACACTAAGAATAACTTTCTTTCCAGCCAAGTGTAAATCCTCAGTAATTTGTGCGCCCGACTGACCTGATCCAACCACCAGAGTAATTCCGTCTGGAACTTGTTCTGGATTTTTATAATTATCAGAGTGTATTTGCACAACATGATCTGGAAAATCCTTTGATATGGGTAACATATTCGGAATATGATAGGCTCCTGTTGCTATAATCACTTTATCGGCAGTGTAGTTGCCTATTGAAGTTTCTATATTGAAAATAGATTCGTTTTCCTTTTTGTAAACATTATATACTTCTACCTTTTCTTTTATTGGTGGGTTAAAGGATTGTGCATAACGTTTTACATAGTCTACAATTTCATCTTTCAACATAAATCCTTTAGGATCATTTCCATCATAATCAAAACCAGGTAATCTGCATTGCCAGTTGGGGGTAACTAAACAGAAAGAATCCCAACGGTGGTTTTTCCAGGTATCTCCAATTTGGCCTCGGTCAAAAATTAAATGGTTTATATTATCTTCTTTTAAACAATAGCTTGCGGAAAGACCTGCCTGACCTCCTCCAACAATTATAACTTGATAGTGATTCATCTTCTTTTATTTTATTGATATTATTTTTACAATTTTTGAAACCTCATAATCTTCACATTTCAATTTTATTCTATAGGATTCAGCTTCTGCAGAGGTACAAGCATAACCAAATTTTTTTCGTACTCTTTCACTAGCTTCATTTAAGCTACTGTTGCATCGTTCTAAAAAAGTATCTATTCTAAGCGTTTCTCCCACTTTAAAATAGTCTTCAATGACACTGGATGGGGAATAAACCTGATCGGTTTGATTATCGGGCCATTCGATTTGGACGTATGTTATAGGCATGATTTTTAAAATTTAAGTTGATGTTCTTTATAATTTATAAATAAATCGGGTTGTTGATTAATACTCCCAATATGATCACAGTTGATACCGTTTTCTGTAAATAAAGATTGGATATTTTTTACGTGCTCTGGAGAACAGCTAAACAAAAAACCATAGCTAGGAAAACTGGAAAGCCATTTTTTCCAAGTTGTATCTTCGGGTTTTGTAATCGATTCGATATTAATTTCGGCACCCACTTTGGACGTATTTAAGAGCATTAATAATGTACCAATGATTCCTCCCATGCTAATATCTTTGGCTACTTTACTCCATTTGTTATTTGCAATTTCATAGGGCAATTGAGCCATCTTTTGTAATTTCTCACTGCTGGTTGTCGTGCTAGCATTCCAAAAAGGATATTCTTTATAATAACTTCCTTTTAAATCGATAGCCAATAACAAAGCATCATTTGGCTGAGCATCAAAACTGCTTAATAAATTATGTGTTGCTTTTCCTAAAATGGAAACACTCAGAGCATTAATATTAGAATGGTAGCAGCTATGTCCGCCCACAATGGGTACGCCATAGGCTTTTGAAGCAGCTGACATTCCTTCCCAAATGGCTTCATTATCTTTTGCTTCAAATGAATAAATAGTATCAGTAACAGCAATAGGCAAGCCTCCCATGGCACAAATATCACTGATGTTTACCATTACAGCAGAATAACCTGCAAACCAAGGATCTGATTTTAAAAAATGATTCACAATACCTTCTGCTGCTAATAACAGATGACTTCCATCTTTTTGCGGTATAGCAGCGGTATCATCACCAAGCAAAATGGTTGCATTATCATCTGGAAAAAAAACACTACTTTTTGTTTCGTTACCAATAGCCTTATAGGTTTGCTGAATCGTTCTTTTATCTGTGATATCGGTGTGATTCCTCAAACTGGCAATACTTGCAAGCATATCCTCTGTGCATTCTTTCATTTTAAGCTACTTTAGAAAATGATACAATCGAATCTGAACTCGCATAGACCGGCACTGCTGGATATGCCTCTAAATTAGCATTCATCAGAAAGTGTTTTATGCCATGCAAATCAATATCCGCTTCGATATTCCAATGCAAGCGTTGAAAAAGTTTTACATTTTGCTCCTGAACATAGGCTGAAAATTTATCGCAACCCATATAATTAGCCAATGAAACCGCTCTATATATTAAACCTGCAGCAACCGACATTTGGTACAAAGCAGAAACATCTTTTTCTTTAAATAAATTGGGGCAAATAAATTTTGAAAAAGAACGGTAATCTTTTATTACTCCTAATCGACCACCAAACCATTCTCTTTTATTTTCTTCATAAATTCGAACCACACCTACCACACTATCAGGAGTTCCCAGATAATGATTTACAGCAATTATAGGTATGGCATGCACATCTTTTTCATCATAATCTGAAACTTGAAAAAGACCTTGTTCTTCACAAAAAATTGTTTTTCGAGTTTCGAAGTAGGCTACTAGTTGTGCCTTATCACTAGGGATATTGATGTCTATGAAATCTAATCCGGTGAATTTTTTGTCTTTTTCAAAATAAATCATAGCGCATATTTTTTTTCAAATGAAGAGAGGGTAGAGCAGGCCCCACACTTGGCGCAACCTGATTCTAAAGTGTCAGAAGTCATTCCTGCATTGACTAATTCACGAGCTAGTGGCTCTAATATATCATGCATAAAATCCTTATTTGGCGAAGCATGGTTTTGCAAAGGTGTGTTTCCTACCGGAACAAAAGGAACCACAAATGGATATACTCCAATAGCAATTAATTCTTTAGACATTTCTAAAATTTCCTCTTTGGTATCACCTAATCCTGCAAGTATATAGGTACTTACGTTTCCTTTTCCAAATACTTTTACTGCAGCTTCAAAAGCTTTAAAATAAAAAGCGATGGAGACTTCGGCTTTGCCAGGCATAATTTTATTTCGAACCCGATTAGAAACGGCTTCTAAATGCATTCCTATAGAACTTGCGCCGGCATTTTTAAGTTTGTCAAACCATTCAAAATCATCTGGCGGTTCACATTGCACTTGGATGGGTATGGTTACCGCTGCTGAAACTGCTGAAACACTTTCGTATAATATTTTAGCACCACGATCTGAACTTGCCGGTGTACCAGTTGTCATTATAAATTGAGAAATACCGTCTAATTCTACTGCTCGTTTAGCTACTTCTGCTAGATGTTGTGGTTTTTTATAGGCTATCGTAGTATCATATTTTAAAGATTCTCCAATAGCGCAAAATTGACAGGATGTTTCTTTTTCTTTATAGCGAATACAATTTTGAAGTACAGTTGTCGCTAATACATCTTTGCTATGTAAACGTGCGATTTTCCAAAAAGGAATACCATCTGAGGTTTGTTCTTTGTAAAATTTTGGTTCACCAACAAAACGAATTGTGGTGATGATTTTACCGTTTTTCTTCAGTGAAGCCATTCCCATTTTGGTTGGGGTTGTTGCTTCAAAAGAAGATTGTTTTGCTGCAGAACTAAATACAGGAATCATTAAAGTGGTATTGAAAATAGTAATCGCTTTATGATCTGTAGGTCCTGCACCTCCTTTACGAATGGTCAAATCAGCTGTGTTTTCTATACGAATACCTTCTGTTTGAATTTCATTCAGTAACGTATGATTGCTCTCTAGTGTTAGTGTGCTGTTCATGATCTTTTTCGTTGAATAGTGATTTTGATTCATGCATTAGGTTTTTCGGATTTTTATCGATTTTTAGCGATAATAATTCGGGTCTTGAATAATGTCCTACCGAATCCATCATTCGTTTTCTTTTTGTAATAAGACTCATGTCCATATCGGCATAGACAATTCCTTCCCCATCCGTCAAAACATCTGAAATAATGACGCCTTCCGGCGAAATAATAGCTGTAAAACAGCCTTTCTCCAATATTTTTTGCATGGAGGGATCTCCTGTTATTTCTTGAACTTGCTCCGGATATAAATATCCTGTCGAATTAATTACAAAACATCCCGATTCTAGTGCATGATGTCTCATGGTTACTTCCATTTGGTCTGCAAAAATTTGTCCAACCATTGAACCTGGAAATTGACTGCAATGAATTTCTTCATGATCATTCATCAGTGCAAACCTAGCTAGTGGATTGTAATGTTCCCAACAAGCTAGGGCACCAATTTTTCCAATTGATGTATGTACTGCTTTCAATCCGCTGCCATCTCCTTGTCCCCAAATCATTCGTTCGTGATAAGTAGGTGTTATTTTTCGACGTTTTAAAACCAGTTCTCCTGTTGTATCAAATACAAGTTGTGTATTGTACAGCGTTCCACCATCACGTTCGTTAACACCTAAAACCACTACTATGTTATTTTTTTTTGCTAAACTCCCTATAAAATCAGTATCTTCACTTGGAACAACCACCGCTTCATCATATAATTTTAGATGATCTTTTTTTATATTTACCGCTGGTTTTATAAATGAGAAATAAGGATAATTAGGGACTAAAGTTTCTGGAAAAACGATAATATCAGCATCATTAGCGCTAGCTTTTACAATAGCATCTGCTACCTTAGCTAAGGTACCTGACTTGCTTTCTAATACGGGAGCAATTTGAACTGCTGCGGCTCTTACAATAGATTTTTTATACATCATAATTGTTTTTTATTTTACAGGGTCCAAGTGTGAACTATAAATGCATTTTCATTGCGATGAACCAATTGGATATCCAAAACATCTAATGGATTGATAGGAATAATACCTGGAAGTAATGATGGTTCTCCATGTCCGTATAATGCTTGAAGCGCAAAACGACAGGCGTAAACTTTACCACCTTCTTCCATAAATTTGCTTAAACGAGCGCCATAATTTAAATGTCCAGGAAAAGCTTCGCTTCCAAGTGTTGGAAATCCTCTTTGGATTCCTAAAGTCACTCCGGGTCCATATAACAAAATGGAAGTTTCGAAACCTTTTCTTTGTAACCTTGTTGCAGTTAAAATGTTTACTAATCCGATTGAACCTTCAAAGGCTACAGTATGAAAAGTTACTAAAGCTTTTTCTCCCGATTTAGCTTTTACATCTTCAAATACTTTGTCTTCATAATCCACAAAAAAGTCTCCGTCTTTGTGCATTGCTTTTTCTACTTTTGGCATAATTTTAATGTTTTAGATTTATTTTACAAATGTAGACTAGCTAAGTATTTTATACGTAGCACAAAAACAACAAAGTATAGTACTTATTAAACTTTATTCATCATTTTGCCTTTTTTGATAAAAAATATTTTTCCAAAACAATAAATATCAGATTATAATTCAAAAAAAATTCTTTTTCACTGATAATAGTGTTATATTTGAAAATAAGTATTTAAACCAATTTTAGTTCTTTTTTATGCTGTATTGATAGTATTCGTAAAAACTAACTAAGTATTTTGTTTGATTCTTATTTATGCCTATTACGAATTATCAATTCTATTGTTTTTTGATTTACCTATTTAAAATAGTAATCTTATGTGTACGGAGTCTAAAAGTAAATTACCTGTATATGATATTTCAAATTTTGATGATTATAATGAAAGTTTAAAATTTGAAAGTAATTTTTATATCAGAAAATTTTGTGAACACGTTCATGAGAATGTATTTATTGAAAAACCTCATGGACATAATTTTTATCTGATATTATTAATAACAAAAGGAAGCGGAACACACACAATTGACTTTTTAGAATATGATGTTTTCCCAGGTGCCATGTTTATAATTTCTCCCGGTCAAATCCATCATTGGAATTTATCCAAAGATATTGATGGATATATCCTGTTTTTTACAAAAGGGTTTTTCTTATTGGATTTTAGTACGGAGAAACTAACTCGTTTCCCCTTTTTTAATTCTACTTTTAGTTTGCCTTTTATGAATTTAAATAAAGAAGTTCAAGAGGATATAGTATCAAAATATCTTCTTGTTTTTAAGGAATACAAGCAACGATCTTCGGGTTATCAAGAAATGATTCGTATCTATTTGAATGCCATGTTTATAGAATTATCAAGAGTCTATGTGGAAAATTTTGAAAAGGAACATATTTATAATTACGATTTATCGCAATTAAATCGTTTTGAAGCTTTAGTAGATAAATACTTTAGGATGCACAGACCCATCACCTGTTACTCTAAGAAGATGAATATAACAGATAGACAATTGAGTTACTTGTGTAAAAAAACAGTGAATAAGAAACCTACTGAGATTCTTACTGACCGTATTATTTTAGAAGCTAAAAGGCTTATTATACATTCTGATTTGTCTATTTCTTCCATTGCTGCCAATTTGAATTTTAACGATGATTCTTATTTTATTAGACTTTTTAAAAAAATAACATTTCAAACTCCGGAACAATTCAGAAATAGTCAATTTAAAAATTTATAATAAATCCTGATATAATGTTATTAATAATACACTGAACGATACTACAATTTATTCCAAATTTAACTCACTTGGTGCTATACCAAATTGCTTTTTGAAAGCAAAGGAAAAATGAGATAGATCTTCAAAACCTACATTCAAATAAACTTCAGTAGGTTTTTGTTTTTCATTTTTTAAAAGAAAATAAGCTTCATCCAACCGTTTTTTAGTTAACCATTGACCTGGATTAAATGAAAATACTTTTTGAAAATCTCTTTTAAACGTGGATAAGCTCCTCCCCGTTAAAAAAGCAAAACGTTCCATACTTATATTGAATCTAAAATTACGATTCATAAACTCTTCTAAATCTATTTTTTGAGGTACTGCAAAATTGAAAAAAACGGCAGTTAATTTAGGATTGTTTCTCAGCAAAATTAATAATAACTCTTCTCTCTTTACATAAGAGAATTGATCATCGATTTGTTCATTTGTATTATAATAAGGACCCAATGAAAGAATAAAATTATTAATCAACTTATCTTCCTCTATAAATAAAAAAGAATTATCTACAGCCCAAGACTGCATAACTGGTGTATTTCTATCTATAAATTTCCTTAAAAAAGGTTCGTCAAAAACAATGATAATTTTCTCAAATAAACCTTCATTCTTGAATTTAGTATAGCGAACCAAATGGTTTTTTCGTGCAATACAATAATCACCAGCTTTCAGTTGATAATTTTTGTTTCCGTCAAAAGCAATCATTTCTCCTTTTATTAAAAACAAAAAAAAATGCTCCGGAATAAATTGTTCTGGAGAAATATCAGGGCCTAAATGACAAGAATGAATGTTATTTACTTTCAAAGTATTTTAATTTATTAATGGTAAATTTAATTACTTATTTAGAGAATCTACACTTGCTAATAATGCTTCTTCTTTACTTCTAGGATTCCAACCTAAAAATGTTCTTGCTTTTTGGTTACTCATCTCTTTGTAAAACTCCTTAGCCGTTGGAGCAATTTCTGCAACGTTAATCGCTAATTCTGGACGTTTGCTTTTAAACAATTGGGCTACATCTGCAAAGCTCATAACCCCATCAGCATTTGCCAAGAATCGTTGCCCCATTGAATTAGGATTTTCCATAGCTCTGATATGCAAATCTGCTACGTCACGTACATCAACGACGCCCATTGTGAAATTTCCTCCTTGATTAGTTGTTCCATTCAGTATACCTATAACAGCAATATCTAAAGAAGCCGATGTTATATTTCCTATTGCTGGGCCAAAAATACCAACTGGATTAATAACTACTAATTCTAATCCGAGGCCTTCTTTATTAACAAAGTCCCAAGCTGCTTTTTCGGCAATAGTTTTAGATTTTATGTACGCAGGAAGAGAATCAGTAATATCTGTCCAATCTTCCTCAGTAAAAATGTGGTTAGGAATATTGATACTATATCCTACTGCGGCAAATGAAGAAGTCAATACTACTCGTTTTACGCCTGCCTTTTTTGAAGCTTTCAAAACCCTTAATGCACCATCACGAGCGGGAATAATTAAATCATCTTCATTTTTTGGATCTTGAGCTGGGAACGGAGAAGCCACATGCAAAACATAATCACAGTCCTTTACTGCTGTATCCCAACCTTCATCAGCAATAAGATTGGCTTCATAAAAATGTAATTTTTCTAAATTGGTTATTCCGTTTTCAATCAAGGCATTACTAATTTCTTCTCGTTTGCTTAAGGACCGAATTGTAGTTGCAACGCTATAATCTTGCTTTAATAATTGTAGAATAGTATGAATACCAACAAAACCTGAACCTCCTGTAACTAAAACTCTTTTATTTTTCATTTTTTATGATTTTATATAAATTAATAAAGTAAAATTAAGTTTTATAAAAGGGAACTATTTTGTTTAAAAGTTCAAAATAATTTTGTTCAAAAGTTCAAAACGATAACTCATTTTGTTCAATAAGTTAAAACCTTTTGAAAAAATAAAATATTTTTAAATTAAATAAGACAAAACTATCCGACATAAAATTGATGGTTGATACTTTTTATGATTCCGTTAAAAAAAATACTTTACTAAAACATATTTTTAATCAATTTATCAAAGATAATTGGCCTGAGCATTTAGAAATCATGTATCGCTTTTGGCAAGCTATCCTACTCCACTAGTTTGCATACAAAGGGTCTTTAATAATTCCGTACTTCAAATTAACTATTGAAAATCAATATTTTGATCGTTGGTTACTAGTGTTTAACGACTCAATGGGTAAAATTTCTCATCCCAATAGAATATCATTCATTTAATTTTTAAATATTGGTAATATATTTTTTTATTATTTTTTTATCAGCATCTGTATGAGCCAATGCATAAGCTTGTTCGAAATATTGCAATGCTTTTTGATTATCAATATCCAAATGTAGGTTGCCTAACAGTGAAAAATAAAAGTGATTATCTAACAACTGTAACATTTCTGTTTCTATTATTCCAGCTTTATTACCCTCTATTTTAGAAATTACAAAAGCCCTATTCAACGCTACAATTGGAGAATAATCTATGACTAACAAATTATTGTATAATTCGAGTATGTTTTTCCATTTATCCTGGGTATTCTTTTTTTGGGTATGCCAATAGGCAATTCCAGCTTCAAGATGATATTTAGAAAGGGTATCTCCCACAGAAGCTTTCCCTAAGTAATAAGCTCCCCTACTTACTAGTTCTTGATTCCATAGTTCTTCATCCTGATCTTGATAAAGAACTATATCCCCATTTTCATTCGTTCGAGTATCGAATCGAGAGGTATGAAAACACATTAATGCCATCAAGGCATTTACATTTGGAAGATTAGTTGTAGCGTTTTCTAATAACAAATAAGTTAACCTCATTGCCTCTGTACAAAAATCTTTGCGTAAAACTGTATTTTCTATTGAGGAGTAATAGCCTTCTGAAAAAAGCAAATAAATCGTTTTTAGAACATTTTCTTGTCGTAGTTTCATTTGTTCTATTGTAGGACCATTGATTTGAATATTCTTATCCTTCAGTTTTTGTTTTGCCCTGTTTATCCTTTTGTAAATAACCTCTTTATTAGTCATAAAAGCATCAGCAATCTCATGAGTACCAAAACCACAGAGCAAGTTCAACGCTAGTGCAATTTGGGCCTCACTAGGATTACAAGGATCACATATGGTAAAAATCATCGCCAATTGACTATCCGCAATATTTTTTTCTGAAAGATCTAGTTTTACTTCATTAGTCTGGACAGTAGAATTGTATTTAATCTCAGGGGATATCTTTTGTTCATAGAGAGAAGTTCTTTTAAAGTAATTCTTCGTTTTGTTTTTAGCCACTGTGTACAACCAGGCAGTTGGATTTTCAGGTATTCCTTTCATACTCCAAACCTCAGTTGCAGCCAAAAATGTGTCACTTACAATATCTTCTGCAATTTCAATATGCTTTATACCAAACAAATTAATTAATACCGAAACTATTTTTCGGTATTCAATTCTAAATAAATTAGGAATAAGTTCTTTGTCTTCCATACTTAAAATTTAATATTACATTAATTTTTTAAACGTAAAATTGATATAAATTATTTGTTTTTAAGCCAACCACATATTGGGATATACAATTGACGAAAAAGCAAAATAGGTATAATAAATATTTCCAATATCATAAACTTCGCTTCTATAGGTACCTTTATTAATGATGGTTTCCTGATTTTGATCATAATAACTTTTGGTAATCAACAAATACGTTTTGGAGTTAATATGATTTTTAAGTAATCTATGAGCCTCAATAAGTGGCTTCCCATATAGTTTGTAATAGCCTCCTACTTTAAAACCAGACATTTCACCATAATGAACAACCACTTTTATAGTCAAAGCACTTATTTCTGGAAATTCTTTCTTTAATAAATCAATTTCTGAATGAAAAGAAAGTACCATTTTGTTAAATTGTTCGAAAATCGTTTCAATAGAAAATGCATCACCCATTTTATAAAATAAAATGGCATCGCCTTCAATTTCAGCTACGTGCAAGGAATAATAATTTGCTCGCAAAATAGAGTCAAAAAGTGAGGGCATAATCATAGCTCCTTCTTCTGTTGAAATATTCTTTACAAAACTGGAAAACCCACTAATATCAACAATAAATATGGTTCCAAAAGCTGATCGATTTCTCATAACTAATTTTTAAGTGGCTTTCCTATTTTTTAACTTGCTGCCATTCTAATTTCTACATTGCCTCCAAATTCTAATATTGGGCAACCTGCTGCAATTTTTGCTGCTTCTTCATAATCGTTTGCCTTAATCAAAAGCATTCCTCCAATAGATTCTTTTACTTCTACATATGGACCATTTGTTGTTCCTTTAGTATTGACTATAACTCCTTCTCTATCCCAGCGTTTAAGAGGAGCAGCGAGTTGATCCTGTTCTTTTAACGTTCCAAACCATTCTTGCCAGTGTTGTAAATGCTTTTGTAATTCATCTGGAGAAGGTTGAACCTCCTTATTCATAAAATCTCTTCTGAAAATCAATAAAAACTCATTCATAATTTAAGTTCTAGTTAGTTGTTAATAATTTTAAAAAATATAAACTTTCTTAAAATTACTGAAAAATACTAATCAGCAGTATACTTTAAAGCAACTAACTAATAGTATTATTTTTAAAAAGCTGCTAAACCCAAATTTTTGTTTGTAAAATCTAACAGCTTTAATATCTTTAATCTCTTTTAAGATTAACCGAATTGTCCAACTCTATAACTTCCAATTGGGTTATAAAAAGAAGTATTCAATCGGTTCCAGGTATTGATTGCTGTAACAGCTAACGTTAAGTCAACCAATTCTTCTTCAGTAAATGCAGCAATTGCTCTCTCATAAATAGTATCTGGTACGGTTGAAGCAGTAACTGCTTCAGCCCATTCAAAAGCTGCTTTTTCTCTATTACTGTAAAAAGGAGATTCCCTCCAAGCGCTTATTCCAAAAATTCTTTGTTCTGTTTCTCCAAGAGCTCTAAGTTCTTTAGAGTGCATGTCTAGACAATACGCACAGTTATTGATTTGTGATACTCTAAAATCAACAAGCTCTAAAAGTTGTTTTTCAATTGATGATTTTTTTAAATAAACATTTGTTCCAAACAGTGTTGAAATTGCTTTTTGACCTTTTTCGAATAAATTAATTCTTGTTTCCATGATCTATAAATTTTTATTGTTATATCCTGATAACAATCGAACTTTTGATATTGGACAAAAAGTTTAAAAAATTAATTAAAAAAAATCAAGCGAATTATTTTATTAATGATTAACCATCCTAATCTATTATTTTTACTAATGAATATCACAGTCACTTACTCCACAGTGTTTACTTCCTGACTTTTTCTTTTTAAAAAAGATTTTACCAATTAAAGAGTAATAGCTATTAATAAAGCTAAGAACAAAACTATTTCTTAAAAGATAATTCCTAGTGATTTATTTTAATATCTTAAGGTTCCTAATTTTACAACTTTGCATTGTAACCATCACTTCTATTATTGATTTGAATTTGGCAATTCTTCATAGGTTAAATTTTCATAATCACCCTCGTTTAGATACTGATTATCCCACAAATAAATAGCCGAAAGTACTGAATTCCAAAACGAATTTGTCATTTTAGATTCTTCTCTTTGTTTTAGCATGTCTTTTTTTATATCATCTAAATCACCTCCAACTGGTGGATTATTTTTCAATTGATTTAATTCCTTCCATACAATTTCTATCAGTTTTTCTTTTTTTTCCGGTTTACAGTCAAAATTCAAAACTATATCGAAACGTGAAGATGGTAATTTTTGTAAACTTCCATTTATCTGAACACCATAACTTTCCCCCTCTTCTTCACGAATAGTTTGCAAAAATCGCTTTGAAAGTAATTCACCAATCATATACATCTCATAAGCAGTTTGTTGCCAATATTTAACTGCTCCCGTTAAATGAACGTAAGCCGTCGTTTTCGGAATTTCCATCGAACGATTAAAATGAATTGTTGTATTTCCTTTTTTAGGTTCTATGTTATGGTTTACAAAAGTTTTTTTTTCCTTTTCTTCGGAAGCAATATTTCTTATGTATTTTTGAATATATAGGGAATTACTTTAAATAAAGCGTTATGTATTGCGATAAAAGTAGCAACATTACTTACCAGAATTCCTTCTTTGGATGGAATAGTTCCTTTTTTCAGTTCTTTTCCTGTTATGGACTTTATCAGTTGTAATTCGCCTCCTTGTGGATAAAAATCAGGCAATAATTTTATTTTTCCCTCGACATTAAAATGCTTGAACGCTTTTTCCAGTAAAGGTTTTAATGATTTGTGCATTCGCTCAATACCGAGAATGATCGTTTTTATCTTGTAGAGGTGCTGTATAAAATGGAGTGTTTGCGAAACCTCGTTGGCATAGCTTTTCATTAATGCATAGTCAGCTGAGAGATAGGGCTCGCATTCTGCGCCGTTAATAATAAGCGTGTCGATTTGACCTTCGTTCACGTTATACTTTGCCGCCGTAGGAAATCGGGCACCACCACTTCCTTCAATACCATTTTCTTGAAGTAGCTGTATAAAATCTGAAATTTGAGTTGGCAAGCTATGTTTTACATCAATCACCTCATCCAAAAAATCATTGAAAAGTTCAAGGAACGGCTCTCCATTTGCAACAATAAATTCTCCAATATGTCCTGAAACCGGTGCGTGAATATTTCCTCCGAAAAAGCCTTCTTTTTGTGCTAACTTTTGGTGTTTTAAAACACGTTCACCTTTCTGAACTATTACCTCCAAATCGCCACCAAATGCTGAAAGTGGGAGATGTAATGTTTTAGGGGGAGAAAAAGTTTCAATCTCTAAATCTTTGTAAATATTCTTTTTATCGGGTATATGTAACATAGGCTTGTACTATTTTTAGCATTCGATAAATGCAGGAATTCCAGCAGGTATCGCTTCATCAATTACATAATATTTCAGCTCATCCTTGAATGCTTGTTTTAAATTCTCATTCGCTTTTTTATCTGTTTCATTAGCCAATAATACTGTAGACAAAACATCTCCGTAGAAAGAAGAAGAGGTAAGCGCTACCGCCTGATAGTTTGAAGAAGGCCAACCTGTGGAAGCATTGATAATATGGCTATACTGCTTATCATCGATAGTTATAAAACTACTTTTTCTTCCTGATAAGGAAAGACATTCATTGCTTAGATTAATCTGAAACCACGAGTTATCTTCGGAAATGGGGTGTGGAATATTTATTTTCCAATACGGATGATCTTCATCATTCATTGCATAAATTGTACTCCCACCTGCATTGATAACTGCATCTGTAATGCCTTGCGCTTTCAGAAAAGCAACTACTTGGTCAACCGCATAAGCCTTAATAAAAGAACCAGTAATCAATTCGTTTTCTCTAGTAAGTTTTACCTGATTATCCTTTATAGACACCACATCACCTTTAAGTTGTTCTGTAAGCAAAGCTATTTGATCGAAAGGCGGTAGATTACAATTTCCATTCTGATAAAATCCCCAAAGTCTAATAATGGCATTACCGCTACATTGTATATTCCATTAGCAATTGACTTGATTTTATCAAGCTCATTTAACAACCAAATAGTGGTTTCATCAACCTCTACCCAGTTCCCGGCATTTTTATTTATTTTATCAAAGTAAGAGCCTTCGCTGTATGAATTATAGCGTTCATCAATACTTTTCAGCAAGTCAAAACATTCATCTATCAAAGTTTCCGCTCCGGGGTGAAATGGAATTTTTATCTTGATATGGCAATAGAAAACAAACCCGGTTTCAGTAAGGTATTGTTTAGTTGCTCTCTGATGCATTTTCTGCGTTATCTCCATCTTCTATTTTTACATTTCTTTTATAGCTCTTAAAATCAATATTACCCAGTCTCACGACTTCAAAATACAGGTTCGGATTTTTGAAACTTTTTTGAATGCTGTCATAGTCTAATCTTTGTTTTTCAAACCGTAATTCGTTTGGGCTTTGTGCTGTTGTTTGTGCGTCTTTTCTACGAATCCGCCAGTCATCAATAAATCCATACAGCAAATCCTTCCTGCTAACAACAAGCAAGAAGGTGGCAATAATAAAAAGGATTAAGCCGTTCAGTTTCGATTTCATAAACCCTTATTTTTTAGAATGTGCTTCGCCGAATCCGATGCAATTACCAATCCGCCAGCGAGCATGATAATATCTTTGATGACCAATCTTCCTGCACCCGACAAATAAGGAAATCCGTGTTCTGTACCTCCCAAATCAGGTACATACGCTTCAGGCGTTGTAATGAGAAAAGAAAGGGTGACTAAAGACATTCCAAATGTTAACAAACCGCCCGCCAAACCAATTTTTGGAAACCAAATGCCTAACAAAGTCAATAAACCGATAGTAACTATAACAGTTCCCAATCCGTACGAGAATATGTATGTTCCGTTTTCTGTATGCCATTTGATATTTTGGGGCACTACCTCGCCTTCTTTATTTTTATGCGCTTTGTATTCTTCAGGATGATTATAGAAAAAGCTCATTATAGGACTGTTGGCTACAAAGGGAACGATGCCTTCTGCTTCGTATTGAAAAGCTTTTAAGCCACCAATCCAAGCCATCACGATGAAGATGGCTATTCTGACGAGGTTAATAAATACTCTTTGGCTGTCGGCTATAATTTGGATAAAATTTTTCATCTTTTTAAATTTTAATTTTCAATACTCTAAAAGGCTTTTTAAATTGCGCAGCACCATTGTGAAACCAGGGCATCAGCTGAATTTGCGAATTTGAAATGTATAAATATCCATCTTCAGAAATACTGTAACTGTCCGGCCAAATCAATTTTTCACTGTCCTGAACAATTGTCTGCATTTTCAAATCCGGAGTGATTTTTACAATTGAATTCTGCTCCAAATCGCCAAAATAGAGATTGCCTTCTTTGTCGAAAATCATCCCGTCTGTCGTGACGAATTTCCCTAGATCTTCTATACTTTTGTTCAAAACAGCTTCAGTTGTCTTAAAATCTCTCAACAAATCGGTTTTAATTCTGTACAAACGATTATCCGTAAGCGGTTTGTAGTATACATATTGATTATCGGGAGTCAGCGCAATACCATCTGAATTCACTTTAAGTGAAGAACCGTCACCTTTTTTAAGCTCTGTTCCCAATGGAGAAAAATGATAATTCGGATCAGATTTTACAGAAGGGGAATTGGCTAAAACCAATCTTGATTCTCCTGTGTTAATATTCAAAACAATGATTCCACCTGTATTTGAATTGCTTAAGTAAGCAAAACCATTTTCATTATCCACCCGGATATCGTTGATGTAAACATCCTCACTCACCACATTATCGGGAAATCTGTAGATTTTCTCGATTTTATTAGTGGCTAAATTGATTTTCACCACTTTACTGCTGTGCTGATACACTTTTCCAAGCCCGATTCCCGCCGCATCTACTACCCAAAGAAATCCTTTATCATCGGTCACCACTGCTTGAACACATACAAATTTATTTTGGCCATCTTCACCTTTTGTAAAACTGTTCCATTCTGCATCGGGATAGGGAATCGGTTTTCCATTTTTCACTTCAACCACGGAATAGGAATACGAATCCAGCCAATAAGGATAATTCACAAAAACACGGTTGTCTTTTGCTACAGCAACACCTGTTAACTGATAAGTACTATCAGCAAAAACTTCTTCTAAAATTATTTCTTGTTCAGAAACCGGCTCTATTGAGTTCTCTTGAGCATCGACTTTCGTTGATGAATTATTGTTGCAGGCGGTAAACAATGTGACCGACATTGCAATAGCCGTTAAATATGTCAATTTCATAATTTTAAATTTTGATTTAAAGCGTTATCACTATTTTACCCACCGTTCTGCCAGTTTCCTGTTCCAGGTGTGCTTCCCTCATTTGTCCGAATGAAAATGTTTTTGAAACGTGAGGTTTTACAGCACCACTTTCCAATAAAGAAGCAACCTGTTTCATATCCTCACCGCTGGATTGTACAAGAATAAAATAACCTTTCACACCTTTAGAGTTTGCCTTTGAAGTGACCTCTTCATTCAATCCTGTCGGAATACTGATGATGGAACCGCCTTCTTTGGTCACTTCAAGAGAATGGTCGATATTATCTCCGCCAATCGTATCCAACACAAAATCAAAAGTTCTGCCCGCCGATTTCCAGTCGAAACCGTGATAATCGATATGTAAATCTGCACCCAGTCCCAATACAAAATCTTTATTTTTTGCAGAAGAAGTTCCCGTTACAGTTGCACCTAAATGTTTGGCAATCTGCACCGCTATGTGTCCCACTCCACCCGAAGCGGCGTGAACCAAAATATTTTGTCCTTTCTGAATATTTGCATTGTGAACCAAAGCCTGATACGCCGTAAGTGCCACCAAAGTAGAAGCTGCGGCATCTTCAAAAGAGATATTTTTTGGTTTTAATGCCAGTTGATTGGCCGGAGCGGCAACATATTCCGCATACGCCTTTCCGTGACCCGGAAAATTCATCATTCCGAAAACCTCGTCACCCACTTTAAAATCTGAACTTTTGGTTTCTTCCACAATTCCTGAAATATCCCAACCTAAAATCAATGGATTTTCGGTTTTTATTCTTCCGTAAACACCTTTTCCAGAACGGCTTTTAGTATCAACAGGATTAATACTGATAGCTTTTACTTTTATCAAAACTTCGCCCTCGCTGAATGTCGGTTTTGCCAATTCTACGTATTCCAAATTCTCTACGTTTCCAGCTTCTTTTAATATGATTGCTTTCATATTTTTTTTTAATGTTATATATGATGTTTAATTCTTTTATTTAGTTATTTACTGGTTTTGCATTGATTTTCATTTTATAAATCACGACAGGAAATTCCACTTTACTTATTCCCCTCTGAAATGCTGCCAAGCGATTGAGCTGACCTGTCGGTATCCACAGGTATCCATTGTCATCAATCCATAAAGCGTCTGCCCAAAGCAATCTTTTGTCCTTAATGACCACACTTTCTTTTCCTTCCTGTGATATTTTGATGATTTCACTTTTATTCACATCGCTTACATAAATATTTCCGTCTGCATTAATAGCTGTTCCCCCTGTTGATGGAGTTTTATAGAATAATTCCACTTTGGAAGCCAAATCTTCTTCGGATAGATTTTCATCATTCAAATATTGTGTTTCCACTCTCCAAAGCGGTCCGCTTGCAGGCTGGAAATACAGCCATTTTCCATCGGGAGAAATCTCCAGTTGATCTGCGTGGATTCTCACTTCATTTCCCTTTTTATCTTTCATAATTTTCCCTTCCGCTTTGATCGGTAAATTATCGGTGGTTGAAGGATGATTTTCTAAAACTCTTCTGCCTTTGCCTGTTGTTTTGTCCAAAATTATTAAAGCCGGTTCACCCGCATCAGTCAGATAAATCGTGTCTCCGAAAATCCTTAAATCATCAATAAAAGTCGATGGTTTTGAAATTCCAGAAAGGGGAATAACCTGATGAACTGTATTGTTCTTAATATCAATCGAAACCAATTTCAACGCATTTCCTGATAAAGGATTTTGTCCCATCGAAGGTGTTCCGGTATCCACAATCCAAAGCAAACCGTTTATGATGCGTATGGAATTAGTCCGTACAAATTTTTCATTAGTATCTTCACCAGGTTGCCAATTGTTCCAATCTTCATTTGGATAGGGAATGATTTTTCCGTCTTTTAAAACTTCGCCCACACTCATTCCTTTTTCACCTTCGATTTTTGGGAAGTTGACAAATATTCTTCCGTCTGAACTTGTTGTAACTCCGTTCCAAACTAAATTCGAAGTTGCTACCTCCTGCAATTGTGCATTGGCAAATCCGCATATAAGTAGCAGCGATAAAAGGCTTAATGTAATTTTCATCTTTATTTGATTTCAATAATTTTGATAGTACAAAGTTACCTTCAACTATACCTGAATAAATAGTACATTTCGAGGAATAAATAGCACAGATTTACATAAATGAAAAATCCTCCGCCTAGGAGGATTTCACTTTAAACTGTATAAAAAGCTTTCGGAATGTAGCGATATCCTTTTCCATTTTTTTCGATAAAGCCTAACCCGGGATATGGCAAATGGTCTCCAAAGAGAAGTTGCTTTGTCGATGCTAATTTTTCAAGAAGATCTTTGCGGGTTTTAACACCTAATTCGAAATCAGAATCAATTTGATTTCCCCATTCCGGATGTTCTACCAAAATAATATGCTGAAAAGTATCAGCTATATGTACTAATTCTTCTCCCTCAGATGCAATTGTAATAATCGTGTGTCCGGGTGTGTGTCCGGGAGCATTTTCCAATTTCAAAAATTCAAACAATTCGGCATCATCTTCGTAAAACTGAATAGTAGAATCAATTAATGAAAGATGATGTTTCGCAAACTGTATTTCAAAATCTGCAACAGCATCTTGTGTTCCCCTTGAAAAATCAGGTTTTTCGGCTGTCCAGAAAGCATATTCTTTTTTTGAAAGAAAAATTTTTGCATTTGGAAATAACAAAGAATCCTCTGCGTTTACAATTCCGCCAATGTGATCGGGATGGGTGTGAGTAAGTACAATGTCTGTAATGTTTTCAGGTTCGATTCCGGCAGAAATCAGATTTCCTAACAATTTTCCGCTGTTTGGACCCAATTTTTGCCCACATCCAGCGTCAATTAAAATAGTTTTATCTTCTGTCTTTATCACCAAAACATTACCGGCTAAAGTCAGTTTTCCGGGAGAAAGAAAATGTTGGCTCAGAAAATCTTTAATGGCTGATGGATTAATATTCGGAGCAAACATCGGCTGGATATTTTCCATTACTGATTCTCCGTCTGTAAAAACAAAAACCTGTAATGCCCCAATTGGAAACGTAAAAAATCCTGAATTTTTAATGCTGTTAAGTGTATTCATTTTTTTATAAATTTGTTGATACAAAATTAAAGCAAGTAACTATCCAAAATATATTACTATCCTTTTTGATAGCACTATAACTTAGGATATTAAATAAAATAGTATGGCTAAAGTCTCAGGAAATATTGAGAAAAAAGACTGTCAGGAAATTATGCTCCCTATACTGGATGCGCTGGAAATCCTGAAAGGAAAATGGAAACTTCCGATTATCGTTTCCCTGTCTTTTGGCAGTAAAAGATTTAAAGAAATTTCAAGGGAAATCTCCGGAATCACCGACCGGGTTTTATCTAAGGAATTAAAAGAACTGGAAATCAATTTTCTGATTACCAGAACCGTTTACGATACTTTTCCGCCAACGGTAGAATACGAAATCACTGAACACGGATTGTCTCTGGAAAAAGTAATTATGGCGATGAAAGACTGGGGACTAGAACACAGAAAAAAAGTCATAGCAAGTTGATTCTTACTATGACTTTTAACCAATTGTAATTTCAGTCTTAATTTTAATTCATCTGTGATTTTCGAAACTCTAAAGGTTTCATTCCGGTCTGTTTCTTGAATAACCTTGTGAAGTAAGAGGCATTTTCAAAGCCTAATTCATAAGCGATTTCAGCCACTCCTTTTTCCCCTAATCTCAACAGGTTTTTAGCTTCGGAAATCATAAAAATATGAATCAGTTCCATTGCGGTTTTTCCGGTTTCCTGTTTTAATAAGTCACTTAGGTATCTTGGGGAAACAAAAAGTTGATCGGCTAAAAAAGCAACATTCGGAAGCCCTTTTTTTTCTAATAAGCCTTCATCCAGATATTTTTTCAACGCATCGTTAAACTTGGAAGCTGTCTTTCCTGTTACCTGCGCTCTGTCGATAAACTGTCTTTTGTAATATCGCTGTGCATATTTTAAAATCGATGAAATATGGCTCAAGATAATCTCACGGCTGTATTCGTCGGGGTTATTAAAATACTCTCCCTGAATTTTCGAGTGAAGTTCCAGTATAATCTGTTCTTCTTTTGGCGAAAGATGCAGTGCTTCCGTTACTTCATAATCGAAGAAACTATACTTTTCAATTTCCTTGAAAAGCTCGTGACCATTTAGATAATCTTCGTGGATCATCAGCATATAACCTTTTTCTTCGAATTGGAGGTCCTTCAATTCTATGATCTGCCTTGGTTTTGCAAAGAACAAACAACCATTATCGTGGTCGTATTGCGTACGACCGTACATAAAAACTCCCGATTTTATTTTTTTGAAAGCTATCACATAACAATCTGTTGTAAACTCCCGGTTTCCCAAAGTACAGGCGGATTGGCATCCAATCATACTGAAAAGCGGATGTTCTGGAGCATCCCAATGATTCCCCAAATGCAGTTCGGTAAGGGTTTTATAATGTGTCATCACTGTTGAATTTGAACTACTAATTTACTGTTTTTTTAATGCCCGTGAGCAGCAACACTTACTTCTTTCCAGTTTTGGATATCTTCCAATCTCTTGGTGTAAACCTCGTTGACAACGTGATAAGCAATTTTACCAAACAATAATCTTTGTGGAGGATTTTGATTATCGATAAGATTTAAAACAGGTTCTACAGTCGCTTCCGGTTTCCCCCAAGTGTCAGGATTATCGCCTGTTTCTGCAAATGCTTCACGTACAGGATTGTAATCTGCAATCTCCGAAGAAGTCTGAACCGCCGAAGCTCCCGCCCAATCTGTTGCAAATCCGTTAGGTTCAATTAAAGTAGTTTTAATTCCCAAATGTGCTGTTTCCGAACCAATCGTTTCAATCAATCCTTCTACTGCAAATTTTGAAGCGTTATACAATCCTAAAAGTGGTAAAGTCGTTAATCCCAAAAAGCTTGAAATCTGAATGATATGTCCGCTTTTTTGTTTTCTCATCACCGGCAAAACAGCCTGTGCTACCCAAAGTGAACCGAAAAAGTTGGTTTCCATCTGTTCTCTTGCCTGTTGTTCCGTCGTTTCTTCCGTCGTTCCGAATAAACCAAAACCTGCATTGTTAATCAGAACATCAATTCTTCCGAAATGTTTTTCTACCTGTTCCGTTACTTCAAAAACTTCTGTACGGTTGTTTACATCAAGCTTTAAAGGCAAAATATTGTCGCCGTATTTATCTTTCAAATCCTGCAGTGCAGCAATATTTCTTGCTGTTGCCGCTACTTTATCTCCTCTTTCCAAAAGTGCTTCAGCCCATAATTTTCCGAATCCTTTTGATGCTCCTGTGATAAAAACTATTTTACTCATTGTTTTAATTTTTTTAGTGTTATTTAATAGTACAAAGTTACCGTCAAGCTTGATAATCAAATAACCCATTTCAGCGGATTAATGATACAAAAAGACGGATTTAATTCTTAATTAAAATCGTTTAGAAAGTCATTCGCCTGTTTTACAAACATTTCTGGATATTGAAAAAATGATCCGTGTGCAGCGTCAGGATAATAACTTAAAACAGCATTAGGAATAGCCTTGAATAACTCATAAGAAGTGTCAGAATCCATCATTTCATCATTACTTCCCTGGATAATAAGAACCGGCTGTTTGATTTCAGATATATTAATATCAGAAAGTGTCCCCCAATCTGTAATTGCCTTTGCCTGCGCATTAACAGATTTTTCAATCGTTTGCTGATCCCTGTCTTCAGTTCTTTCAAAAAGACGATTTAATGTCTCTTTCCCTTTATTTCGACTATTTTCTGATTGGGTAAAGAATATATATATAAACAGTTCGGCAGGATCCAAATCAGAGCCTTTAGCAATCAAATCATAAAAGCCTTCCAGCACTTTTGCTCCTTGCGGGGCCGTTCCGACCATAATGATTTTTCTGACCATTCCTTTATATAATGTTCCAAGATACTGCGCTATAAAACCTCCAAGAGAAAATCCCAGTACATCGAATTTTTCAATACCTAATGCTTTTATAAATTCTACCGCATCTTTCGTCATATCAAGTACATTATCCGGCGTTTCTCCTGTGCTGTTTCCAACACCTTTGTTATCGAAAATAATGACTTCACGCTCCTGAGCCAGACCGTTCACGATAGCAGGATCCCAATTATCGAGAGTTCCGGTAAAATGCTGAAATCCAATAACGGGTATATCTCTTTTATTTCCAAATCTGCGGTAGGCATATGTAATCCCATTGACAGTAATGTATTGTGTTGATGCATTTAATGCAAAGTTTTCTAATGTTTTCATAAAATTATTTTTAATTGTTTGAGTATTTTCTGTTATTTACTAAAGCAAAGTTAACAACGTCCAAAACTATTGAGTAGCCCATTTCAGCGGATCAATAGCACAGAATTACGAATACTTATTTTTTCCATATAAAAAAATAGAAAGCCTTCTGAAGATATATCCAAAAGGCTTCCCCTTAAAACTAAACACTTATATTAAAACACTTCTTAAATAGCCTGTGCCAAAGGAAAATCAATCGGAATCTGTGTATTGGCAAATACATAGTTTGTAAAACTTCTCAAAGCTATCAAAGCGGTCAATTCAATCAAAGCTTTTTCGTCGTATCCAGTATTGAAGAAATTTTCTAAAGCTCCATTTCCTGCATTTCCTTTGTGGCCTGCAATAGACTGAGCCAATTTGATTATCGCATTCAATTTAGGATCGTCAGAATTTCCCTTTCTGATTTCAATCGTTTCGTCTTCTGTAAAACCTCTCATTTTAGCCAAAGTCGTATGCGCCGCCAAACAGTAGTCACATTGGTTAACCTGAGAAACAATAAGATTGATGGCTTCTCTTTCTTTTGCTGTAAAGGATGAGTCGTGCGAAAGTGCAGCTTCCGTTTCCAACATTGACTTTAATGCGGACGAAGAATAACCGATGGTTGCATACAAATTGGGAATTTTTCCCATTTTTTTCTCAACAGATTCTAAAATGCTCTGTGCACCAAAACTTAGCTGTTCTTTTTCGGGTACTGAAATTGTTTTCATTTTTTTTATGATTTTTAAATGTTATTTATAATTAATTATTTTTCGAATTTCACATCTTTGATATCGATAGATACCAAGACGAAATCTTTGTTGTAAGTGTTATCTTCATCATTCAGGACATAGATATTTCTTTTTGTCCCTGTTTTTATACCTTCAAATTCCTTGTAGTCTTCAATAATTTGTGTTGCAGAAGAACCACCCAAAACTTCAGGCCAATAGTCGTGACGTTTCAAAAGTCCGTCTTCATTAAAATAAAATATCTGTCTTTTACTATGCGTGGCGAAACCATCAGGATAAATTACTTCCAATCTGTCTAAAATTTCACCGTTTTCTTTCCAAGATTCAAGCTGATTAATTTCTACGCCGGGAACCAGAAAATTAAAAGGTGCTGTTGCGTAATTCCACGTTGCATAGCTGGAGAAATAGATTAGCTGAGCTCTTGTCCAAGGAGTTTCTACAGTATGATCTTTAAAAGATTCTCTCGGATTTTCCAGAGATTCTATAAGTTGTCCGTTTTCGTCAAATAACTGAACTTTTCCGGGTTCAAAAGATGAAGTATAATTTTCTTTAAAAATATTTTCCCAAATACTTTTCTGCTCTTTGAGAGAACCGACAAACTGTACATCACTTAAGGCGTTTTCCTGCCCTTTCATTCCCCACACTGCCCCACCAATTTGGGTAGCAATTTTTACAGTCTGAAATTCTGCAGCACTATTGATTCCGTGAGCGGCTAAAACTTTGTTTACTAATTTTTGAGTTGAAGTTTCCATTTTTTTAATTTTTAAATGTTATTAAATTGTTTCGTTTTGTTGATACAAAATTAGCTCTGCCCAAAGTCAAAAGTGTAGCCCATTTCAGCGGAAGAATAGCACAGAATTACCTTTTGGTCAAAATCGTAGAAATGTATAGTACATTCCGTAAAATCGACAAGTCATTGGTTTCCACTTATCGGAACTTTGCCTGAAATTTTAAACAAATTCATTATGAAAAATACAGTATTCATCACCGGTGCATCATCGGGATTGGGAAAAGCAAGTGCAAAATTATTTCAGCAAAACGGATGGAACGTTATCGCAGCAATGCGTTCACCGGAAAACGAAAACGAGCTGAATCTCCTTGAAAATGTCCTTTTGGTAAAACTTGACGTGACAGATCCACAGCAAATTCAGGAAGCCATAACAAAAGGAACAGAAACATTCGGTTCGATTGATGTTTTGTCAAACAGCGCAGGCTACGGATTGATGGGCGTTTTTGAATCTTCAAGCCCTGAACAAATTCAGAAGCAATTTGAAGTAAATGTTTTTGGTTTAATGAATGCTACCAAAGCCGTATTACAGATAATGAGAGCTCAGAAAAAAGGAACAATCATTAATATTTCTTCGTTTGGAGGAATTACAGCTGGGCCTTTTGCCAGTTTATACAACAGCTCGAAATTTGCCGTAGAAGGGTTTCCGAAGCTTTACATTTTGAAGTTTCTTCATTTGGAATTGACGTAAAAATCGTAGAACCAGGAAGTATCGCCACCAATTTCAGAAGCGGAATCGAAATGATTCAGAACACGATTGAAGAATACAATGTGGAATTGGCAGCATTTATCCCAAAATTCACCAAACGTACAGAACATCTTCCAAAAGCGAGTGCAGAAGAAGTTGCAGAAACTATTTTCGGTGCTGCAACGGATAGAATTTCCAAATTAAGATATGTGATTGGCGAAGATGCGCAGTTCTATATTGATTTGAAAAACAAAAATTCTGAGGAAGATTTTCTGAGATCGATGTAAAAATAATCAGCATACTACAATAAGTTTAATTAAATCAAATAAATGTCAGAACCTTTTATTTCCATCAAATCCGTTGCAGACCTTCATCGCTTTTATAATAGTGGAAGTCCTAAACATCCTTTGATCACGGTAATTGATCTGAAAAACGTAAGCCGTTCCGATGAAAATTTTGGAGACTATCTCTACACCCTTGATTTATACACCGTTGTTTACAAAAAATTTAAGGGAAGCTTAAAATATGGACGCTCAAGTTATGATTTTCAGGAAGGAACTTTGATGTTTACTGCTCCCAATCAAGTAATGAGCCCCAGTGCAGATACAGAGATTGAGGAAGGCTGGTTTCTGGCATTTCACCCTGATTTTATATATGGTTCAACTTTAGCAAAGAAAATTCAGAAATACAGCTTTTTCCAATACGAAAGCAACGAGGCACTTCATATTTCGGAAGATGAAAAAAATTCGTTTGCTGAAGTTATTTTCAGAATTAAAAAAGAATACTCCCAGAATGTCGACCGTCACACGCAATGCTTGATTTTAAATCTGATTGAAACGCTGTTGAATTACTCAGAGCGATTTTATGACCGGCAGTTTTTTACCCGAAATAAAACGGGAAACGATGTTATCCAACGTTTTGAAAGTGTTCTTAATGAATACTTTACTGATGAACAATTGATTGAAAAAGGAATTCCCGAAGTAAAATATTTTGCCGACAAACTGAACCTTTCTTCCAACTACCTATCCGATTTACTTACTAAATTCACTGGCAAAACCACGATAGAACATATTCATCTAAAATTAGTTGACAAAGCAAAAAGCATTCTTTTGGGAACCACAAAATCAATAAGCGAAATTGCTTACGAACTGGGATTTGAGCATCCTTCTCATTTTACGAAAGTTTTTAAGACCAGAGCAGGAGTTTCCCCTCTGCATTTCAGAAAACAGTTTCCTGATCAGAACTAAACACATTTAAGATTACATTACATAATAGTTTCCTTTTTATACTGAACAGGCGTTACGCCAACCACTTTTTTAAATAGTCTTGTGAAATAAGATGGACTTTCAAAACCAAGATCATAGGCAATCCCTGCAACATTGCTCTCTGAACTCAACAATAAATTTTTAGCTTCGCCAATCAGATAAATATGAAGGTGCTCTAAGGCGGTTTTTCCTGTTTCTTGTTTCAGAATATCGCTAAGGTAACGCGGGGAAACCGCTAATTTATTAGCCATAAAATTAACACTAGGTAAACCTTCATTAAGGTGTTTTTCCTCTTTGAAATAATCATTCAAAACTGTCAGGAATTTTTTAACCATTGTGCCCGAAATATTTGTACTTCGGTCGACGAACTGTCTTTTGTAAAAACGGTCAGAATATTTTAAAATAGAATCGATATGCGACAGGATAATTTCACGACTGAATTCATCAAAATTTTCATCGTATTCTTTTCTGATCTTCTCATAAAGCTCCCACATAATCACTTCTTCTGATGGGGAAATATGGAGTGCTTCATTGATTTCATATTCAAAATAACCATACTTTTTGATTTGCTCATTCAGCAAATGTCCTGACAAATAATCTTCGTGGAAAAACATTACAAAACCTTTTTCGGCAAATTGTACATTTCGAACTTCAATAATTTGCCTTGGCTTCATAAAAACCGCCGAGCCATTACTATGGTCATACTTAGTCTTGCCATACAAAATATGACCAAATTTGATTTTCTTTAAGGCAATCATATAAAAATCTCCCGTAAAACGGTCTTGTCCTACAGAATAAGTCATTAGTTCTTTGCAGGTCATCAAACTTAAAAGTGGATTTTTCGGAGGGTCGAAACCACTTTTTTCGTGCAACTCTACTATACTTTTGTAATGACTGATTTTTTCCATGGTGGTTATTGGTTAGGAGTCTTTAAGTCTTGACAAATTTAGTAAAATACAAAACAGAAACTACCGAAGCTTCTGTTTTGTATAGCAACTAAGTTTTATGCGCGCTTGCATCCAATTTTTTATACATTGATGCCTGTCTGAACAGTAAAATAGTAACGAATAATGTCGCTACAATAATAAAATTAACCAAAGCAAATATCTGAATATCTTTAATTTCAAATAAATGAATTAATCCATAGCCCACAACTGAACTCACAACATACACGCCACCGCCAGTCAAACCGCTAGCAATACCTGCATTTGTAGTGAATCGCTGCAAACTGAACGCATAAAAATTGTTGAAAATGAACCCCGATAAAAGATGCAGCAACAACGTAAAAATCAGTAAAAATGCTAATCCGTCATACTTCATAGTGACTACAAACATTGCAAAAACGACAATCAACTGTAAAATAATAGCAGCATTTATTTTCGAAAAAAAGTCTTTTTTAATAAATAATTTAGATATAATTCCACCACTCATCAAAGCAATTCCCGAAGCTAATGAACTGTAACCTGTAACCACTGGTGAAAAGGCATATACTTTTTCGATGATAAAGGGGCTAATCATCCCGTAAATTACAAGAAGCGAATAACTTAAACCTATAATAATTAATGCCAAATAAAAATCAGGTGTTCCAAGCATCTTTTTATAAATTGCAGCCATTTCTTTTCTTTTAAATACCTGAAAATCCTGTAAAGATTCTCCTGTAAACCGAAGTTCTAATATCAAAATAATGGCAGTAAGGATACCCAAAAGATAAAAGTTGGACTGCCATCCGAAAAGGACCTGTAAATATCCTCCAACAAAAGGAGCAACAATCGGTGCAGTTGCCCAGACAATTGAAAAAAGACTGGTGTAATGTTTTAGCTTCTCACCTTTGTAAAGGTCAACAAAAAAAGCTCTTTTACCAACAATAATCAGTGAAACGGTAATTCCCTGAATGATTCTCATTAAATAAATCACATAAATCTGCGGCACCAAAGCAATTATGAAACTTGCGAAAGAAAATGCGATTAGTGCAAAAATATTGATTTTGTACCGGCCAAAACTATCCAGAATGCTACCAATGAAGAGTTGACTGAATCCCGAACTTACCATAAATAAAAGCAGTGAAACCTGTATTTTTTCAATGGGAAGATTTAGCTCTTCTGCCATTGCTGGAAGTGAGGGTATGTAGATGTCAGTCGTTAAACCACCAAGCGGAATAAGTATAAACGCAAGTAATGTACTGATGTGTAAATATTTTGTGTCTTGGAATTTCATGTTAAAAGGATTAAAGAAAGAAAAGCCTTGCTCTTTTAATAGTGTGCAAGGCTTTCTAAAATAATTAGTGCCCGTGAGCAGCTTCAGAAACTTCTTTCCAATCATTCCAGGTTTTTAATTTTTCGGCATACACTCTTTCAGTTTTTCTCAATCCTACTTTTCCTAAGAATAAACGAAGTGGTGGATTTTCGCTGTCGATTAATTTTAAAATTGCGGGAACCGTTGCTTCAGGTTTGCCATAATCTTCCGGTTGTAAGCCTTCAGCTTGTCCCAAGCTCGACTTCAAAGTATTGTAAGCAGGAATAGTATCTCCATGAACGGCTGAACTTCCACCAAAATCGGTTGTGTAGCCGTTAGGCTCAATCATTGTAACGTTTATGCCAAAATCTTTTACTTCACTAGCCAAAGCCTCACTGAAGCCTTCCACCGCAAATTTTGTAGCATTGTAAATTCCTAAAGTTGGCAAACTCCAAACACCTAAAACACTTGATAACTGAATCACGTGACCACTTCCCTGCGTTCTGAAAATAGGTAAAGCAGCCTGTGTAACCCAAAGTGTTCCATACACATTGGCTTCAAAAACGTCTTTAGTTACTTTTTCTCCTACTTCTTCTACTGCTCCGAAAACGCCATAACCAGCGTTATTAATCACTACATCTAGATTACCGAAATGATCTTTAGCTTTATTTACTGCTTCAAAAACTGCTTCTCTATTAGTGATGTCTAATGAAATTGGAAGAAAAGTGTCTGGATATTGTTTAGCCAGGTCTTTATAGGCTTCAATATTTCTAGATGTTGCGGCTACTTTGTCACCTCTCTTAAGTAAAGCTTCTGTCCAAAGTTTCCCAAATCCTCTTGATGCTCCAGTGATGAAAATTGTCTTACTCATCGTCTTAATTTTTAATTATTATTTTTTTTAATTTTGATAAAACAAAGATATCTCGGATCACAGCAACACTCATTGTCCATTTCAGCGAAAGAATAGCACAGAATTACGGAAATTTTTTTACAAACTAAACGAATCTACCTAGACGATGAGTCCTTTACTAAGTTATTTTGCAAGTTCAAAAGGTATCAAAAAATAGCCTATTATTTACAGCATATCTATTTATTACTTCATATGATAATTTCTTAACTAAACTAGAACATGAGACTATCTTTATAAATTAAGACATAATATATTTATGTTCGCCCCTAATTATCTAGGCGATTTTTAGTTGTAATTCTTATATTTGAGTTATGTCAACACAATTATTTCAATCCAATTACCAACGTTTAGGGTTTATTCCTTTCGATTCAGACTCGTTAGCATTGTTAAACAGTCATCAGTTCGATGGGTATATTAAAATTGTCTATGTCCCTAAAGGGGTACGATTAAATGTGGATTTTAATGATTACGATACGGATGCACCTACACTTTTTTTTATCAATAGCAACCAGTATGTGCAGTTCTTCGACTTAGGTAAATCGGATGGTTATTTCATTTATTACAACCGAGATTTTTATTGTGTGCAAATACACGATGTCGAGGTAGCTTGTGATGGATTGTTATTTAATAATATCTATCAAATGCCTAAAACTGTATTGAATGTAAAAGAAGATACGATTATAAGAACCATTTTGGAACAAATGCAAGAAGAGTTTGAGTTGGGAGCCTCTACTCAAGAAGAAATGTTACGCATTTACCTAAAACAAATTATTATAAGAGCTACTCGAATTTGGAAGAAACAACAATTAGGCGCTTTAGAAAGTCAACCGCATCACGAAATCGAATTTTTTAGAGAGTTTAGCCGTTTGGTAGAAATCCATTACAGGTCTAAACATTTAGTAGCAGATTATGCCGACTTATTAGGAGTGGCTCCAAAAACCTTAACCCATAAGTTTAAGAAATTTGAATTACCTGCTCCCAACGATGTATTGAAAGACAGAATATTATTAGAAGCGAAACGCTTATTAATACATACCACTTTAAGTGCCAAGGAAATTGCCTATGATTTAGGGTATGAAGATCCTGCTTATTTTAACCGACTTTTTAGTAGGAAAATAGGGGATGCGCCCAATGTTTTTCGTAAAAAATACTTGCAAGGGAAAAATGTACAATTATAATAGAAGTATATCCATTTTTAATGGCTTAACGCGGTTATATCTTTGAACTATCAAATTAACAGATGGTTTAATTAAAAAATAAAAAGATATGAAACGTAAAGCACAAGCCGTTTGGAGCGGTAACATTAAAGAAGGAAGCGGACATTTAACTACAGGAAGTACCGTTTTAAACCAAACCCAATATTCATTCAATAGCCGATTTGCAGATGGTATTGGTACCAATCCGGAAGAATTATTAGCGGCAGCACATGCCGGCTGTTTTACCATGAAATTAAGTTTAGATCTTACCGAAGCAGGGTATGAAGTAACTGAACTTAAAACCAATTCCACCATTACTTTAGACGGTGCCAAAATAACCCATTCTCTATTAGATTTAGTAGCCACCGTACCGGGAATTGATGAGACTACTTTTCAACAAATAGCCAAAAATGCAGAAGCTACTTGTCCGGTTAGTGGCGCTTTCAACTTTGAAATAACCCTTAATGCACAGTTAAAAAACTAATAAAAACTCTATAAAACAGAATATCATGAAAACAATATATCATACTTTCAAAATGCTGTTAGCAGCTTTCGTATTCACTTTAACAACAAATGTTATGGCACAATTAGAACCACGCCCATACCGTGGGCAAGAAGATCCTCAAATAAGTATAGGCATTCGTGAATTTTTAAATGCATTAAATACCAGTGGCGGAAAACCATTGGAAACCTTAGCTCCAAAAGAAGCAAGATTGGTTTTGGTAGGAGCTCAAAAATCTGTAAACTACGATTATTCTGATATCGAAGAATCTGAAAAAACCATTAGACAAGATGGGCAAACGGTAAAAATCCACATCGTAAAACCAAAAGGCGCAAAGCCCGGACTTCCTGTATTTATGTTTTTTCACGGTGGGGGATGGGTTTTAGGAGATTATCCTACACACAAAAGATTGGTTCGTGATTTGGTTGTAAACAGTGGTGCAGTTGCAGTTTTCCCAGATTACACGCCATCTCCAGAAGCGAGATTTCCGATTGCCATCAATCAGGCTTACGCAGCAACAAAATGGGTTTCAGAAAACGGAAAAGAAATTGGCGTTGACGGCACCAGACTTGCCGTTGCAGGAAACAGTGTAGGCGGAAATATGGCAGCTGTTATTGCATTAATGGCGAAAGACAAAAATGGGCCTAAGTTAAAACAACAAGTGCTTTTATGGCCGGTTACAGACTCCGATTTCAGCAGGGCTTCTTACACAAAATATGCTCAGGAAAGATTTTTAACAACCCCATTAATGAAATGGATGTGGGATAATTATTTGCCTGATTTAAAAGAACGCAACAACAAGTATGCTTCACCACTGAAAGCTTCTTTGGAAGAATTGAAAGATTTACCACCAGCATTGGTTCAGGTTGCTGAAAACGATATTTTGCACGATGAAGGTTTAGCTTACGGAAGAAAGCTGGATGATGCAGGCGTTCCAACAACCATCACAGAATACAAAGGTTTTATCCACGATTACGGAATGCTGAATCCGTTGGCTCATATTCCTGCTGTGCAACAATCAGTTTTGGATGCGGCGACAGCTTTAAGAGTAGCATTATTTTAAAATAATGCTAATAAACCGATTCTCAAGTCAAATAAAAAAAATTAAAGAAAATCCTGCCTGGTATTTTAGGCAGGATTTATTGTTCTTGGCAATTCTTTAAATTGTGATTATCCATTGCTTGAAATAATATTATTTGGACTGTATCCGAAATGCTTTTTAAAAAAAATAAGAAAAATGAGATAAATCCTCAAAGCCCAAATCAACATAAATTTCTGAAGGCGATTTTTTCTGTTCTTTTATTAAATAATGAGCATCATCTAAGCGTTTCTGTAAAATCCATTTATGAGGCGATATATAAAAAACCTTCTCAAAATCCCGTTTAAAGGTCGTTAAACTTCTCCCGGTGAGGTAAGCAAAACGCTCCAGATTGACGTTGTACATATAATTTTTTATCATAAAAGATTCCAAATCAATTTTAAAAGGCTCTGAAAAATCGAAAAAAATATTTTTGAGTTCAGGCTGCGCTTCTATTAAAATAAATAAGAGTTCCTTTATTTTGAGGTCGATAAAATTTTTGGTAAGCAGTTTCGGATTTTCAAGGATGGTTTTTAATGATGTGATGTAATTTTGAAGCACATCGTTCACTTCAATGGCAATCATTGGCAAAGAGACCTCAGATTGAACGGATGATAAATGATATTCCTTCGCCATCGTTCTCAAAATTTCGTCACTCAGATTCCTGACAATCCTCACAGCTTCGGTTACGTTGGTATCTTGCAGCAAAGATGATGAACTCGAAATACAGAATGATTTTCCTTTCGAGGTCAATGTAATGCCAGTGCCTAAAGACGTTGCCAACGGGCAGACAGTAGAAATACGCATTACCATACAGCGTACAGGCAATTACAGCAACATGCAGTATTTCCTCCGTTACTTTCAGTTCGACGGGCTAGGAACATTGCGGTACTATGATGAACCGCCGTACCTTCCCAATGACCTGTACCAATTGCCAACGGAGCAGTTCCGATTGTACTACACTTCAACGTCTTCCGTTTCACAATCTTTTGATGTTTGGATTTCGGACAGCTTTGGAAATGAAAAGCAGATAAGTTTTCAATTTAATAGTAGTGATTAGAATAGTAGCAAAAAGAAGTCCTGCCACAAAGCAGGATTTCTTTTTTGGAGTGATCGAAGCTAAATTTTTGTAAATTTATAAGATGGATTTTACGTGATTTGTTATGGTTGCATCATTGGTTATCGGTATCATATTTTTGGTTGCTGGCTTGGGACTTCGTTATTGGATTAACCGAAGAAAGTTTTACAGGCGTAGCCCTATGGGAGCAGAGGGCTTTTCTTCTTATGAAAGTTCAGTTTTCATCAAACTTGTTGAGAAAGTTGGTAAATGTGTTGCTTATACACTGATTATCTTCGGGTTATTGTCATTATGGGTTTATTCTCGTGAGAAAAAGGAAAAACAGCAGTCAGAAGTAACAACTGAACAACCTGCCCAACTCAGATAATTATTACAACCTACATTTTTAAAGCAAATCGGATAATCCAAAAGTTATCCGATTTTTTTATTATACGGTTAATAAAAGTATTTGTTGACGGTTTTTTATTTAATTTTCCGCTTATAATGCAGTTGTGCCAATCCCGCATCGAATGTTTTAGCTTCTATAAATTCAAGTGCTTGCTCGGGTCTTCCGTCTTTAAAAAGTTTTGTTCCATCACCTAATATAACTGGGATAATCGAAATTATAAACTCGTCTATTAAGTTATGTTTCAATAGTTCATTTATTACTTCAGCACCACCGTCACAATAGATGTTCATGCCATTTTCAGACTTTAACCGCTCAACCAATTCGTTTAAGTTTCCTGTATAGAAAGTGGTTCTGCCGACTTTTGGTCTTTCAGTTCTCGTAATGACATAAATATCTCGTTGTCCGTTGTCGTAATGAGATGTGCCGATTTCTTTAATTACATAGTCATAGGTTTTTCTACCAATAATTATGGTGTCGATTTTGGATGTAAATTCCGCATAGCCATAATCTTCCCCTTCTTTTTCCACAATCTTTAAGAAGCTTAAGTCATCATCTGGTTTTGCAATATAACCGTCTAAACTCATTGCAATGAAAAGTGATATTTTTCGCATCTGTTTTAAATTTTAATGTTTATGCAAATTTACTTTTAGATCAACAATCACACTTTGTAAAAATGCGACAAACTAAAGTAATGATGGAGAAAGTCCTGTATTTCGCTTGATTTCATTGGTGAGATGTGAATGGTCATAATAACCACACTCAAAAGCAATATCCAATAAGCTCCGGTTTTGATTTGAATTTTTGATTATACTCAAAGCATTCTGAAAGCGAATAATATTTGAATATTCTTTTGGTGATAATCCAATATACTTTTTAAAATTTCGCTCCAGTTGTCTTACAGTTGTGAAGTTTCTTTTTGATAGTTCAACAATACTAATTTGTCCGTTTGTTGAATGTATATCATTGACAACTGATTGTAGCTGATTGTTTCTGCTTTTTATTCTCTCTAAAAAGAAATAGTCAAAATAATTAAAAGAGTTGACTAATGTTTTATCAACGTTAAAGGAATTGGATTTTTCAAATTCAATAGTTTCGTTCGTAAGCTCATTTTGCGTAGCATAACTATAAAAATTTGCAAAAGTTGCAGGCTTTAGGCACACGCCAAGCAAATGTGTATCATTGTCTATAAAGCTGTCTTTGAAAGAATTCATTGCACCAACTACATAAGTTTTTCCAAACTCCATAGAAACCGCCCCGTTGTCTGTCAGACAGGTACCTCCCAAATTTGTTACTATACCAGCACAACCATCCGGAAAAACTCGTTCCCATTGACTTTCGAGTTCGTGTCCTTTAAGTTCCCAGTAGAAATGAATAAAGGGTTCTAATTCTTTGCAAGGTTTTATTTTTTTGTAATTCATCGGTTTCTGTGGCATCGTTCGCTAAAAAGCCATCTAATTAAAAACAATGTGTATTACATTATGGCTAATACTCAGTAATTCTTTTTTTCAAATTTACAAAATAAACTACTTTGAAATTTACCCAGTAAAGACAAATACGCTCTATCAACACCTAAAAAGCTTAAACTTTTACTATCATAAAAACGCCAAAAGAGATTGAAATTTATTCAATCTCTTTTGGTTTAATCTTAATTATTTATCTATTATAGATAGGGAGCGATCTAAAAAAAATTGTTAGCATAAATAAGTTTGAGCTGTTGGCGTATTCTTTTACCAAGGAATTTCTCCTGTTGCCGGATTGGTTTCTTCACTAAAAAATTTACCGGTCGGGCCATCATTATCAATCAGGACATATTTGATTACTCTATTGGCAGCAACACTGACTTCTCCACCATTAAAAAATGTTAAGTCGGTTTTCGTAAGTCCAGGACAAACGGCATTTACTTTAAAATTTGTATCACGCAGCTCATAGGCTAACTGGATTGTGTACATATTTAGAGCCGCTTTTGATATTGCGTAAACTCCGTATTTAGCATAGCTGTAGGCAGGCCATTCCGGATTACTTTGCAATGAAAGAGACCCTACGCTGGTACTCAAGTTGACTATTCTTGGTTCTGAGGATTTTTTGAGCAGATCTATAAAAGCTTGTGTAACATTCGCTGTACCTACCAAGTTTGTTTTAAATGCATTCAGGTATTGGTCAATTGCGGCTTCCAATACGGTGTAGAGATCGCTTCCTCCGTTGATGCCTGCGTTATTGATGAGTACATCCAAAATCGAAATCTTTTTGCCTATTTCTTCCCGTGCCGTCTGTACCGATATTGGGTCAGTAACATCCAGTTCTACGGCTTCTACATTTGAAAATCCTTCTGCATTAAGTTTCTGAACTGGCTGCAAACCGTTCTCGATATTACGGCTTCCAATGAATACGAAAAATCCCTTGTCTAAAAGTTGTCTGGCAGTTTCAAAACCGATTCCTTTGTTTGCTCCTGTAATTAATACTGTTTTCATATTTTGTAATTTTAAAATTTTCAATACAAAATTCAGGTATTAGACAGTGGCATCATTTACCAAATGGTAAAAAGTACATCAGCGGATGTTTTTCCGGATTCTGCTAAGAGATTGTTGTGTTACTCCTAGATAGGAGGCTATGTATGATAATGGAACACGGTTGGTCAAAGAATAATTTTCAGTTGACAGAACCTGTTCATTTTTTTATAAAACAATTCGTATCTCCAAAAAATATATTATTAAAATTAAAGATAAAAAACTCATACTTATTAGTAGAAAAAGAATTTGACATACGACAGAAAAAAAATTAATTTCCCCAATAATTACAGCAGCCTATTTCCCTAAGTTATCCAAGAACATTGATAGAGATGGAAGGTATTCGATTTTAAACCTATCAACTCCGCATAAACTTGTAATTTTACAGACTTTATTACTAATACTAGTAAGATCAGTTACTTGTATTTTTAATTTTCAAACTAGCAACTTGAATGATTCAATTATTTGCACTGGATTACAATTTTCTACCAAAACACAGAATATAAGGCTACTAATATTCCGCATATAATCATTGCTCCTACTGCAAAACCTCTGCTAACATTAAACATTTTACTATCAATTTCTAAACCTTTGGCTTTAGATCCATTTTTTTCATCTATTAGACTTATCAAAATCATGAGTAATACACAGATTACGAATACGAATCCCATTCTGTCCAAAAATGGAATTTCATAAACCATAGATTTATCCTCTTGCTCTACTAATGTTGCAAAACCACTACTACTTAAAAATTCCAAATTCATAATATTAGGTAGGAATTTAAAAATTACTGAAAGCACAAAACCTCCAATAGTCGCAAACATAGCAGCATTGGAACTTGTTTTTTTCCAGAAGAAGCCTAAAATAAACATGGCAAAAATTCCAGGACTTACAAATCCGGTATATTCCTGAATAAATTCAAAACCTCCTTTTTTATCTATCCCTAACATTGGCGCTATTAGCACCGCAATAAACATTGATACTAAAACTGTTAATTTACCAATCTGAACCAATTTCTTTTCGGTAGCATCTACATTTAATTTGTTTTTATAGATATCCAATGTAAAAATGGTTGAAATACTATTCACTTTACCAGCTAATGAAGCGACAACTGCTGCAGTTAAGGCTGCAAAAGACAATCCCTTTAAACCTACTGGTAATAAGTTTAATAATACAGGATAAGATCTGTCCGGATTCATTACTCCATCAGGGCCTAACATTTCTGTTTGCAAACCTCCTTTTGAATAAATTACAAAAGCAGCGATACCCGGCAATACTACAATAACAGGCATTAATAATTTTAAAAAGGCTGCAAATAAAATTCCGCTTCGGGCCGTTTTCAAATCCGCCCCTAAAGCTCTTTGTGTGATGTACTGATTGCATCCCCAATAATTTAGATTTACAATCCACATTCCTCCTAACAGCACAGTCAATCCTGGCAAACTAGGAAAATTAGGATTGTCTTTTTTGAAAATCATATGAAAATGATCGCCAGATTGATTCATCATATAATTGAAACCTTGAACTACTCCGCTTTGTCCGTTTAGTTCAGCAACCTTGTCTAAGGCTAAATAGGTGGTAACTAATCCTCCAAAAATTAGGAACACTACCTGAACCACATCGGTATATCCAATTACTTTCATCCCTCCTAAAGCAATAACAATAGCAAAAAAAGCGAGCCCATACATGCAAAGAGTAAGATCGATACCCGAAATACCATTAATGGCCAATGCCCCCAAATAAAGTATAGACGTTAAATTCACAATAACATAGAGTAACAACCAAAACACAGCCATAATCATAGCTACATTTTCATTGTATCTTTCACTTAAAAACTGAGGCATAGTATAAATTTTATTCTTTAAATAAACAGGGATAAAAAATACCGCTACAATAATTAATGTGAGTGCTGCCATCCATTCATAAGTAGCAATGGCTAAACCCATTTTAAAACCATTACCTGACATGGCTATAAATTGCTCCGAAGAAATATTGGAAGCAATCAAGGAAGTACCTATAGCCCACCAAGTCAAAGATCCTTCTGCCAAAAAGTAATCATGAGACGCCGAAATTGATTGTTTTTTTTTACGTATATATACTGAATAACCATATCCCGCTACAATAAAAAAGTAAACAAGAAATACCATGTAATCGGCTAATTGAAGTGAATTCATAAAATTGTTGTATTAAATTATTTTAATTGTTAATGATTTGTTTTTTTGATAAAAAAAGGTATCAGCAATAGTATTTACTGATACCTTTCCGGAACTTTTAGTTGATAATATTACTAAACTTAATTAGTGAGTTATGTATACCGACGTTAAGGCACAAGTAGTTCATACTTCGGAATTATGCTTTTCAAAATAGCGCATTTTATTCAAACAGAACCATGTGTGTTTTTACGACTCTTTCTTTTGAGTTCACTCTCTTAGCGGTATATTCTACACCCTCATACATTTTTACATTTCCGGTATATTCCATTGTAAATTCAACATTATCCTGAGTTGCTGTTAGAACTCCGTTTGAAAATGTACTAGCTGTACCTTTACCGGAAAAATTCACTTGGTATTGCTTTCCGTTTTCAGTTACTGTAAAAACACCTTCAGTGGGTTTTATACTTAGACCATTGGCAACACGCAAGCCTTTATCGGTTGAGGTAATATTAATTCCTAACAACGATTCGCCCCAAAGTGTATATGTAAAAGGTGCTGCTGAGGAATAATCTCCCAACATATAGTCTCCCTTTGTCAGTTTCTTATCCTGAGAAGAAAACAATTCAAAATAAACTACTGCAGCATCAGTATTGTTTCCCGAAAGCGTTTCGGAACGGGCTGAAAAATCAGTATTATAGGAATTTCCTTTTTTGCCATAACTTTCCAAATAAGCCTGAGAAAGTGTAACAGTTTTATCGCCTATGGTTAATGAGCCTTCGTTTTTTGCACTTTGAGATTCATCAGTATCATTAGAACAAGCGAAGAAAAAACAAACAAAAACCAGCGAAAATAATTTGACTATAGTATTCATAATTATTACATTTTTTAATAATAGTTATTTTAAAATAACAGGAGGCAAAGTCTAAAAGTTTGGCCTCCTTATTTTAAACTTATTTAATGATAATTTTTGCGGTCATACCTGATTTTGAACTTTGGATTAAATAATAACCCGCAGGTAAATCACTAACTGAAATTTCAGTTTCAGAGTTAGTTGTATTTATTTGTTTTACAACAAGACCTGTTACAGAAACAACATTCACGGTATCATTCTCAACTGATGATTTTAAGGTTACACTATGCTTAGCCACGGTTGGGAAAGCATAAAATTCCTGTAATTTTTTCCAACGAGCATAAACTGACACATTCTCTGTCTGATTAACATCAAAGCCTGTAATTTCAAATAAATAATCAGCGTCAGCAAACCATCCCATAAAACGATAACCTCTACATTGAGGAGCTAGTAACTGATATGCCGTTCCAATTTCTATTGCTTTTAAATTAGAATTAATTACCAATTTAGGTAAGTTCATATATGAAACGGAATAAGTTGTTGGTGTTGTAACAATTGGTTTATTATTACCTCCATCTCCCCAAAATGCGTAGAATGTCAAAGCTCCTTTTGATGTTGCTGAGATTGACTGTATCACAGCTGGTACAGTTGCTGAATTAGACCATCCAAAGAATGTATAGCCTTCTAATGCCGGTGTTGGTAATAGTGTTACACCACCTTCTCTGTATTCCTCCGGAGCTACTGTTGTCATTGTTTGTCCGTCAATCGCATTAATATACGTAATTGGTGAAAAAGTTGCAGTTGTTTTTAACCATCTTGGATCTCCTAAAACCCCGGCAGTTAATGAAGCCGTTGCCAAAGGTGAATTGGCAGAGAAACTAAAGTCGCCTGCTGTTGGATTTGGAAATAACAGTGTTGTAAGACCTAAACTGTTTACTGTTTTTATGTTCGTTTCTGAAGTAGTAACCGTTCCCTTTACTAATTGAGAAGTTACTCCGTCATTTAAATTATTATCTAAAACAGCTCCTCCAGCTCCACTAGTATGATTTAAATACAACAAGTAAGTTGTCTTTGGATTTTCCAGCTTTTGCTGCATAATATTGTTTTTAAAACTATAAGATGAAGCAATAGCGTATGGATTATTTATATAAACTAATGCATTAGTATCCTGACTACCTACATTGTAAATCGTATTACTTTCTACCACCACATTAATCACCTGAGCAGTATCAGAACTATTTTGCAGGGCAATGAAATTATTCGCTTTATCAAAATTATAAATTGTCGCATTTTTCACTGTGAGTGCTTTTACAAGATGCGCATCCGGCTGGATAAAATTAGCTCCAATAACCGTAGATCCGTCAATAATACAATTATCAATAGTTATAGCATCGATACTGTTTTCACTATTTCCTTCGGTTAACAACAAACTTTGCTTCACTCCTTTGATTGTCGCATTTTTGATTTCCAAAGAAGATAAACTGGCTCCATTTTTTAATTGAATAAAATTCGAATTTCCATTATTTAAATCAATAGCTACACCATCAAAACTAAATCCTGAAGTTGCAATAGCAGCATTATCAGTATAGAAAGAAGTAGCTAATACAGGCTTAGCATCTCCGTCAGGTACAAAACGATATTTATTATTAGTTATAGCCAATGGAGTTGTCGAAGTATAAGTCCCTGCTGCCATAATAAATTTACTACCATCTTCGGCTTTATTGTATTTTTCAACAAAATTCTCCGGATTAACATAAATATCTAAACTCCCGTTTTGACTATCTGTGATGCGTTTTACAAGACCATATAAGTACACCTCAACATTGGTATATAAACCGTCAACAGTAGTCATATTACCATCAATCGGATTATTAGGATTTAAGCCGTTTTCGTTCTCCCAAGTATCCGGCATACCGTCTCCGTCAGTATCAACTGGAGCATCGGCTGTAGGCAATACTGGCCATCCACCTGCTGCTGATGGAGTATCGATATAACCATTAGTACTGCCGTTACCCCCATTCATAATAGTTGCTGTACCGGAACGAGTATCATTTACAGCACGTAAATCTACGGCATCGCGATACAAACTAGCTCCTACATATTCTAAAACTAATTCATAAGCTTTAGTAGCGCTGTGTGTGGTAACTTCACCTGGGTTATGTGGTGTCTCAATTTTCACTTCCGCTTTATCAGCATCACTTACCGGCAATTGACTACCATGAAACTGATTATATACTCCATAAGTCCAGTTGTCCTGAGTAGCTCTTGCAGAGCCCACTACATAATTTCCATCCACGTAATATTTTCCCCAAATACCATACAAAGGAGAAGTGGTATCTAAACTTCTTCCGGTAGACAAAATACGCTCCATAGTAGAACTGGAGGTTCCAGGTCCTGGTTTCCAGTAGTTGTTTACTAAATTGACATTCATGGCATCTCCGCCATAGCAGCTGTTTCCTCCCCAATTGTATATCACATTGTTACGAATGTCTACTAAGTCAGTTAAAGCAAATGGATCGTTAGCATATTCCCCTAATCTTGGATTACGGCTATCGTGATGTGCTAACAAGTTGTGATGGAAAGAAGCATTTTTACCTCCCCATACACCACCATAACCATGACCACCTTTAGCATGAACCGAATTTCTCAGACTCTCAGAAATCGCACACCATTGAAGTGTGAAATTTTCATTTTGATAAAAAGAAACACATTCATCCGTTGACCAGCTCATCGAACAGTGATCTACTATAATATTTTTTTGAAAACGTCCTCCTAAAGCATCATTTTCTACGTCATGCGTATCCCCCATTCTAAAACGTAAATAACGAAGAATTACATTATTACCTCTTACCTTAACGTTATAATCCTGCAACGTAATACCTCCACCGGGAGCAGATTGACCAGCAATGGTAATATTATCTGTAATATTCAATTCACTTTGTAACTTAATGTTACCAGAAACTTTAAACAAGACAATTCTAGGACCACTTTGATTAATAGCATCACGCAATGAACCTGGACCAGAATCATTTAAATTGGTTACATAAATTACTTTACCGCCGCGACCTCCGGTTACATATTTACCATGTCCCTCGGCACCAGGGAAAGCAGGAACTCCAGTTGAGCTACCTCCTCCACCAGTATTACTACTGCTTACATCAATCTTACCAAAACCTGTAAAAAATTGTGGATGGGTTGTACTGTCATAGGAACCTTCAGCTAATTCAACACCATTAAGGGTAAATGTTTTAACCTTAACAATCGTATTTAAAACAGCTTTTCCTGTCTCTGTAAAATTAATCTTCAGGTTATCTCCCGCAGCCTGCTCATGGCTAAAAATAACCTGATTATCCTGACCTACGTTAATAGTTCCGGAACCTAAAGCATTAGGTGAAGATCCTTCTAATACATTGATATAATTAAGCCCATCATATTTGGTACTTTTCTGTGTTAAATCCCAAGTACCATTAAACGCTGTATTATCTCCTTTTAAAAGTAATACCCCTGTATTTACTATACTACCCTGACCTATATTGAATGGAATTATATTTCCGTTGCCTGAAATTGGTCCTAATAATGTCATTGTAGTTTGATCAGCAATAGAAGATTGCATCTCAAATTTCACATTCCCTGAAATTACCAGTGGCGCTTCCAGTGACATTCCGGCACCGCCTGTATAATAGTACACACCAGTCCCATCTTTTAAGATTAAGCTCCCTGTTGCTTTATGAGCACCTCTTAAACGTAATCTTCCACTGCCTGAAAAAGTAATATCAGCAGGAAAAACAGTAGCTGTTGTTTCAATTTCCTTTGTCACGGAAACTTGTTTACCTGCTTCCGGCATTGTAGCCGGATCAAAATTGGTTGCTACATCCCAACTTTTGTTAGTAGCTCCTGTAAATACATAATCAAAGTTAGTTGGTGGAATTACCGAATCAGGCTGATTATTTCCATTTTCACCCCAAAAGGCATGATATACCTGGTTTCCTGTAGCATTAGTTGGTATTGCAGTAATTGTATTAGGCGTTGTAGCTGAAGTTGACCATCCGTAAAATGTATAACCTTCTAAAGCTGGTGTAGGTAATGTTACTGCTGTACCTTCTGTATAAGTCACAGGAGTTAAATTAGCGATCGCTACATTTCCAATTGAATTCATATAAGCGATGGAAGAAGTTACTACTCCCCCAATTGTTAATTTACTTAAAGGACTCAAACCACCATAGGCATTGGCTGCCTGAACAGTATATTCATGAGAACCTGAAAGCACTTCTGCATCTATGTAGGTGGCATCTGTAGTAATGGCTAAAAATTTTCCATCTTTACATACTACATAACAAATAGCATATTGATTAGCATCCCAGGAAAGGGTATTATTTTGCCCCATTGCTAAATTAGCCGGAGCAGCAATTTGCTCCACAATTTCCAATGGATTCCATTTATCGGTACCACTTAAAACATTTTCAATGGTATAAGCGTCTGCTTGTTCTTTGGTCAATACCGGATTGTAATTTCCAGTTGTTGGCACACCATTTACGGTAAACACATTGGTTCTATTGTCTGTATTTACTTTTACACCACTACCATTCACACTATTGTATTCGGCAAAAAGAGCTGGTACAGTTCCCATACTTGCCCAACCTACTGCATTTGGTTCTACCAACATTTTGGTATTCAAATAAACCGCTCTTGGTGCATTTTGCCAAGGACGTCCTAAATAATAACTTGTAGTTGCAGAAATCGTACAATTATTGAAAATATAACCATTCTGTACATTAGCATCATGGTTTGGTGCCACAATATAACCTGGAGCTACTGAAACCAAATTACATTGCTCGTACCAATGGGTTCCTCCTCCACAGATAAAATCAACATCTCCTTCAATAGTTGATTTGTAATAAAAGGTTCTGTTTCCTCCTGTTACCTCTGTATCCTGTTTACTTCTTAAACGAACGCCATTATACACATTACGGTCACCGGCAGGATTCAAAGCAGGACGTTGACCCGATGTAGTTACACCGTCTTTATGTTCCACAGTTACATTTTCCATATATAAGTCATTGGCCTCAATAGCCAAAACCGCATTCTTAATCCCCCATCCTGGATTACCTTGAAGGATAACACCATCTTTAGATTGAGCAATCAAAGAGACATTATTTTTTCCAGCAGGAAGCGTTAACAATACTGATTGTGGATTGGTTCCATCACCACCTAAATTGTATGTCCCATTCGTAATAAACACCAGGTATCTAGTTGCCGAATTACTTGGAACTTTATTAAAAGCTTCAGCAATTGTTTTTACATATTTTCCTGAAGCCACCTGTTCATCGGAAGCATTAGCATCAACAATTAAGTCAAAATCGCGCTTAGCAGGTATTGGTTTCTGAATGGTTGTAAATACAAGATTTAAAGCTGCCGCACTATTACCTGATAAATCCTTTACATAACCTTCAGGTAAACTAAAAACATATTGTTTATTATATTCTAAGCCAAAATAACTAAATTTTACTGTCTTGTTTACAAATTCAGCAGTCAGATTTTTTCCGTTTAATGTTGCCTGACCGGCACCAAATTCAACTGATTCATCATAATTTAAAATAATTGTTCCACTAGCACTTGCTGTTGTAGCACCTTCAGTAGGAATAGTGGATTGTAATATTGGCGCAGTATTATCCACTACTAAAACCTCATCGGCTTTTACCATTACATTTGACAATACCGTTGCGGTAACATCAGTTGCACTACCGTGAGTTGGTCCATTCACATTAGGGAACCATCTCAGATAAATTTTTTCTTTACCCTCAGCTTCTGCAGGAAGCACACCTCCAATGGATGTAATAGAACTAGAATTGATAGTTGTCAAACTGGAAACATTGATGAAATTTACCCCATCTACAGAGTATTGGAAAGTCCATTCGTCACATCCGTAATAATAGCCTATTAAACCCGAAGACACATTGATATTTTTATAACCTACCGTAGATAATGTAGTCATAAAATAAAAAAATTGTCCTCTGTCTGTATTCCATACACCTACACCATTTAAGCCTCCTCTGTTGATAAGTCGAATATTTTGCGCCAGCGAATTATCAGAAACGTGATATCCAAATAATTGAGGCCTGTTTTCTACGTTAGAATACAATTCCGCAACCCTAGGATTAGCATACTGTTCATTTTTAAATGTCCACCCTGCAATAAAAGACACATTGGCATAATTAGCTGTAACATTAGTATTCGCATTGATTGTTACCACTTTGCTCAAAGCAGTGGAGCCATCCTCCCAATTACTGAATTTTATAACCTCATTTTCAACTGCTGTTATGGTCACATCAGTTCCTTTTTCATAAATAGAAAAAGCACCATCTTTTCCTGCAGGACTTACGGTATAATCACCTAATCCGTAAGCTCCTGCTGCATTTACAGTTAATGTAAATGTTTCTAATGTCTCATATTCGGCTACTAAAGTAGTGTTAGCCGTTATAGTAAATGTATATGGATTGGCTGTAGAAACCGTAGTTCCATCACCATCAGTCCATTTCGTAAATTTATAACCAAAGTTCTTATTGGCTGTCAGCGTTACTTCAGTACCCTGATTAATTTGCGAACCTGCCGGATTAGCGGCGATTGTACCTGCAGCAGCCGGACTCAATGAAGTGGTTAAAGTATAAAGTACCGCATTAGGGTCATTTGTTACTTTTTCAAAATAATCTACATTAAATAAATACCCTGTATTTGTTGGGTGTTTAAAAACAAGATAAAGATCGTGGGTACCGGTCGTAGAAGTGATATTGGTTGAAAAAATCTTATAATCTGACCAACCTGTACTTCCGGACACCGTAGCTGTTCCTAGTAAGGTTCCGTCAACGGCATCCAATCTAAACTCGATTGTTCCTCCTGTAGCTCCTGCCGCTTTTACATCAAAACGAGTATCATATTGATTAAACACATGCCCGGTAAATTTAATCCAGGTGTTATTTTTGACATATCCTAGATTTCCAGTTCCGGAAAGTGTCGAATTGGTTTCGGCTCTCGCACCAGAAGCCTCATTGAATGTCTCGGCTTCTATCCGCTGAATTGTTTCTGAATACCCTATTACTGAAAAAAGCAGCAGTAACAAGGAAATAAAGTATTTTTTTTTCATTTTTTGGTTTCTTTTGGTTATCTGGTTTTCATTTCCTCCGTAAACGAAAATCTTATTCATTTAAAATCTGTGTCGGAGGTCGGTAATTCGTTTTAAAAATTCTTTTGTTTCATACTTGTTCGTTTTTAAGGTTACTATTTTTTAATTTATAATATTACAAATCCCAATATATACTGCTATTGGATTATTTTAATCTGATTTTTAATCGTTCCAGAAACTTTAATTTCCTAAAAATCAATTTTATTACCCTCAATATTCAGAAAAATCGATTGGGTTAAACTACCTCCAGTAACAAATAACTGTTTTTGAGCTGAAGATTTATAACTGTTAAATCGAATATTCTGGTTGTTAACCATTTTAACCAAAAAAATTTTGTTTGGCAAGGTTGAAATCAACAGGGTCAAATTCAATTTGAATGGCGTAATTGATTTGTATTCCCACTTTTGATAGCGCAAATACATTCTTAACAAATTTGCACCAATTTTTTATGCCATAAATACCGGCTCTGAGCACGTCCCCAAACACGCGAAGAACTGCCGGTGGTTTTATTGTCTCAAAATTGAACCATTAAATTCAATCCCGTTTTAAGATGAAACATCTGCTTTTGATTTAATTCCACTTGAAAAATGGCATCATTTATGATCCACCTTCATTTTAAGATTTTACAAATATTACGTTCTAAAAATAAACAGGAATAAAGAAGTACCCTAAAAGGATACTTCTTAACCTATTTCAATTTAGAATTTGTTTATAGTTACGGAAGCCATCTCGTATCGCCAACTCTATTCGTTACAATTGGAGAATTCGAATCTTTAATCATTAAATTTCCTTGAGTAGGATTCACAAATAAATCCTGTGCACTAATACCTAATTCAGTTCCCTGAATTGCCGAAGCTCCAAGTAAATAATCAGTAGTTGTATAATTATTACCAAAAGTCGCTGTGGTATTAGCAGCAATAGCCTGAATTACTTTACCACTAGCAGAAGCTAATAACACATTCTTGAATATTAATGTAGAACCTACCGCTGCAGGAATATTAATCAATGACCGATTATACGCATAGTCATAAACTGTTATGTTTTGATATTCCAAATGAATAGGATATGCTGAAGAACCATAATCAAATAAATTTTTAAAATTTCGATTTTTATCTGTCGTTCCATAATAATCTCGCATGAATGTACAATTGGAGAACACGGCACTTTTAATATTATCAGCTCCACCTGAACCACAAACAAAAGTACCATAAGGTCCTGTGTGTCCTCCTACTTCATCGAGTGTAGTATAGCTCATATCAAAACTTCCAATCTCTTTGTACTTACCACTTCCCTGATGTCTCCAGAAGCCTCTTTTGAAATAATTAAATACACAATTGTAAATAGAAATTTCCCCTACAGTCCATGAATTACCACTATTGAAGAAATAACTGGCATCAATAGTTTGATAGAAACGAATATTTTCAAATGATAAAGAAGAAATATAGGAACCTTCGGCAATGTTCCAGTTTCCATTCATTTCAATTTGTGGACGCTCTCCCTGAGTTCCTCCAATCAATTTAAATCCTTTCACAATTGTAAATGGTGTAATTTTAAATAAGGAACCTGCTTCCAGAAAATATTCGGTACCTTCCGGAATATCGGGATTTTCATTATTTTCTCTTAGTAAAGCATCCAAATCCATTCCATTAGTAACCAAAATTGTTTCAGCAGAAGGACCTGCAGTACGGAAAGTTACCTGATTGTATGGTTTATCATAACGTCTTAGCTTATTGTTGTCAAAAACATTCAAATTATATAAGGTATTTTTTTCCAAACCAGTTAAAGTTGCTTCTCCATTTAAAATTTCTTCAGCGGTCAGATAACGACCTACTGCAGGTACATCCTTATTCAAGGCAGGTTCTACAGAAATACTATCTACCGGATTTTGAGCATCAATAATCCAGCTAACCTTTACTTCATTTTCACCAATATTAATTTTTTCTACCTTATTAAGGATTGCAGCAAAAGGAGGACGCTCTTCTGTTAAAGCACTGGTGTAAGCCCATTGCGAATTATGAGCAGTATTGACATGATTGGCTCTTAATCTAATATAAAACTGTGTTTTATATGGAATGTCATCCATAAAAATCTGCGTATCAGTTACCGTAAATGATTTATACAAACTTTTATAATAATTATCCGTATGTAATTCTACCGTATAAGAATCGGCATCATTTACTTTGTACCAGACTAAAGCAATAGAATTGCTTTCTACCAAAGGAGCAGCTAGTACAAACTTTGGTTGAAATAAATCGTCTTGTCTGTTATAAATCAAATTGTCAGCCTGACAAGATTTTAACAACACCCCCATTAGCAATACGCTAATGAAGGATAAAATTTTAGTTGCTATTTTTGAATTTTTCATGATAGAATCAATTTAATAGTTAAAACCATAATAATTTTGGATAGCTCCACGATGGTCTGTAATTACCTTGGAAGGATACGGACATAAATATCTTAGTGGATCATTTGGAGCAACCGAAGAAGCATTATTAAAATTGATAAAACCTCTAAAACTCCATTTGATATCATTCCTTGGTTCATAAGAAGCGGTTTCATTATTAAGTGAATACCAGCTTGTAGCAAACACTTGTTCGGTATAACCCGCAGGTCGGGCATTGAGAATTTCATCAATTCCCTGGATATCTAAAATGGTTCTTGAGGTATTGTTTGGATCGGTTATGTCTTTCCAGTAGACACTTCCCGGTACCTGATCGATTCCCGGAACAAAAGCCCCATTGGCTACTTTACCCCAATTCAGTAATTTGTAGTACTGATTGTAAATTACTTCTCCAAATTTATTCCAGCGAGCCAAATCAAATTTACGTTTGCTCTCCCCTCCAAACTCCCAGGCACGTTCGTCCATAATAGCCTGAAAGAAACTTTCTTTAGTAGTTTTGGAATTCACATAATCTTCTACTTTCTCCCCCCAGTTTGCTTCTGCAAAAGCTCTTCTTCTTACACGTTTTAAACATTCCTGTGCATCATTACGAGGTCCAAATCGCTCATTTACTGCTTCTGCATACATCAATAAAACATCAGCAAAACGCATCCATGGAAAATTGACACCTGTACCACTACTACTTGTACTTCCAAGAGGATCATTCATATACAACTTTGACCATTTAGCAACAGCCAAACGAGCCAAATCCAAACGAATTACTTGATTTAGATTCTCATTATAAGAAAAAGGTGCACAAGTCATATCACGTCTCACATCTTGCTTGTCAAACGAGTATAAATAGGTTCCACACAAACTTAAATTTCCAGAAGCACCTCCATATGGATGATTTCCCTCGGTAATTGGGATACCTAAATAATAAGCATATTGACCAGCAGAATTTTTCAATAACGGCAACGAAAACATTACATCATCATCAACCGGGGTTTCCCAATTATTTTGTTTCACCCAAAAATCGCGGAAACTTAATTTTAAATCATGATGCTGTTCTTCGATAACTTTTCCTAAATAAGTAATCGCAGTATCATAATACATTTCATAATTATCTCCTCTTACCATTTGCCCAACACTAGCCGGATTATTGGTATCAGGTCGTAAAGTCCATCCGCCACGAGTCAGTGCCAATAGCCCAATTAATCCCTGGTTAAAACTTCTTGAAGCGCGTTCTACACCATAATCTAATTGATTAGCATATTGCATCAATGGCTCCACCGATTTTAAATCGTTAATTAAAAACTCAAGAATTTCATTTCTATCTGTAACTCCTACATAAAAATCCTCATCTCCAGTAGAAGATTTAGTTCTAAAAACAACATCTCCCCAAATACGGATCATATCTAAATAAACCATGGCTCGAATTGTTTTCACTTCTCCATAAAGTTGAGTCACAGCTGACGGAGTTTCCTTGCTGGCTGACTTATAAAGATCGGATTGCTCAATTCCTTGAATCACATCATTGGAAAGATTAATAATTCGATACATGGCATTCCATGTAGAATTTAAGGTCGTCCAATAAGGCTTTGGCTCATAGCAGGCCAGATCGGAACCATTAACATTTACCGTATTTGTGGATACCCCAGCCATTTCAACATCTGTATTCATATTGAACACAAAAGCCAAACGGTTTGAATAAGCATCATCCGTTAGCATGAGAGTATAAACTCCGGCAACTGCCGATTGCATATCTTTCTCTGTTTTAAAAACTTCTGCTCCGGTGAAGCCAGTGTCTGGTTGCACATCCAAATAATTTTCACAAGCAGTAAAAAGCATTGCAAAACTTAACAGAAGACTATATAATATCTTTTTGTTCATCTTTTTATAATTTAATTTCATTAAAATGATAACTGCGCGCCAAAAGTGTAATTTCTTGTTCTTGGATAGGCATTATAATCGATATTAGGTGTTAAACCGGTTTCTAAATTAACTTCCGGATCATACCCTGAATAATTAGTCCAAACAAATAAATTGGAACCTGTTGCGTAAAAGCGAGCTCGGCTAATTCCGATTTTCTTGGTCAAATTTTGAGGTATTGTATAACCTAATGTAAGCGTGTTTAATCGTAAAAAAGTACCTTTTTCAATAGCATAAGACATGGCAATAGGACGACCAATAGAAGTTGGGTTCCACATAGTAGCGTTTTCATTAAACTTGGCTAAAACTTCCGGTTGGTAACGAATTTCATTCCCCATATCGTCATAGTTTCTCCAACGTTTATCTAATCCGACTTCCATTCCTAAATTGTTTTGGTTGTTTTGATACCAGGATGTCATCATAATTTTATTAGCGTTATACACATCGAAACCTACTATAAAATTGAAAAAAGTTGAAAAATCGAAGTTTTTATATGTAGCGTTCAAACCAAAACCTCCGGAATATTTTGGATTTGTATTTCCAATAACTTTTCTGTCCTGATCCCCAATTACGAAAGTATTAGGGTCAGTTAAATCTATAGGCGTTAATTTTTTGAACTTAGCATTACCCGGACGTGGATCTCCAGAAAGGTTTTTAGAGTTCACTACTCCTTCTTTTAATTTCCAAATTCTGGTTAAAGGATCGAATGATTCAAAATCATCCATAGTATAGAAACCATCATTTACAAAACCATAAATTAAACCTTTTTGTCCACCTACATAAGCACGGTAATCATCGTCATTTAACAATTGGGTTCCTGCCCATCCCGAACTTAAAATCCATTCTTCTTCTCCACTGGCTAATTTGTCAATTTTGTTTTTGTTAAAACCAATATTAAAATTCACATCCAATTGAAAATCTTTCTTCTGAATTACATTAGCATTTACGGCAAACTCTAATCCTTTGTTTGATGTTTGACCCACATTTTTCATGATTTTTGTAAATCCTGAAGCTCCCGGAATATCAGAAGGAACCAATAAATCTTTTACTGTATTTTTATAAAATTCGATATTACCTGTAATACGTTCTTTAAAAAATCCAAAATCAAAACCTAAGTTTCTAGTATAAGTTGTTTCCCATTTTACATCCGGATTATTTAAGAAATTAGTATTGTAAAAATTGTAGTAGTAATGATTCTCTTCCCCCCAACCAACAGAACGATCACGGGACACTCCATAATATTTCGCATATAAATCTCCATTAATTCTATCATTCCCGGAAACCCCATAACTCAAACGAACTTTTAAATTGGAAATCACTTCACTGTCTTTCAAAAAGTCTTCATTAGAAACTCTCCAACCTAAAGCAGCAGCAGGGAAAACTCCCCATCGATTACCTGGACCAAACTTAGTTGAACCATCTGTACGAGCGGTAAAAGTGGCTAAGTATTTATCATCATAACCATAATTTACACGACCAAAAAATGAGGATATACGATTTGGAGATCCAGCCGAAGAACCATTTTCATAAGGAGTTCCTAAAGCCAGATTATCCAAAGCTTTGGCTCCTGAAATGTCTTCAGGGAAATAACGGCTACGGTAATATTTACCATAACTTTCCTGATTTTTCATCTCCTGCCCTACCATAAATTGAAAATCATGAACGTCTTTCCATTTATAATTATAATTTAAAACATTACTTAATTGCCATCTTGGGCTTTGAGACATCGACCAATAAGTAACCGGCTGATTATTATTGGCATTGGCTGTACCAGTATCTGTACCCCAAAAACGACCGTCTTCACTGTATTTGTATTCATACCCAAACATACTACGAAGACTCAAGCCATTAATAATATTCCAAGTTAAAGCTCCTGTAGTATTAAATGTACGTGTGTTGCGCTTACGATAATTTTTCTCTGCTTCCTCTTTAGGATTAAAACGCACTGTAGGCTGATATTCTTCAGGGTCAAAATAGGTATCATCCTCTGGTAAAGTCATATACTCTTCTAAACCAAGAGTTGGTGCCTGACGTAAAGTATTTAGTAAACTAACTCCTTCCGTACCTGAACCATCAATCGTTTGATTGATTAAACGGGTTTGAAACTCAAAAGTAAATTTATCAGATAATTTAGTAGTCATCATAAAGTTCAAATTGGTTTGTCGCATTCCACTACCAATTAATACTCCCGGTTGATCCTGATTCACAAGCGCAAATTTATATTTAGTACTCTCGCTTCCTCCTAGTAAACTTAAATCGGTATATTTTGCCACAGGATTGCTTCCAAAAATTTCATCCTGCCAGTCAATTCCTTTATTTCCCTGATAAATGTATAATTCATTAGCACGACCGTAACGATTAAAGAAAGCTGTTGGATTAGAATTACGTTGACGCTCATATTCATATTGCATCATTACAAATTCATAGGGATCCATCACATCCAAACGATTTGCTAAAGTTTTAATTTGCATATAACTATTCACATTTACTGAAATTCTCCCTGCTTTTGGTTTCTTGGTAGTTACCAATACTACTCCGTTAGCTCCACGGGCACCATAAATAGCTGTTGATGCAGCATCTTTCAATACCTCAACAGATTCTATGTCTGTAGGAGGAATATCATTCAGGTTAGCTACCTCAAATCCATCTACTAAAATTAATGGTGAATTATCCTGAGTAACAGAACCTCCTCCACGAATACGAATCATGATTTCGGCACCTGGCGAACCATCCGCTGAAGTTACCTGAACTCCAGGTAACTTTCCCACTAAGGCTTCTGCAACAGAAGCTGTAGGAACTTTAGCCAATTCAGAACCTTTAATACTGGAAATGGCTCCGGTAAGATTTCCTCTTTTTTGTGTTCCATAACCAATTACAACTATCTCATTTAATTCGCTGGTAGATTCTTTCAATTGAATATCTATTCCTGAGGTACGTCCTTTCAAAGGTACTGTAACATCATTCATCCCTATGAATCTAACTAACAAAACTGCAGTTTTTGGATCATTTACCTTTACCGTAAATTTTCCATCTATATCAGTAGTTGTATTGGTATTTTGATCTACTACAATAACTGTGGCAGAAGGTATCGATCCTGTTTGGTCTCTTACAACTCCTGTTACAGTTACTTTTTCCTGAGCATAACTATTAAATGCAAAAAGCAAAACAGCTAAAACACTCACGATATGTTTTTTTATCGTCATAACTACAATATTTTATTTAAAGTTATTTTTAAGTCTGTTTATTATTTCTGATTGATATTCTTTGCTGTCGTATAGACTTCTCCATTTACAGTTACCTCATAGTTTTCTATAATTGGAGTATCCACATCATTCAGATTAAAATTAATTTGGGTGACACCATTAGCAACAATTGGGAAAGAACCTGATATTTCTTTAGTTTGTACAACTTCCATATTGTCATTCATAAACTCTAAATGAACGCGAACTTCATTAACTGTTTCATCTGTTTGAAAAACAATAAAATCATCGGAATAATTGATTCCTCCACTAGTTGTCTTTTTAGTTCTTGAAACCTCCATATCTTGCTGAACAAAAGTTTCATCTATTACTTTGTAACCCTTTCGTTTTACTTCAACTATTGCTTTGATATTGGTATAATTTGGATCGGCCGTTTTATCATTTGCTTTTAAACGTAATGTTCCGGTTCTGGTTAGAATATTCATCGTAAGCATATCTTTGAAAGGAGACTGATATGGCATTGCTGCTGAAATTTTGACTGCTTGATCAGCATTAACAGCCTGAGGGATAATCAAATCGTTTAAATTCACTGGCGAAGGGATCATTTCTTCCGGAATATCGGTTGCAAGAAATTTGTAGGATCCATTTTCAAGAGCAAAACGAAAATGAGAACTGTAATTCGCAAAAAAATCGCCATCGTTTTTATAAATAAAAATAAATTTTGTTGAAATACCTGTATTTAGAACATAAGGCTCATCATTTATCTGAATTTCAAAATTCCTGACTACTGAAGTATTGTATTTCACTTCATCATCATTGCAAGCGGTAATAAACATAAGGAGTATCCCGTATCCCAGAATCTTATTTAGTATCTTTTTCATCATAATACAGTTTAAAATTGAAAATTTCTAAAGTGTTGAGCTGTCCTTTTTTTTATCAGAGATAATCTGGTTTTCAGTAAGCGATTTTTGATGTAAGACACTAATAACATTCCGAGCAGAAACAGCAGCAGTATGCAAGTGTTAGTTTGTTCCATAAGTTTAATTATTTATTAATGATTAGTTAAAAAACTGTCCCGAAAGACATTTTGGTTCGGTGTAAAACTAAAGAGAGTATATCCGAATCAGGTAGAAAAATTACTTTTCAATACGGGGGGTTTTACTAAGAGAATTTACCAATTTCAAAAACTAAAAAAAAAGGAGTCAAATTGATAAATAATGAGGGGTATTTATCTAAAAGCAGTGTAAAAAGAAACTTTTTCTCACAAATATTTTAAAAAAAAGTTCAATATTGTGCTTTCAAGAAACAAACAATAACCTCCAAGATCATAAAAAATTTGTATTTTAAAAACTTATAACTAAAAAATTCCCTTAAAAAAACAATAATTACTCAGTCTCAAAGATCAGATTATGATATTTTGTTTCTTTTAATATAGAGAAAGAGAAATATATAAGAGTAAAAAAGGTCCATCAACAATATAAAAATTGTTGACAGACCTCAAAAACTACTAACTAAAACTATTTATTTGTAAAGACGACGATATTGAGCCGGACTATAATTAAATTTGGATTTAAAACATTTACCAAAATATTTCAGATCAGTGAAACCTACCTCAAAACAAATTTCCTTGATTAATAAATCATCTTTTTTCAACATTTCAGCAGCTTCATTTAATCGAATATCCCGAATAAAAACCACAGGAGAAACTCCTGTTAAATCTTTCAGCTTGTTAAAAAAACTGGCTCTCGACATTCGCATCAATTTCCCTAATTCTTCAACTGAAAAATTGGTTTTTGAAATATTTTCTTTAACCAATTTAATTACCTCAAACATAAATTTATGATCCTGATTAGAAATTTGCAAAGAATCTACATTTGAAATCTCAACAACATTCCCACTTGAATATAAGAGCTGAAGCCTTTTGCGCTGTTCCAACACATTTTTAATACGTGCTTTCAAATAACTAACATTAAAAGGTTTTTCCAAATATTCATCAGCTCCATATTCTAATCCTTCCAATTTAGTATCTATAGCCGTTTTAGCACTCAGTAAAATTACCGGAATATGGCTGGTTAGGATATTATTCCGAATCAGTCTCAGCATTTCAATACCATCCATTTGTGGCATCATTACATCACTAATAATAAAATCAGGATTCAATCTGGCCGCTTTTAAATGGCCTTCGATACCATTTCCTGCTACATGAACAGTGTAATCCTCCTGAAGCATGGAAACTATAAAACTTTGTAGTTCAGGATCATCTTCAACTATAAGCCCAACAAACTTATCTTTTCTCTGTTTTTCTTCTTCTTCTTCTTCTTCTTTAGTTGCAACAAGTGTTTCCTTTAATTGATTATCAATCTCATTTTTACCTCCTGTTTCTTCAAATAAAATAGCAACCTCGTCTCCAAAATGTTTATATCCTCTTGAAAAATTAAGCTGAAAACAAGTTCCTTGCCCCAAAGTACTATTGACTGTAATAGTAGCATGGTGTTTTTCTACCAGATCCTTAACAATTGAAAGACCTATTCCTGTACTTGGATTATGGGGATTTTCATTGTAATTTGAAAAACGCACAAACAATCTTTTTTGCAACACCGGGCTTATTCCCGGACCATTATCACGAATTTTTAGTATTACCTGATTGTCTGTCTCATCAACAAGTACCACAATCGTATCACCACTACGGCAATATTTAAAAGCATTTGAAACTAAATTCACCATAATTTTATCAAGACTATCTGTATCAACCCAAATAAACGGATGTTGAGCAAGCACTTTTAATTTTAAATGAATTTTTCGCTGCAGACTTATTTCCCGGAAATTGTCACACATTTTAGCTGCAAAATGACCTAAATTGATTTCTTTTACCTCCAATTTCCGATTTTGAATTCTTCTTAAATCTAATATCTGATTTACCAAATTCAATAATCTGTTAGTACTTCTTTCTACCAATTCCAATTGTTTTTTAACCGTTTCCGGAACTTCATTATCGGCCAGCATTTTTTCAACCGGAGCTGTAATCATAGTAAGAGGCGTTCGGATTTCATGGGAAATATCAGTAAAGAACTTCAATTTTAACTCTGACAACTGTTTTTCAATTTGAACATCATTGCGCAATTTAAGAATAGTCGAAATAGTGCGTCTGACTAGTATAAATAAACCCATTCCTAACAAGAGATATACAATTAAGGCCAGATTAGACCACCAAATTGAAGGACGAATAACAATGCTTATTTCCCGGTCATTATTTACCCACAAATTATGGTTATTAGTAGAAGAAATTAGTAATTTGTACTCTCCCCTCCCTAAGTTAGTATAATTTACAAACTGACTTCCTTTGATATAATTCCATTGCTTATCTACTCCTTTTAATTTGTATCTGTATACAATATTTTCATTTTTGACATAATCGAGAGCCGAAAACTGAATTCTTAAAAAATTCTGATCATGCTCCAGTGTAACTGCTTCCAGCAAATCAGGATTAGCTGACATCTTCTGATTAATCTCATATAACTCTTTATTGTTGACCGAAAAACCTGTAATAGCCAGATAAGGTTTAAAAGCTAAAGGTTTTAGATTATCAGGGTTAAAATATACCGCACCATCAGAATACCCTACTATAATTTCCCCATTCGAAAGCAGATATTTTGTTGCTTCAGAAAAAATTTCATTTCCAAGAAGAGATTTTATTTCCGGAAAAGTTTCGGCAGTTTTCTTTTTGGCATCAAATCGTACCAACTGATTGTCTCCCATAAGCCAGATTTTACCGGATTTATCTTCTTGTATAGCAACCACTTCATCCATTGGAAAACCAATATACTCTTCTCCAAAAGACTGAATCTTTAATTCGCCTTTATCATCTAAATCGGCTAATTGCACTCCTTTTCCATTAGTTGCTAAGGCCAGTTTATTTTCGGATGTTATCATGATATCCAAAATATCATTGCCTGAAACCTGAGGAAACTCTTTAAAATGAAACTGAGTAAATGTTTTATTTTTATCCGAAAAAGAAAACAACTTATGTGAAGAAATAAAAAACAATTGCTGCTGTTTGTTTTCTACAATCGAACGTACCCTGTCTGCCGTCTTTATCGGATATTTTTTCCATTCGTTTCTGTAATTTATAAAGCGAATCCCGTCATTTGATTCCCGTATAAGATTTAGACCACCTCCCCAGGTTGCAAGAAAGATATGTCCGGAAATGGTTTGGTAAATTTTATAAATATCATTAGCACTTATACTGTATTTATCAAATTCATTGTATTTATAATGTAATACTTTATAAGAATATGTTTTTTGAGTTGGAATCAGACAAAACAATCCGTTTCCTCTGGTTCCTACCCATATTCTGCCCTTTCGATCCTGAAAAGTATGATAAATATCAGCTCCCCAACTGGGACTACCAGCCGACAAAGTGCCGTCGGCTCCTAAGAATCCAATCTTTTTTTTATGTTTATCAAACAAGGTGATTTTTTGATTCCTGCAGGCTACCCACAGAGTCCCGTTTCGTTCCTGCATCACACTTCTTACATTCCTTTTTTGTCGGTTCTTTGAAGATTCCAGAGTTAGGGCTTTAAATTTTTTATTCTTAAAAATCATTAAATCCAATCCTTTTCGATAAGAGCAAAACCATAGATTCCCTAAGTGATCAAATGTAGCGGCATGCATAACATCCGAGACCTCTTCTATCGGCTGCTTCATGCAATGTGAAATAGAAAACAATTGATTTTTCTTTTCGTCCCAATAACTAAATGAACCGTCTTTAGGCTGAATCCATACCGTTCCGTCGGCTGCGGTAAGGAAAAAAGTCTTTCTTTTGATATTCACCGCAGAAGGATCACTAAAATCAACCTGCATATGCTTTAACTTTCCAGTCATTAAATCAAACTGATAAATTCCTGAATTAGTGCCCTCAAACCAAAACTGCCGTCCATGAGTTAATCCCATATACTTTATTGTTTCTACCGGAAATCCAGGTAAAGTATTGCTATTATAATTTTTTAGCTTACCTGATTTTATATCATAATACGCAAAACCGTCTGACTGGCTCACAATAAGTATCTTATCTCCAGACAGGTACTTAATTTTTTCAATATCAGAATGATTTTCTAAAGGCACATCAAAAAAAGCTGAAGATTTTTTAGAATAACGAATCATTTTACCATCAGTTCCTCCAAACCACAATTCATCATTAATTTCAGTAACTGCCTTAAAAGAATAAGATTTACCAGAAGGCCGGGTCATATTAAAAAATAAATATTCTGGCTGGACTGATTTCTTCTTCAACCTGCAGATACCAAAATTGGTCAAAAACCAGGTTGTACCCGTAGAATCTTCAAAGATTTCCTGAATTTTACCATTCCCGAGTTTAGAAAAATCAAAATTTATCAGCTTTATATCTTCATTATTTTCTAAAAGAACTAACTGATTTTTATTTTCAGGATACAACCAGACCCTTCCCGAGGGCATTAATCTGAAATCCTTAAAAGAAGTTGATTCTAAAGCCGTATTATAAGTCTCTACGGGATAATGAAAATTCAGGGTACGCGAATCAAAATAATAGACTTCATTTTGCTCAGACTTAATCCAAATCCGCTCACTTTTATCAAATTGAAAACTGGACACGCGATTTGAGGATAAATTTAATTTCCCTCCCTGTAATACTTCAAAATTTTTAAAAGTATTACCATCATAGCGAATTAACCCATTATAAGTTCCCAACCAAATAAATCCTTTTTTATCCTGCTGTATATCAAGAATATGAGACTGACTTAACTTTACATCATGTGAAAAATGCTTCAGAACTCCAAAAGGCTGTGCCGAGCAGAACTCTAAAAACAGACAAAAAAAAGCAACAAACACCTCTTTTCTCAAAATTACGCCAATTATATCATTTATAATAACTACAAAAATATCAAAATTCTTATCCGAACCAAGAAATGTGTATCAGTCTAATCAAATACCCCTACTGAAATAGCATTTTGTACCTGCCAACGAAATTCTCTGAAATAAAAAATCTTATAATCAGTTATATAGGCTCCGTGAAATAGCGATTTAGTCTAATGGAAAGAAAACAAAGCCTTTATTTTGACAGCATAAGAACAGTAAAATACAATTGTATTTTTCGCAAAACAGAAATCAAAAAAAACTTAGAAACTACTAATAATTATTTTAAAAAAAAAACAATGGAAAAAATATGCTCCTTAGTTTTTGTATTACAATTGGTAACCGTTAGCACTTTTGCACAGGAAAAACTTCCATTCAAAAATCCTGATTTACCTTCCGAACAAAGAGTAAATGATATTGTTTCAAGAATGACTTTGCACGAAAAAATTTCGCAACTAATGGATCATTCTCCTGCCATAAAACGTTTGGATATTCCAGAATATAACTGGTGGAATGAATCTTTACACGGGGTTGCCCGTGCTGCTTATGCTACTGTTTTTCCTCAATCTATTTCGATTGCATCCTCTTGGGATCGTCAATTAATATTTGATGTTGCGAACGCTATTTCGGATGAAGCACGTGCCAAACACCACGAATATTTAAAAAAAGGACAGCATGGTATGTATCAGGGATTGACCTTCTGGTCGCCCAACATCAATATTTTTTTAGAGATCCTCGCTGGGGACGCGGACACATTTGTAAACAATGATACTTGATACCTGAAAGCCTTTAGTAAACATTGAACTGCGTATTTCTGTATTGTTACAACAATTGAATTAAATACTTTTTCCTTACCTTTGTATTGTTACAAATAAAAAACTATGAAAGTTTAGTGACCCTATTGGTGACCCTGTTCTTAAATATCAAATGTAAGTCCCGTAATTACTGGGATTATGATAAAGGCTAAGGAGCCTCTTTCTCCGCAGAATAACTTTCAAAAGTTATCAAAACCTCGAAAATCTTATGATTTTCGGGGTTTTTTGTTTTAAGAAACTTTCAAATTATACATTCTTTATCAAAATTCAAGGAGTAAAATAGAGACCCTAAAAAATCAGAATATTGGGTCTCGCAAAATGATAAGTTGCTACATAAAAGCACCTGATTTTACTGGGGGTTACAACACAGTTCTAAGCACTATCATTTTTTGAACATCTTGTAAAAAGACAAACCTTATTATAACTTATTCTATAATTTAAAGGTTAACAAAATGAAAGTAAAAACCACCTTGCACTTCTATGCAAAATCAACAAAAAGCAATTCAGTAGGGCTTTTTCCAATTTACGTTAGGCTGACTGTAGATGGAAAAAGGTTAGAGTACAGCACTAAAAAATTCATTGATCCGGCTAAGTGGTCCTCTACTACAAGCCGGATGAAAGGGAATTCAGAAGAAGCACGTTCAATAAATAGCATTCTTGATTTTATAAAAAATAAAATCAATACCATTGAATTTGAAATACTGAAAGATGGTCATTCATTCAATATAGAAGAATTTAGAAATAGACTATCTGGCTCAACGGAAAGAACACGCAACCTCATCCCTATCTTTCAGGATCACAATAGCAAAATAAAAGAACTAATTGGAAAAGAATATGCTCCCGGAACATTAGAACGCTATGAAACATCTTTAAAGCACACTAAAGACTTTTTAATCTGGAAGTACAAAGTTTCAGATATTGATATTACAAAGATAGACCATGCATTTATCACGGATTACGAATTCTACTTGAGAACGGTTCGGAATTGCGCCAATAATACGGCAGTAAAATACATAAAGAACTTCAGCAAGATTATCAAAATCTGTTTGGCCAATCATTGGTTAGAGAAAAATCCTTTTGCAAATTATAAAGCCAAGATCAAAGAAGTAGAAAGAGTGTATCTTACAGAAAACGAGATCCAAGATATAATCAATAAAGATTTTGGAACCGACAGACTATCATTAGTTCGTGATATCTTTGTTTTTAGCTGCTTTACCGGACTCGCTTATATTGATGTTAAGAATCTCACCAAATCACACATAAGCTATGGTATCGACGGTGAAAAATGGATATTCACCCATAGACAAAAAACCGAAAGTGCTTCTAAAATTCCAATCCTTCCATTAACACAAATGATTATTGATAAATATGCTGACCATTCACAAAGCAGCAATCAAGAAAAATTACTCCCTATCCTATCCAATCAAAAAATGAATAAGTATCTAAAAGAAATTGCTGGAGTTTGTGAAACAGAAAAAGAATTAGCTTTTCACATTGCCAGACACACTTTTGCAATGACTGTGACGCTTACAAATGGTGTTCCTATTGAAAGTGTAAGCAAAATACTTGGGCATAAAAACCTTCGAACTACGCAACACTATGCAAAAGTATTAGATAGAAAAGTTGGAAAAAATATGTTAATACCTAAAGAAAAACTGAATAATAAACTGGTCAGTAATAATATCAAATTAGTAAATCAATGAGAAACTCCTTTTCTAAAAGCATTCGGAGTAAACCCTGTATTCTTTTTAAAGAAGAAATTGAAATTTGGTTGGTCTGAAAATCCAACTGCATAACTGATTTGTTCCATCGACCAGCTTGTCTGTAATAGAAGTGCTTTGCATTCGTCTAAAAGTCTTCCTTTGATATGGGTACTTACATTTTGACCTGTACGCTTTTTTAATATCCGATTCAGATAATTAGGATGAAGATCCATACAAGCGGCAAATTCCTGAGCTGTTCTGAGTTTTATGGGTTTTTCATAGTTTATTTTAGAAATTTCCTCTTCCAATAATCCAAAAAAACGATGGATATGGTCATAATCTTCACCTGTGCTTTCCGGAACGATCGTTTTTGACATTCTTGCACTGTCAATCATCAATAGTTGCATATAGGCCTGTATCGCTTCGCATCCTAAAGGGTTCTCCTGTTCGTTATACATACTTTCCCACAGTCGAATAAAGCCTGGCAAATCATTTTCTTCGACGCTAATAACGCTTTTGGATTTATCATTAAACAAAGCAAGTCTTTCCATCGTGGCAGTCAATGTTGGATGATGATTGATATAGACTTTTTTAAAAAGCAAATAATATCCGGCTGATTCCCCCGAAGTTTTCTTCCAGGAAATAATATCGTTCGGATGAATAAAAATCATTGTTGGTTTATCAATTATATATTGATTGCGTCCCAAAGTAAAAATCCCATCTCCTCCAGTAATCATAAGAATCTTATAGAAATCCCTTCTATTGGCGGATAGATAATTTCTGCAATCCTCAATTTCGCGATTGAATACCTTGATTAATTTGGAGTCATGTGTCTCTCTATAAATCGGGGTTAGTTCCGGGAAACTGCGAAGAAGGTCTATTTCTTTAAGGTCTAAAGCTGTTTTCATATATGTCAGAGTTTTTTTGATTTATAAATTTAAAAAAATCCTGCAATTTTTTCAAAAGGTTTGATTTTCATAAAAACAGGCGTTTTTTTCCTATAAAGTAGTATCCAAATCTGGCGCAACTTTGTCATATCAAAATGAAACAGCAAATATTAAAAATTTTAAAAATCAAAAATTATGGAAATTAATCTAAATGAATCAAGACAAGTTGTACAACAGGCAAAAGCCAAAGCAGTACAGCTTAACGTAAATGCAAACATTGCAGTTTTGGACACGGCAGGGCATCTTAAAACTTTTGAAAGAATGGACGATGCTTTTTTGGGTTCAATGGACATCGCTATTAAGAAAGCTAAAACAGCAAGCCTTTTCAGAACAAGTAGCGAAAACGTAGGACAATATCTAAAACCTGAAGCAGGAACCTACGGAATGACAGCTACAAACGATGGTTTGGTAGGATTTGCAGGTGGGCTTCCAATCCTTAAGAACGACGAGATTATCGGTTATATAGGTGTTTCAGGAGGAGCCGTTTCGGAAGACCTTCAAATCGCAACCTCTGGAGCGGAAATTTTAAATCAAAAAACTAATTAAAAATCAAATCAATTAATCATTAACATTAAAAATTAGAAACAATGAAAACAAAAACAATTTTAATCACAGGATCAGGTTCAGGATTCGGAAAAGGAGCAGCAATCGGAATGGCTAAAAACGGACACAACATTATCGCAACAGTACATGTTTCATCACAGGTTACACCTCTTCGAGAGGAAGTTACAGCACTGGGTTTATCAGACAAAATCCGTGTAGAACGTTTAGACCTTACCGACCAATACGACATCAAGCAAGCCTTAAAATGGGATTTTGACATCCTTTGGAACAATGCCGGTATGGGCGAAGCAGGACCAGTTTGGGAAATTCCGGTTGATATCGTAAGAAAAAACTACGAAGTGAATGTCTTTTTGCCTTTAGTTCTTACACAAGGTGTTGTTCAAAGATGGGTAAGAGAAGGTAAAAAAGGAAAAGTAGTTTTCACTTCTTCAATGGGTGGCTTGTTCACACCTGCAAATTGGGGAACTTATGTATCAACCAAACATGCTTTGGAATCTTTCGCAGAAGCAATGCAACAGGAACTTGTTGCTTACGGAATTAAAGTACAGACCATCAATCCTGGGGCTTACTATACGGGTTACAACGAAACAATGGCAGACAACCCATTCCGTTGGTTAGACGATGAAGTGAACTTTACCAAAAGAGCAGATTTACGCAAAGGCTTTGATGATTTCTTCGCCACTCCAGAAGGAAAAATGGATGCAACAGAAATGATTGACCGCATGATCGAAATCGTACCTTCAGATGAGGGTAAATTCAGAAACGTTGTTCCTAAAGTGATTGAAGATATGTTGAAAGACCATCAATTAAAAGCCTGGGAAAATACCATCTAATCTCAACAAAAGCAAACCTAAGCGAGAGCTAGGGTTTGCTTTCATTTTCAAACAATTATAAAACTCAATACAATGAAATCTCTAATACCAATTCTTATGATTATCTTTTCAATTACAGTAAATGCTCAAAATTACAGCAAAGAAGAATCTTTAAATAAAGACATTATCACAAAAGCATTCCAAAACTGGCATAATGGAATCGGAAATTTTTTCGACCTGCTTACAGAAGATATGCACTGGGAAATAACAGGCTCTACATCATATTCCAAAGTTTATAAATCAAAACAGGAGTTTTTGGACACCGTCATTATTCCGCTTAACAAAAAACTGAAAGTGAAAATAAAGCCAACAATACGCAATATTTTTGTTGACAATGACATGGTTATTGTTTTATGGGATGGTGAAGCTATAGCTTTGGATGGCAAAACTTATCGTTCTTCATATTCCTGGTATATGAAAATGAAAAACGGAAAGATTACAGAAGTTGTAGCGTTTCTGGATGGAATCGAGTTTGCAGACATCATGCAGAGAATCAGTATAGACTGAAAAGCTTATAGAGCATCAGGTATGGTAAATCAACCCCCTGTAACAACCCTCTGCCTGTGCTCATATCCCCACTTCTCCATAGCAAGTAAAACCTCGCTCAATGTCTCGCTATATTGAGTTAATTCATACTGAACTGTAATTGGCTTGGTATTGCAGACCTCACGATTGACTAGCGCGTTCATTTCCAATTCTTTTAATTCTTTTGAAAGGATTCGAGGTGAAATACCTGCCTCCCTTGACAATTCATTAAAGCCTTTTTTCCCGCTTCTCAAGACCGAGATTAAGACAAGCTTCCATTTTCCGCCTACTACATCAAGTGTATCTCTTATTGCCATCTTTGCTTTTCCACAACTTTCTGCCGTATGTATCATAATGCACTATTCTTTTTGTAAGTACTATCCTTTTTGTAACAGATATCAAATGTATAGTATTTATTCTGAACTTTGTATAACAATTTTAAACAAAAAAAGAAATCATGAAAATTTTAAGATTAGAAACCAGTTTTAACGGTAAATCATCCAAAAGCTATCAATTGGGTAATGCCATTTTAAAAAATTTATTGAAAAAGTACCCTGATTCGAAAATTCATACTCGCAATCTGGCACAAAATGAACTTCCACATTTTAACGAAATCCATTTTACCTCTTTTGCTACTCCGGTAGAAAATCTATCAAGCGAACTAAAGAATGCAGCACAGTATTCAAATGATGCTATTGATGAGCTGATGCAAACGGATATAATAGTGATTGATGTTCCCATGTACAACTTTACTATTCCTTCTTCGCTAAAGGCTTGGATTGACCATGTTGCAAGATCTGGGGTTACTTTCCGCTATACTCAAAACGGAGTGGAAGGATTGGTTAAAAACAAAAAAGTTTATCTGGCTATTGCTTCCGGAGGTATTTACTCTGAAGGGCCTATGAAAGATTATGACTTTACGGAAAAATACTTGCGAAATATCCTTGGTTTTATTGGGATTCAGGATGTTGTCGCTTTCAGGGTTGAAGGTGTTGCCATTCCAGGTATCAAAGAAACTGCCATGCCTAAAGCCATTCAGACAGTAGATGAATCATTTGCATATTAATTAAAAAAAAGAAAAATTATGTCACAAAAAGCACTCAAAATTACAGGATGGGCATTAACCATCATTCTCGGTTTTTTTTTTAGCTATGAGTGCTTTTCTGAAGCTCACTCAAAACGAAACCGCACTGACACAAGCTTCCGATTTCGGAATCGATTCAGCAACTTACCAGTTTATTGGCATTATAGAAATTATCTCATTGATACTTTTCATCATCCCGAGAACAGGAATTTTAGGAACACTGTTTCTGGCATCTTACTTAGGGGGAGCTATAGCAACACACTTACAGCATCAACAACCCATTGCAATAGCTGTTGGTTTTCAAATAATCCTTTGGATAACTGCCTTTATCCGTTATCCGGAATTGAGAGAAAGACTTTTAATAAACACAAAAAATTAATAATAATGACACAAAGAGCCATATCTAAAATTACCCAATCTGGTTGGCACCAAGGGTTTTTAGGAACAGGACACAGCGCTTCTGCTGTTTTTGAAGGAACTCCTTATCGGAATTCCGATCCATTCATACTATTTATGGATGACAAACTTAATCTTCCGGGTGGTGAACCTGTTGGTGGTGCACATCCGCACGCAGGATTTGAAACACTAACCTTGGTATTGAAAGGTAACGAAAAGAATTGGAAAACTGGAAGCTTTGAATTGATGACAGCTGGTAAAGGTATCATCCATACAGAAGAGATTTCATCAGAACAAAACCTTCACATTCTCCAAGTTTGGTTGGTTTTGCCTCCTGAAAAAAGATGGACAGAACCTTTCTGGCAAAAAATCTTCTTGGAAAATGTCCCTACAATCAAAAAGGAACAATATGAAATTCGTGTATATAGTGGAAGTAGCAATGGGTTGACTTCGCCACTTATGAATTATACACCGCTTACATTAGTTGATTTCAAGATGAAAGTAAATCAGAACATTACTCAGGAAATACCTGCTGTTCAAAACGGATTAATTTATGTGCTGGAAGGAAGCATACAAATTGGAGATAAAACAATTAAAGCAGGACAAGCTGGATGGCTAAATAAAAGTTCAGAGAAAGGAGCAAGTGAAATTAATTTACAATCACTTGAAGAAGCACACTTTGTATTGTTTGCAGCACACTCGCATAATGTTCCTGTAGTTTCCCACGGGCCATTCATTGGGGATACTGATGCAGATATTTCAAGACTATACAGAGAGTACCGCAATGGGGAAATGTCCCATTTGGATAATTTGCCTGAAAAGCAAAGAATAAGCTATTAAGTAAAAGAATAACAATTTTAAAAACAGAAAATATGAATTTCAAACATTATGATGATGGCAAAGAAGGGAACCTCTTTCTCCGCAACAAAACGGGAAGCCTTTATTTATAAGGATTCCCGTTTTTTTTATTTGTTTTTTTACGAAAAAATAAAACAAAGTACACAACACTCAGATTAGATAAAACTTCAAAAAATCTTCATGAGAATTATATAACAAAAAAAGAAATTACATAACTCACTCATCAGCTTTGAATTTAAATTTAGATTACAATTAAAAATTCAAGTTCTCACTCAAGCTAATAATGACCATAAAAATTATTTTCAATATGCTTTTGATAATATTATCTGTAAGACTGTTGTTTTCGGATAGTCTTTCTTGTTAACTGAGTGTCATCGGAATGTAGATTATCATGGTAGTACCCCTGTTTTTTTTACTTACAGCTTTAATAAAACCCTGATGATTGGCAACAATTTTTTTTACTAAAGTAAGTCCCAATCCACTACCTTTAAATGTGTTTTGGTGCAAGCGGTAGAAAGGATTGAAAACTGTGGTTTCATACTCTTTTTCAAAACCTATTCCGTTATCAATAATACAAATTTTCACATAATTGATTTCTGGTTCTCCATTCCAATCCATAATTTCTTTATGAGATGGCGTATGAGCTTCAATTTTTATTTGAGGAATAACGCCTTCTTTTGTAAATATCAGAGAATTGATAATCAGCTGTGTAAACAATTGTTGAATCTGTTGTGGTATGATATTCAATTCAGGCAGGTTATCAACCAGAATCTCAGCATTTTTTTGACTAATTATTTCTTTCAAATCCCGGATAATTTTTTTAAAGAGCTTGTTTAAATCTGTTTTTTTGTATTCTCTTTCCAGAAAATTAACTCTTGAATAATTAATAACATCGTCTATTAACTGACTCATATTAGTGACTAAATATTGAATACGCTCCAAATAATGTTTTCCCAGCTCGCTAATATTACTTTCGTTATCAAAAGTTCTTTTACTAAACATATGTATCTTACGAAGCGGCTCATGCAAAACATCACTGGCCGCAGTAGTAAATGCTTCCAGTTGATGATGGTATTTTTGTATTTCTAATTTCTTAGCTACTAATAACTCATTAGCATTTACTAATTCCGTGATATCATTAAATGTTAAAAGAATATGGTCTTCATTTAAAACTTGAATCGGACCAGCATTTATCAGCATTATTTTTTTTCCAATACCATCACATACTATTTCTACTTTACTTTTTTCAATGACGAGTTGTTCGTTTAGTATTTTAGAAATTTGTTCCTTAAAACCCGGAATATTCCATTGACAGTTTCCTATTTCGAACAAGGACTGATTTTCAATTTCAGCCTCTGTTGTTTTAAAACACTGATAAAATGCCTGATTGGCTTTTTTAATAAAAAAGTAATCATCGATAATTAATAAGGGCTCATGAATAGTATTAATAATAGCTTCTCCATAATCTAAAGCCTTTACTAATTCTTTCTGATTTTCTCTGAGTTCAGCATTTATACAGGATAGCTCCTCTTTAGCAGAAGCTAATTCCTGACTTTGTGCTCTTAAAACTTCATTTACCAAATGATTTTCATCTGTAACTTCTGTAGTATTTTTTTGTTTTCCGCCAATAAACAGGTTTTCATTTCTCTTTTTACTTTTAATTGCTTCGTTATAAAAAATAATTATCAAATGCGAATCATTATTCTGAGGTACTACAATCTCAAAGGATATAAAACAGGATTTCTTTTTAACCTCAATACGGTCCTCACGGATATTTCTTTTCTCTGTTTTTACTTTTAGTATAGCAATCTGTAATTTTATCCTGACTTCCTCATCTGTCATTTTTAAAATATTAAAACTGGGTTTTCCTTGTGATGGAGATAAAAATGAACTTGTATCACCATGAAAATAAACAATTTCCATATTTTCATTAATAACTACACACGCCGGAGTGTATTTAGAAAATAAAATATCAGACACTATTTTTTGAAAATCTGTTTCTGTTTGGGTTTTAAATTCAGAAACACTAACTTTTTCCTGGAAATTATTTTCAACAGCAGTAAATACTTGTACTGAATCTTGTTCAGGAGCAGCTTTACGTATATAGATTTCTTGTGTTTTCCCTGTAGCTTCAAACAAACCTTCTACAGAATTAATTGTTTCTGATTTTCCAATAAAAAGAATTCCTTTATCATTCAGTGAATAATAAAAGGATAGTAAGGCCTTATTTTGTAAAAAGGGATTAAAATATTTTAAAACATTGCGGCAATTAACAAAATCTATTTTAGCAAATGGAGGATCCTTAACAAAATTATGTACTGCAAATACACACATATCGCGAATTACTTTACAAACCTGATATTCTCTGTTGCTTTTAATGAAGTATTTTTGCAGTCTTTCTTTATTTATCTGCTGCACATCAAAATTAGAATAAATCCCTGATCGGGCTTTTATAATAGCTCTTTCAGATAAGTCAGTGGCAAAAATTTGAACTTTCATACCACTAAGTTTATTTTTTAACAGATATTCATGAAGACTAATTGCCAGGGAATAGGTTTCTTCACCAGTTGCACATCCTGCAATCCAGATACGCAAGGTGTTATCATTTATATTGCTGATTAATGACGGAAAAATAATTTCATTTAAATTTTCAAAATAGTCTGAATCTTTGAAAAAATAACTAACCGAAAATAAAAAATCATGAAATAAAATATCCTGTTCCGTTTTATTATTCTGAAGAAAATTATAGTATCCCTCTACACTATCTTTTTGTAAAACAGTCATTCTTATAACAATACGTCTTCTTAAGTAAGCCTGTTTGTAATTACTGAAATCATGCTGATGCTTTTCTGCTGTGAGTTCAATAATTCTCCTGAATAATTCTTTTTTATCCTGAGGAATATTTTCCTGATTATTAGCATTAATATATGCTGGATACTTTTTTTGAATTTGAAGCATTTCAAAAGGAAAATGCTCTGTTGTCATTACATAATCAGCTACATAGTTATCTCTGAGATGTTGGGTTATCCCTCTAAAAGCTGTTTTATCGGGCTTTTGAATTATCGTAATTCCACCTTCTTCCTTTATTTTTTTAAATCCCCTTATACTTTCAAAATTAGAATCTGAACCCAGCATTAATCCCACTACAGCACTTTTATATACTTCAGCTAAGGATTCAAAAAAAATATCGGTGCCACTACCCTGCCTTTCATTCCGTGTAATTTGTTTCAGTTTTAGTATGCCAGAAGATGTGGTGAGAAAATTTTTTTCGGGCATAATATAAATATGATTGGGCTCTAAATGTATATCGTTAATAATTTCATTAACAGGAATTTGAATATTTGATGATAGTATTTCAGCTAAATTTGCTGGTAAATCTTCTGTGTGTCTTATAATTATAAATGCTATTCCGGAATCCTGAGGTATCGCTAAAAGTATTTTTTTTAATGTTTCTAATGATCCAATAGAAATACCAATACCTACTACTAAAAGATTGGACATATCGGCTTGTAGTTTTTTTTTAATAAGGATTTCCATAGAATAGTAAAAAATTTATCGGTAAAAAACAAGAAAAACCACTTGCTGTAGTCCAAGCGGTTTTTCTCATTTTTGATAAGGGTTAAAAAATGCGTGGATCGTTAGGATCAGTATTATCAAAATCATCATTGTTTAAATCATCATCAAATTCATCATCATACGTGTCTTCTTGGTCAAAATCATCGTCTTCTTCAAGAGGTTCATCTTCAAAATCATCCTCATTGACCAATGGATCTTCTTCCTCAAAATCATTCCTTATATCTGAAGGAATTTCTTCTTCAAAATCATCTTTATGAAGATTGGGATTTATATATTGTTCATCATCTTCAAGATAGGAATTATCCAGAGAATCCGGATTAGTATTCCTGTCATTATAACGGCTTGTGCGGTCTTGAGAATACAAGTGCTCCTGACTGTAATTCTCTCTTCTGTCTAAATTCATAATAATTGGATTTTTGATTTATTTTTTACATCAATTTTTAAATGCTTTTTTTTGATTTAATTAAATCTTTGATGTAAATGTATAAGTCTGAATCAATTGTAATTTATATAATATATACCGGTCGTTATATAATTTCCATCTGATGACAATTATTCAAAAATCATCGGATAAGCTGCCATAATCAAATAAGCAATTATTATCATACTCATAATAAAAATAACTACCGTTAAAACAGTCAATAATACGGTAGAATAAAGAAATTTACCCTCAATCAGTTCTCTGTGTACCTGCCTGTATTTTAGATAAGCTAAAAGTATCATTATAGCTCCTGTAATTACAAGTGCTATCCCTATAAAAATGGTAAATCCGTTTTTTGGTATATCAGTTCCATTAAAAAAACTGGCCGGTAAATCGTTTACAACTAAAGAAAATTTAACCAAAACAAATCCAAATACCATAATTCCGATTCCAGTACGAATCCATGACAGGAAAGTTCTTTCATTATCGAAATGTTCGGAAATTACAGGTTTGTTATTTTTACTCATATCGGTTTAAATTCAAATTACAGTAACATTATTTATCTGTTTATAAATTTAGAAAGCTTAAAGACGTTATGTTTTACAGAATTATAATATGAAATTACATAATTATAAATCAGCTTATTAAACTGTGCTAATAGTAAAAAAACTAAAAGTGCTAATTTTATAATTACTACTAATAATTATATAAAAAGCGCTTTAGTGAACTGCTTACTTTTAGAATTAATTATTAATATTTTAATTCAAAAAATTATGAAAACAACAAAAAGCACAGCGGGCACTAAAACTAAAAGTGCAGCAACAAAAACGAAATCAAATAAAAACACAAAAGGAAAATCATCAGCTGCAGAAGGACTTAGAGAACTCTTTGAAGATTCACTTAAAGATATCTACTGGGCAGAAAAAGCTTTAACAAAAGCATTGCCTAAAATGGCTAAAAATGCCACTTCTGAAAATCTTATAAGCACCTTAAACGATCATCTTACTGTTACCGAAGAACAGGTTTCCCGGTTAGAACAAGTGTTTGAGCTCATAGGCAAAAAAGCATCTGCAAAGAAATGTGATGCTATGGAAGGTTTAATTAAAGAAGGCGAAAGCATCATAGAAGAAACCGAATCAGGGCCGGTAAGAGATGCGGGAATAATTGCTGCTTCACAAAAAATTGAGCATTATGAAATTGCCAGCTACGGAACATTGGCTGCTTTTGCAGAAACTTTAGGAGAAGAGGATGCGCTAGCCTTATTACAACAAACTTTAGAAGAAGAAAAAGAAGCTGATACACTCTTGACGGATGTTGCCTACAATAACATCAATTTTGAAGCAGCAGAAGAAGATGATGAAGATGATGAAGAAGCATAAATCTTCAGAATAATTTAAAAAACCGGCCATCTGAAAAATTTCAGATGGCCGGTTTTTTTATAAGTATTTTACCAACTTAGATTCAGATAAAAATTCGAATCTATCCGATTAATTTTGAAGATTCACATTCATAAACTTCTCTTCTTAATCCACTGCTGGAAAAACGGTGACTGCGTTTATTAAAAACAAGTTTAATACCCGTGCTTTCACAATATTCACGACCAGTAAAATTTTTATCTCTGTATTCTTCGCCAATGATTCTGACATCAATAGGGAATGCCTGAAGAATATCCTGAAGATCCTGTTCCGTTGCATAAGGAACAATTTCATCTACAAATTTGCAGGCTTTAAGTTGGATATATCGTTCCACTACAGATTGTGTGGGTTTATTTTTTTCAGGTCTGTCTAAGGTAGGATCTGTTTGCAAACCTACAATCAGATAATCACAATATAATTTTGCTTCTTCAAGCATTTTAACATGACCTGCATGTAGTAAATCAAAAGCGCTAAAAGTGATACCTGTTATTGTTTTTTTAAGTTCCATATTCTGTATTTTTAATTAAACATTATTTAAAGAAAAGACAAGCTGTTAATTAGCATGACATTATCTTTTTTATTTTTTATTCAAATTTTCTGTTATAATTCATTTATAGTATTAGGCAAAAGCCTTAATTGTTAAGTCGATTTTATCAACTGTAGCGTTCCAGGAAGTATCCTGCAAAATTTTATAATATTCCATTTCCATTGACAATCGATCTCTTTTTTCCAATAAAAATTTGATGCTCTCGCAAAAATCATCTGCGGTATCAATTAAACTTACACAAATACTGTAATCCCGTGCTACATCGTTAACCCTTGTTGAAATGACAGGTTTTGCTGCCGCCATATATTCTAATGTTTTGTTTGGATTTAGGTAGTGCGTACTTTCATTTATTTTGAAAGGCATCATAGCAATATCAAAAGCCTTTAGGTAATTAGGCAGTTCATTATAATATTTCATTCCCAGATAATGTATATTGGGTTCTTTTGGGAGATTGGCCTCTGCTGTTTCTGTTAATGGTCCTATCATAACAAACGAAATATTAGGCATTTTTTTAGCGACATCATGAAGCAGCTGCAGGTCAATACGGTCATCAATAACACCATAAAATCCCACTATAGGTGATTTTACAGCCGCAATATCTTCAGGAATTGCAATTCCGTTTAAAGCTCTGGAAAAATGAGATTCATCTACTGAATTGGGAAAACAATGCACATTGTTATGAAATCTCTTCTTTGATTCGTATAAAGATTTTCCTGCTGTAAAAACAATATCTGCCTGAGAAATAAGGTATTTTTCCTGATGAAGTAAATCAGCCGAAGTGCCTTTAGATATCGAAAGTTCTTCCACACAATCATAAATAACAGTATCAAAATCTATAAATCCCATCAATGGACAAAAAGCTGCTGAATAAAACCATCCAAAAGAAATAGTTTCGTTTTTTACATAAGCCGGAATTATTTCGGCAATAGACTCAATTTCGGTCACATTCGGTTGTAAAACATGGAGCTTTTCATCTACAATAATAAGATTTCCCAAATCCTTATTCTCATCATACTGCAAGGGCTCTTCAATAAAGAGTATTTTCATTTTTTTTGCCATTCGGCTCATGATATGTTGCGGACGCTGATAAACAAACTGCCATCTAATATGAGAAAACACAATCATATCATAATGCTGTGGTTTACTTCCATAAGATAATTTATTTTTATATAATCTATTTTTTTGAGCATCCTTTAAATTGTTTATCATAGTCTTAAATTTTTAGGTTAAAGTTGATCTGGGGAATATCCGGAAAAAAGACATTTTTAACAGGCTGTTACAAATGTATTAGTGATCTCTTTATAAATTCTTACATAATAAAATGCGAGTATTACATAATTTTAAGCCCTCTTTCTACAGTTACAAAAGAAATATTTTGTATTGTAAAAAATAAATCCGGTCTACAAATAAGTAATAGTTAAGAAAATTTATATAAATTTGTGTATGGATTTTATTATTTTTTATTGGAATAAGTATAAATAATATATTTTTCTTAGTTACAATAATGAGTGCTATTAATAAACAAAACTTTACAGGCATTCCCCCAAAATGTTTTTAAAGACAAAAACAAACCTACTAAAAATGAAGTATAAAAACATTTTACAAATTGATGATGATTTTGATGATTGTGATTTTTTTGAACAGGCAGTAAAAACTATTACTGATGCTGCATACACTTCTATTCAAAATCCAATAGACGCTTTACATAAGTTAATTAATGGAGAAATAAATCCTGATTTAATTTTTCTGGATATCAATATGCCGTGTATGTCCGGTAAAGAAGTATTGAGCGAAATCAAAAAAAGTGAAAAAATAAAAGATATTCCAGTAATTTTTTTATCTACATCATCATTATATGCTGAAGATGCAATAATCTCCGGAGCCAGAGATTATCTGGTGAAACCCAACTCTATATCTGAACTCAGAAAACTTTTAAGCAAAATTCTATTAATGTAATTTACAGTTTCGATTTTTTATAAAGACTTACTTATAATATACAATTCTTCTTTTAAAAGATGTTGAGAATTATATAATTAAAACTTTGAATTTTATAAATTAATTATTTTTTCTTCTTATAGATTTGAAAGTAACTTAATAGTATTCAAATGTTTACATTAAATAATTTGTCATGAAAAAGAAAAATGTATTAATTACGGGTGCCACAAGCGGAATTGGGTATGAATTCGCAAAACTTTATGCTGAGAAAAATTACAACCTTATTTTAGTGGCACGCAATGAAGAAAACCTCAGAAAGACTGCTGTTGAAATGAAAGATATTGCAACAGACAAAACGATTCAGGTTATAGAAATACCCATTGATTTATTCGACAGGGAATCTGCCGAAAAAATTTATCAAATCACTAAAAAACTTGAAATTTTCATTGACATTTTAATTAATAATGCCGGTCAGGGCGAATGGGGAAAATTTTGTAAAACTGATATTGAACGGGAAATTAGTCTGGTTGAACTCAACATCAACTCGGTATTAAGTCTTACTAAATTTTATCTCCGGGATATGATACTTCATAATAAAGGTAAAATCCTCTTTCTTGCTTCTTCTGTATCAAATACACCATCACCTTATTTCTCTGTGTATGCGGCAACAAAAGCATTTATACTTTCTTTTGCAGAAGCTATTGCTAATGAAGTTAAAGATACTAATATCACAATTACTACACTAAGACCGGGGCCTACAGATACTGATTTCTTTCATAAAGCAAAAGCAGAACATACTGTGACCTATAAAGAAAAAGAGCTTGCAAGTCCTGAGAAAGTTGCCAAAGCCGGTATGAAAGCTTTAGAGAAGAACAAACTTATAGCATTACCGGGCTTACAAAACAAATTCCAGAGTATACTGAACAATATTATGACAGAGGACAGGATTACTGCTAATATGGAAAAACAATTAAAAAAAAGCAGTAAAAAAGGAGGACGCAATAAACCACTACATCCAGCATCATTAAGAGAATGGGAATATATCAATGCTATCAGGGAAAAACAAAATATAGTATTAAAACAACAATTTTAGTTGTATTTACTATTCTCAAAAAAGCATAGCATTCTCTTTTACGGCTTTAAAATTATTTTTTAATCTTCGTAAAATTTAAACCTTTAAAGAATAAACAACTATGAAGGAAATATATGTACAGATAATATGGCTTTTAGTATTAGCAATACCCGTTGCCTGTATTTCATGGACGGTAACACATGAACAAATATTTCATGAATTTAAAGAATGGTGCGTAGTATGTTCTAAAAATAAAAAAACTATTATAAAACGAAAATTCTTTTATCTCTTCACCTGCGAATATTGTTTTAGTCACTATATTACTATTTTTTTTCTGCTTCTGACGCAATATAAATTATTACTCACCGACTGGAGAGGATATATCATTTCCGGTTTTTCGTTAGTTTTTGTAGCAAACGTTTACATGAGTTTATTTGCTCTTTTACGACAGTCTATAAAAAAAGAAAAAGTGGAAATAGCCGAAATTGAAAAAATTTCTGAAACCGAACAAAAAAATGCCCCAAATAACATCTGACTTTTGGGGCATTTTCAAATTCATGTTTTTTCTGAATCAACATTATTATCATTCTTATCACTAACGGGAAATTAATTACATCATAATTTACATTTTGTTATTTCACTTTATTCTGATTTGAATTCGGTTTCAGTTCATCAGGGCTGTCCTTAGTATAGGTATCAAAAATTTCTCTTGAAGGACTGCTAAATACATCCTGAATTACTTTCATATCCAACTTCTTTTCAGGATTAAAGTCAGGCGAATTCATATATTTTAAAAGTGAAAAATAAAGTTGCTTAGATGCCGGTTTGTTTTGAACATCCGGTCCTAAATCAGCACTGCTTACTATAATTTTTCCTTTACCCACTTGTGCTTCAAATACCAATGCCAGTCGGCGGTTCATAAACCAGGTATCAATTGGCTGGATTAATGGTCGAAAATCATCCGGAAAATCTTCTAAGTTCATCACCTGAGCGCGGTTTTGTATATCCCACCACTGCAAATCGCTGTGATAACTCGTTGGGAAATTATTAAAAGCCGGACTTTTATCCTGAATAAGTATCCCGGTAACATGCGGCGGACGCATTTTAAACCAGGACGTATTCCAGAAAACAGGCAGAAAATGCATTTCTACTTCTTTTCCTTTTACTACTTTTCCTGCTGCATTCAAAAATACTTTTCCTCCGTTATTCAACACTTCTTTGGCTTTATTATCTAAGGTTGTTGTGTAGTAAACTGATGATGACACTTCAGGATTCTTATTGGGATATACCCAAAAATCCCAATCATTAGCAAAATCAGTACCATTGACTTTTACTTCTAAATTTAGTTGAGATACAGCTGTTATTTCGCTTAAAGCAAAATCAATATCGCCTGCAAAAATTCCATTTGCGTTTTCAAAAGTTTTAGGATTGAATTTTCCTGAAGAAAGTAAATTTCCTTTTTCATTTTTAATTGTCCAACTCATTACTGCATTTTGCAAGGGAGTTTTTCCTGAATGAGTAAGCAGAATTTCAGCCTTAAAATTCTCTTCATTACTATATACAAATTTTGGAATCTTAGCCAGCGGAACCGTGGAGTTACAAAATCTGGAATATTCCTGAGCTGTTACATATCCTTTTTCTTCAAAAAAAGCATCCAATACTCCTACCAAGGCTGTTCCCTGACCGGGAAAATCCTGTAATCCCAGCATTTGAAAACCAGCATAACCCGGTGTTCTCAATATTTTTTCAATTTCATTTTTATAACATAAGAGTTGTAATTTTCCCGAAGCATTCAAAAAATCTTTAGCCTGATCGCCCATTTTATGATCTGCTAATTCCTGACGGAACATTTCAAAGTTTTTAGCTTTGTAAACACCTGTATATTTTTTGATTTCGGCAAAATTTGGAAATACACAATACTGCCCTATTTCGTGAGCTACAAATGGAACTTTAAACTTCGCAATAGCTGAACTAAAATCCGATTCGGTTTCCAGATTTTTATTCCAGTTTAATCCTCTCACACCTCCACGGGACTGGTACTCTGCATTGGGAACCACAGGCCAGCTTCCGCCTACGGACATTCCTGTATATACTCTCCTGTTATCTTTTGCTTTCCAGAAATCAACAAAAGCATTCAAATATTTCACCTGATTTCCTGCTGGCTCATTTCCCGCCGACAACATGGTGAAAGAAGCATAATTCCCATATTCTTTTGCCATTCGTATTGTTTCATCATACAAAAACTGATCAATTGGCTGTCCCAATCCTATTTTTGGTCCGTGATTGGGCCAGCTTGGTCCTTCGGGCTGTAAATAAAGTCCAACGATATCCGCAGCCTTAAAAGCTGCTTCCGGTGGACACCAGGAATGAAAACGAACGTGATTTAGTCCATAGGATTTCATTTTCCGGAAAATTTTCTCCCAGGCCTCTACCGTAGTTGCAGGATAACCCGTCAACGGAAACTCACAGTTATGCAAGGTTCCTCTCAAAAAAACGGGATTGTTGTTGATTAAAAATTGGTTTCCTTCAATTTTGAACTCACGCATTCCAAAGGAAACTTTTTTATTGTTTTCTATTCCTTTAGCAACCAAATTTACATCCAGATGATACAAGGCAGGATCAAATTCGTCCCAGGTCAGCATTCCTTTTCCAAAAGGCAATTCTATTTCAATAATTTTAGTATCTGATTTTGCTACTATTATTTTACTGAGTATTTCCTGAGTCTTATCTGATTTTGAACTGTTGAAACTCTTTGCCGAAATTCCTATTTTTCCACTAAATGGTCTAAGTGTAGAATTATTGATTTTAATTTTTACCAGCGCTTTTCGGTTTTTTACATCCGGATAAATCTGTACATCGTCTATATAAACCGGAGAAGCAGCTTCCAAAGCTATTTTACCAATGATTCCATTCCAGTTTCCCTGTGTATGATCGCTAATACTGTGCGAATCAGGTCCAACATTTAATTCTTTGATACTGTTGTCTATTCGAATCGTAATACGCTGTTTTCCGCTAGTAAGATAAGCTGTTAAATCATAAACATGCGGAGCCACCAATGAATTTTGTAAACCAATTTCCTTATCGTTAACCCAAACTCTGGTTTCAATATGTGCTCTTTCCAAATGGAGAATAATTCGTTTGCCATTCCAATTGGCAGGAATGTTCACTTCTTTTTGATACCAGGCAGCACCCACATAATGCTTTGCCGGAGTCAGCCAGAAAGGAATGTGAATATTTCCCGGTTCGCGGTATTTTTTTAAACTGGGTCTAAAGTAAAACGAGCTGTCATAAATAGATCCCGTCCATTTAGTTTTGAGTGTAATTTCATCCCCTTTTAAAAATTCAGCCATCGAACCCGGCAGCTTGATATTGTCCGAAAGATTTCTGTTATACCATTTTTGGGTTATTCCTTCGTTATTTCGATCAATTTCAAAATGCCAGTTGCCATCCAGACGAATTACTTCATCGTTAATACTGAAACTGCTTAAAGTGAATAATGCTATCAAAAACAGACAGCTATAGAAATACTTTTTTACCATGTTATACTTTTTTTAAAATTTACGAATCGGTAAATTATCTTTTAATACCGCAAAATATTACTTTAACTTTTAAAGCTTGTTTAAAGTCGCCAAAAAAATATTTTTTTTTCCAAAAACCTGTAAGAGAAGAAAACTCTCCTTTTCAGTTTTTCATTCGGCTAAAAGTACTAAAGTCATGTGAATACCTCAACTTTTAAAAAACACATCATTAAATCCCTCTCACATTTTTTTAACCGGTACGCCTGAAACTGTTCAGATTATTGAAAATTATAATTATACAATTAAAACTTTTAATTATATAAAAAAGCAGTTATTCATTCTCTTAAATTTGTTTCATCACATTGTTAAACAACAGATTATGATTATTGAAACTTTTATACAAATTTTAATTTCTTCGCTGGTTGCAACATCTGTGATGACCCTTTTTAGTTATATCATTTCAGAAAGTTTCAGAGAATTATATAAAGAGCCCGTTTTACTGAGCTATTGTCTTACTGCCTTAGCCATTTCATTATCTGCAAAAACTAAAAATGTACTGGGCTGGATTATTCATTATGCAATTGGTTTTTTATTTGTTTTTGGTTATTATTTACTTTGGGAAAATGAAATCATAAGTGAAACCTGGATTGCTGCCTTCATTTTGGGAGCAATTAGCGGAATAATAGGGATTTTAAGCTGGGTAATTATTTTTAAAATCAGTGATTATAATCCTAAAATTGATTTCAAAGGATATTATCTGCAACTCTTTTTTGTGCATGTCATTTTTGGACTTTCTGCATTCGCTGTTTACACTCTTTTCTAAATTCAAAAAAGTTAAAGCATGTCATTAGATAAATACAATCAAAAACGTGATTTTAAACAAACAAAAGAACCAAAAGGAAAAATAGATCAGTCTGAAAATGAGCTGCTGTTTGTAGTACAAAAGCATGCAGCTTCTCATTTACATTATGATTTCCGATTGGAATTAAATGGTGTATTAGTGAGTTGGGCGGTACCCAAAGGTCCTTCGATGAATCCGGAAATAAAACGTCTGGCCATGATGGTTGAAGATCATCCGTACAGTTATAAAGATTTCGAAGGTAATATTCCGGCGGGAAATTACGGAGCAGGAAATGTTATAGTATGGGATAACGGAACCTATACTGCTGCTGATAACACTACATCACCTGAAAAAACATTAAAAGAAAATTTAAAGAAGGGACGTTTAAGCTTTATTTTAAAAGGTAAAAAGTTAAAAGGAGAATTCTCTTTAGTAAAACTCAAAGGGAAACAGGAAAACGCCTGGCTGTTAATCAAAAAGAACGACAAATATGCTTCTGAGACTGATATTTTACTAAAAAATAAGTCCGTGATTTCTAAAAAAACTTTAGAAGACTTAGAAAAAAAAGCAGAGAAAACCTCAACTGCAGCTCCCGAAAAAAAGAAACCTTCAAAAGCTGCGGTAAAATCGAAAGCTGCGGTTTTTATAAAACCCATGTTAGCCGCCAGTACCGAAAAGCCTTTTGATGATGAAGATTGGGTATTCGAAAATAAATATGACGGCTACAGAACTATTGCTGTTATCAATCCTGATGAAATAAATTTATGGAGCAGAAATCAACTTTCTTTTAATGAAAGTTTTGAAACTCTTATTCCTGAGTTAAAAAAAATAGAGCATACCGTTGTTTTAGATGGCGAAGTGGTAGTGGAGAATAATGAAGGAAAGGCCAGTTTTCAGCTGCTGCAAAATTACCTTAAAACAGGTACAGGAAATTTAAAATACTATGTATTTGATATCCTGAATCTGGACGGAAACAGTACCTTAAAACTAAATTTACTGGAGCGGAAAGAATTGCTTAAAATACTACTCGATAAGCATAAACTATCCCATGTTTTTTATTCCGAACACACCGTAGGTAACGGAATCAAAGAATTTGAAAAAGCAATTAAAAATAAAATTGAAGGCATTATAGCAAAAAAAGCAGACAGTATTTATCTGTCAGGCAAAAGAAGTAATGACTGGCTGAAAATAAAAATTGTACAGCAGGAAGAAGCGATTATTATTGGACTAACAGAACCTAAAAAGTCCAGAAAAAATTTTGGTGCTTTGCTTTTGGGACAATACAAAGGCAAAAAATTACAATTTATCGGGAAATGCGGTACCGGTTTTAGCGATGCAACTCTGAAAGAATTGTATGAAACATTACAGCCTTATTTTACCACTGAAGCTGTAATCACGGAAAAAATAGCGCAGCGCGATAGCATTCAATGGGTAGAACCCAAACTGGTATGTCAGGTGAAATTTACCGAATGGACTGATGATTTGCATTTAAGACATCCTGTTTATCTGGGATTAAGAACGGATAAAAATGCTTCAGAAGTACTTTTATCTACCAAAAGTAAAACCGTAACAACTGATAAAAAGAAGATGAATAAAGCGGAGGAAGCAGCTGAAACAAAAAAGGATTATGATTTAAAAATTGGTAAAATAAAATTACATTTAACCAATCAGCATAAAATATATTTTCCTGAAGACGGTATTACTAAAGGCGATATTGTGCAGTATTATAATGAAGTGGCCAATTTTATTCTGCCTTACCTAAAAAATCGTCCGCAATCCATGAATCGTTTTCCAAATGGAATTAATGCCTCCGGATTTTATCAGAAGGATGTAGATACAGACAAAATTCCGTCCTGGTTAAAAACAGAAAAAGTATATTCAGAATCGAATGATAAACACCTGGATTATCTCATTTGTAATAATAAACAAACGTTGTTATACATGGCCAACTTAGGCTGTATTGACATTAATCCGTGGAATTCAACTATAAAAAAACCAGAAAATCCGGACTGGCTGGTTATTGATATTGATCCGGCTCAACATAAATTTGAAGAAGTTGTGAAAACTGCACTAGCTGTTAAAGAAGTAATAGACGGACTCGAATCTGATTGTTATTGTAAAACCTCAGGTGCTACCGGATTGCATGTATATATTCCGTTAGGAGCGAAATATGATTATGAGCAGATTAAAATATTAGCCGAACTTTTAGCAATAGAAATTCATAAACAGCTTCCGGATATCACTTCTTTAGAAAGAACTATCAAAAAAAGAAATCATAAAATCTACATAGATTATCTTCAAAACCGCAGAGGACAGACACTGGCAGCGCCATATTCTGTACGCCCGGTAAAAGGAGCATGGATATCTACACCACTGGAATGGAAGGAGGTCGATGCTAAACTCCATCCGTCTCAATTTACAATCAAAAATATCTTGAAACGATTAGAGAAAAAAGGAGATTTATGGCGTCCGGTTCTTGGAAAAGGAATAAATATTAAAAAGATTTTGACATTATTGGAAAACAGAAAAAAAGACTAAGATGATTTTTTATTTTCCAGACTTGCTTTAAGCATACTCATTAAATCATCACTTTGCTTATGCACCACTTTTAATTTTGATGGCTTTTGTTTTTTGCCTTTGGCTTTATTTTTTATTATTTTTAAAAGCTTGGCGGTATATTCATCTTTAAAATTGCTAATATCAAATTCTTCCGTGAGCTGATCTATTAACTTGGTGGCCATGTCCATTTCTTTAGTTTTTCGTTTAGAAACAGCAGGTACCTTCAACTCCGATGTTTCTCTTATTTCCTGAGCAAAACGAATTCTGTTTAACAAAATAACATTCTTGTAAGGTTTTAATATGGCCAGGCTCTCTTTATTGCGTAACACAAAACTGGTCACACCTACTTTTCCTGACTTGGCTAAGGCATCGCGTAATAATCCGTACGCTTTCATTGCACCTTTATCAGGTTCTAAATAATAAGGCTGTTCATAATAAATACTTTCTATTTCTTTTTCGAAAGCAAAACTCTGAATGTCTATCGTTTTAGATTTTACGGCATCAGCAGCTTCAAAATCCTCATCTTCTAATATTATATAGTTGTCTTCTAATTTATAGCCTTTTACAATATTAGAATACGCCACTTCTTTTCCTGTATTTTCATTGACGCGTTTGAATTTTATATTGGCATGGTCTTTCTTATCCAGCATATCCATATCCAGACTGCTTTCCTGTACAGCTGAAAATATCTTAATAGGAATATTAATCAGACCAAAACTAATCGAACCCGTCCAAATCGCTCTCATATTTTTTAAATTTAGGTTATTTATAAGCCTTAATTAATCCTTTACAAGATCAAAAAAAACACTCTAAATTAACTTACAGGATTATACGGGAAGCTTACAATATTATGTTGTACTTTTAATCGTATGAATGTCTTTTTTCAGTTCTAAAATCATCGATTTAAGGCTTTCTATATCATTTGTTTCATATTTTTTATCGCTTCTGCCAATGTTACAGGTGTATTCCCAAATTTCTAAAATATCAGATACTTTTACTTCGTAATTAGGATAAAAGTTATTATCAGATTCTAAAACCAAAGCATTTTTTTTATTTTTATTCAAACGTTTGTATACCATTCCTTCACTTTTTGTAATCAGAATATAGGTTTTCCCGTCCTGCACTTCCCCTAAATTTTCGACATAACGTCCTATAACAATACTTCCGTCTTCATGAGGCGGCATTGAATCCCCTTCAATAGGAAAACCACGGTGTTTGCCAGGACCTAAAAAAGGAAGCGAAATTTGCTGTAAATTCTCAATATATTCCGGGTCTGCATATCCGTTTAGATAACCTGCTTTTACTTTTTGTGTTACTACTTCGATGAAATTTTCACCTGCCTGATCTACTTGGATAGGTAAAATCAGTCGGTTGTTTTCCAGTTTTAATAAATCCTGAATATCAATTTTACGCACATCTACAGAAAGTAATAAATCAATACTGAGATGAAAATAATGGGCTATTTTCTTTAAAATATTATACGGAGGTTCGGAAGTCCCGTCTTCATATTTAACATACCTGCCTCTGGTAATTTGTAAACTCTGTGCGATTTTTTCCTGAGAAATTTTATCTTTTGTTCGAAGCGCTCTGATATTATCTGAAAATAAAGACATTGTAAAATTGTTATAATTTGTAACATCAAATATAATGATTTTTGTTACAATCTGTATTAATTTTGTTTTTAACTAAAAAATAAATTCACTTATAATGAAACTTTTTAATGATACTGATTTGTTCTTCTCAGGTCAGCGTGGTAAAATTGTTTATGATTTGCCGGATACAGAATTGATTCTGATTGATAATTTTTTCTCTAAAGAAGAATCAGACCGTTATTATAATCTATTACTTCATGAAACAACATGGAGAGAATACGAAATGGAAATTTTTGATAAAACAGTCAAAGCTCCCAGAATGATTGCCTGGTACGAAGACAAAGAAAATACAGCTTCTAATGAAAATGATCCGGACTGGACACCAGAACTTTTAACAATCAGAAAAAAGGTAGAAAAAGAAACTGCCCTTGATTTTAATAGCGTGTTGCTAAATTTATACAGAAACGGCAATGACAGTGTTGCCTGGCATAGTGATAAAGAAGCTAATTCAGGTCCCAATCCTGTTATTGCTTCGGTCACTTTTGGAGAAACAAGAATGTTCAAATTGCGCCATAAATTTCGAAAAGATATTGCACCGCTTGAAATTCCGTTACATCATGGTACTTTCCTGCTTATGGCAGGAACTACTAACAGTTTCTGGCAGCATCATGTTCCTAAAACATCCAGAGAGGTATTGCCACGGATTAATTTAACTTTCAGAAGAGTAAAGCGAAAAATATAATGTACTATTTAAGTTTCATCAAAATGCAATACCGACAGGATTTGGGCAATAGAAAAATGAGCCCCGCAAACAAATTCATCGGCGGCACCATAATAAATGGTAAGAATATCCCCGTTTACAATATGACCATTGGTAAAAACTACCTGACCAAAAAAACCCTGAACTTCATATTCCTGCATGGGAACCATTATGGGATCAGTTGTTCGCGCAATAACTTTTGAAGGATCACTAAGATCCATCAGAAAAGCTCCCAGGCAGTATTGATTTTCGGCATTTGCACCATGATAAATTTCGAGCCAGCCCTGTTCTGTTTTAATTGGAGCTGCACCGGCTCCTACCCTTGCACTGTCCCACATTTTGTTGCGGGTTTTCAAAATACATTTATGATTGCCCCAGTGAATCCCGTCCAAAGATTCGGCAAGCCAGATATAATTGCCCCCAATTTGCGGACTTGAAGGACGATGCAGTGCATAGAATTTGTCATCGATCAATTCTTCAAAAATAGCACAGTCCTTATTATGCGGAGGTAAAATCATTCCTTTGTTATCAAAATTTTTCCAGTCTGTCGTAGTACGCAATCCTACTCCCACTCCATTTTCAGAAACTGCCGTATAAGTTAAATAGTAAATTTCATTTATTTTACTTACTCTGCAATCTTCTATTCCATATCGCTCCAGCAGGCCTAAACCTGTCAATACAGCATTATCGGCAGGTTCCTGAAAATGGATTCCATCATCACTGTAAAGTAATCGTAAATGCGAAAGTGTGGTGAGATAATCCACTTCTTTATACTGAATTACCCGGGGATCAGTCGCAACTAAATCAGGATCATTAAACGGAATCTCAGTAATTTCTGTTTTTCCCTGTAACGTTAAAACAGGAAAAGACACCATTCCTTCTTTTTGTATTATTCCTTCAGCTACACGTACCAGCAGCCAAACCTTATTCATATACTCAAAAACACCGGGATTCAAAAGACTAATGATTTGCAGCTTCCTGTTATCGGATTGCAAATCTTTTGGCTTTAGCAGCGGATTTTCAGGAAAACGACGGGCAATATCAGTCATACTTTTATAAATTAAATTTTTTCTCAGAAAGTTATAAAAACTTATGCGATTTTATTTATCCTTTTTCTCTATATAAAAATATAAAAAACTATATAACAACACATTAAAACCATTTCAGAAAAAGAATATTGTATAAAAACAAAAAAATCTCCGTTATGGAGATTTTTTAATTCAGAGTCAACAGATTCCTGTAGTCATTCAGATCAAGCTTTAATTATTGATCATTTTCCGTAAAAGGTTCATATCATTTGGTACAGTATAAATAACTACATCTTTAGAAAATGACGCAGAAAATTCACAAGCTATCGCTCCCATGTAATGATCAGAAATATTAAAATTACATATGTGCCAGTTAGTAGTGGTACTTGCTATTTCTGCATTAATAATATGCTCACCATCAGAACACGGAATATATTTAAAATTATCATTGATTCCTGTTCCCAACCCTTTTACAAGGGCTTCTTTTCTTGTCCAATAGCTGTAAAACATTTTTTTCTTATCCTTAGAATTATGAATTGCTGTTACTTCCTTATCTTCAAAAATTTCCGAAATAAGGTTCGTAAAGGGAAAGTCCTGCGATATGTACTCAATATCAATTCCGAGATTTCTTCGGGAAACTGCAATCACTACATAGTCTTCAGAATGGGAAATATTAAAATGCAGCCATGGAGTCGATGCCAGATATGGTTTTTTGTACAAATGATAATCAAACTTCATTTTTTTTGCATCTGATTTAGTATAAGCGGCAAGAATAATTTTTAATATTGATCTGTAAACAATGAATTTATAATCTGATTCTAAATATAAATTATTAGGTCTGTACAGTTCCTTTGAATTCAGGTATTCAGCCAAATCAGATTTTAAATCTGTAAAATCAGGCAGATAAATGGAATAAATGTGAATAGCATTTTCATCTAAATAAAACTTTTTTTCAGGAATTAAGGCAAGCTTTTTTATCTTTAAAAAAGAAATGAGCAGTTTAGCAGTTTGTGTGTTTTTCATCTAAAATCTGTTGCAGCATTCTTGCCAGAACTTTATCATTTGGAGGTGCCGTAATACCCAGATGATTTCCTGTAATATTATGAATTTTCACACCACTTAATGCAGCTTTTTTCCATCCTAAATGATTGGGATCTAATTTATAATTTTCATCGTCTTTTGCTCTAAATAAATCTACTTCAAAAGACTGAGGAATCAGATGATAGCGATTTACAATTTTGTCAACCATTTTATCGGCTTCAATAAAATGTTCAAGGGCTAATTGCTCTTGTTGAGTCATATTATCTTTTAGTCCTAAATATTTTTTTTGCAAATATGTTTTTTTAGTATTGACACGCACTTTTAAAGCTTCCCAGCTGGTTAGCATTTGCTTTAAATAATCCAGACGCCTGTAAGTACGGTCATAATACCTGATCATCTTTTTTTGTACAGGAGATGCATAATAATAGGAAGAATCTACATATGTGTCTAATGCAGCAATAAGACTGACTGTTTTACCCTGATTTTTAAGCTGACGGGCAATTTCAAAAGCTACAATACCTCCAAACGAAAATCCGGCAATAGCATAAGGACCTTTAGGATTGACTTCCATAATTGATTCTATATATATGGACGCCATATCCTCAATGGATTCAAACCAATTATTATATCCATTAGAACTTACCCCCTGAAAGCCATACACCGGCTGATCCTCATCAAAATGGTTAATAACATGTGCAAAATTTAAAATATTAAGTCCGGAACCATGCACTATAAACAATGGTGTTTTGGTTCCGTTTGGTTTTAGAGGCACCAGATAATCTGAGGAAATCTGACTTTCTAAGTTTATCAGTTTAGCAAATTTTTCAACAGTCGAATGTTGGAACAAAGCAGAAAGAGGAATCCGTATACCGGTCTTTTTTTCTATTTCGACCATTACATTTACAGCCATGATGGAGTGGCCTCCCATTTCAAAAAAATTACTAAAAATATCGATACGCTCTTTTTTTAAACTTTCCTGCCAAATTTCGGCTACCATTTTTTCTTCATCAGTACGTGGTGCTGTATAATTTTCATTGATCTCCGCATCTGATTTATATTCTAATAAGCCTTTACGATCCACTTTGTCATTAAGCGTTCTGGGCATTTTGTCCAGAATATGAAAAACATGCGGTACCATAAAACCGGGTAATTGTGAAGATAATTCGTTTCTCCATGACCTGATTTCCTCTGTTTCTTTTAAAATTTCATATTCCGCTACAATAAAAGCAACAAGAATATCTTCTTTCGCTAGCACAATGGCTGATTTAATTCCTTTAATAGCCATCAGGACATGTTCTATTTCGCCAATTTCAATACGGTGTCCGCGTACTTTAACCTGATGATCAATACGTCCCAGACACATTACTTCATTGCTGGGCAGCAATTTGCCTAAATCTCCCGAAAGATACATGACAGCATCTTTTTTATCTGAAAAAACATTAGGAATATACTTTGCCGCAGTTAATTCCGGTTTTCCTAAATATCCTTTTCCTACTCCGTCTCCTCCGATAGCTATCTCTCCAATAGTATTAGGCGGTAACAGTTTTCCTTGTTCATCTACAATATAATATTGCATATTAGCAATTGGAGCCCCCACAGAAATTATCGTTTCTTCATTTTTTATATGCTTGCACGATGAAAAAATAGTTACTTCGGTAGGACCATATAATGTCCACAATTCATCACTTCTTTTTATCAGTTCCTGCGCCAGTTTATGAGGCAGAGGTTCTCCACAGCATAATATTTTTAAAGGTAATTTTTTTGTCCATCCCGCATCTAAAAGCATTTGATAAGTAGTAGGCGTAGCAACAACAAGTGAAATTTTTTCTTTGTCCAGCATTTCATGAAATAACCTGCCATCACTTGCCGTTTCGTGTTCCGGAATAACCAGAGTAGCTCCTTTAAACAAAGGGAAAAACAATTCAAAACTTGCAATATCAAAAGAAATAGTAGAAATAAAAGGAAGTCGGTCTGTTTCTTTTATCCCAGGCTCAATTTGTAAAGAAAAAAACAGGTTTACTACATTTCTGTTCGATATCTTAGCACCTTTTGGCTTTCCTGTTGATCCCGAAGTATACAGAAGATATAAAATATTTTCAGGGTCAACACTAGTTTCCAGTTTTGTTGACGGATATTGATGTAAGGATTGCATCGCATCATCAATTAAAATTGTATTAGAACATTTTGGCAGTGATAATGACAAAACTTCACTGGTCAGCAAAAATTTAGCCTCAGAATCCTCCATCATGTACTCCACACGTTTACTTGGATATTCATGATCTAAAGGTAAATAGGCCGCTCCACATTGAATAATGGCTAAAATAGCATATACTAATTCAGGGCTTCTCGGATAGGAAACGGCTATATAATCTCCGGATTGTACACCATGTGCCACTAAAAAATGCGCAAACTGATTTACTTTTATATGTAAATCCTTATAAGTTATTGCCGTTTTATTAAATTCAATGGCTATATTATCAGGTGAAATTTCCGCCTGCTGACTTAACAATTCAGATAATGAAACGTAAGGATAGGGAGCTTCGGTATCATTCAGTACTTTATAATCTTCCAAATAATCTTCTTTTAAAAGATCATTTATTGGACTTTCGTGACTGGATACTAATTTGGTTAATATTTTTTCAAATGACACCATCATTTTGTTTATTGTTTCTTCTTTAAATAATGAAGTATTATAAGAACATTGCAGTGTAGGTTTATTGTCAGACATGCAGGCATGCAGATTAATTTCAAATGAGGAGTAAGCAGCAGGGTTAATTTCAAACTCATAATTCAACCCTATAAATGAAAACTCTGTTTCCATATCCCTGCTTAAATCAACCGTTAATGTAACCGGTATCATAGGAATTCTTGAAGAGTCGCGGGCAATTGAAAGTTTTTGAAGTAAATGTCCAAAACTATGCTGGTTGTTTATGTAAGCTTTTATTATCTGAGGATACCGTTGTTTTAAGTATTGTAAAAAGCTCACGTTACCGTCTACCTGACTACGCACAGGAAGCAGATTTGCACAATCTCCTATCAAATTTTTCATATCATACCTCCTGTTTCCTGAAACGGGAAAGCCAACTATTAAATCTTTTTGACCGGTATGTTTACAAAGAAAAACTTCAAAAGCGATAAGAAAAGTAGTCGCCAGGCTGCAGCCGGCACTGTTTCCCAATTGTTTTAAAGAATTAATCAGTTTTATATCAACAGAATAATCAAAACGTTTACTGTTATAAGTCCTTAAAGCGGGTCTGGTATAATCCAGAGGTAATTCGACTTGAGGAACAGAATCTTTATAGGTATTTAACCAAAAATCTTCTGTTTGCTTATAATCCTTATCCTGAGCTAACGAATTTACTATTCGTGCATAAGCACTAAACCGTTCCGGAGCAGTGAGTTTGGGAATTGTTTTTTCAATGAATGCCGAGTAAAGAATGCTGAGTTCTTCCAGCATGATTTTAATACTTAAACCGTCGCCAATGATATGATGATAGGTCAAAACCAGCATATTTTCTAATTCGTCAATTTTAACTAATTTCAGTTTGAATAAAGGACCTTTTACAAGATCAAAAAGAGTATTTACTTCATCTGAAATGATATCTGACTTTGCAGTTTCTTTATCATTTTCAGTAAAATAAGAAATATCTGTATGAGCTATTTCTATTTTTAGATTCTTGTAAATATTCATACCTATTCCATCAGAACTAAAAGTAGCTCTCAACGATTCATGTCGCTGAACTAAAGTATCTAAGGCATATTCTAAAGCTTCTACCACCAATTTACCATCAAATTTAATGGAATAAGAGAGGTTGTTTGCTTTATTTGCATCATCACCTCCAATTAAACAATCGGTCCAGATTTCTAATTGAGTATTTGTTGTTTGTATTACGCTTTCAATTTCGTTGGAAAGCAAATCCAATTCAATTGTATTCGCTTCGGGTAATAGTTTTTTCATAAGCTACAGTATTGGTTAATAATTTAGTTCATTAGTCAGACGCAATAGTTTTTAATAAATCAAACTTTATGAAGTTTAGATTTAGCTATAAATTCTTCAACTTTTTCCACCATCTTGATACTTCCGCTATAAAAGGGTACCCTTTGATGTAAACTTTGAGGTTCTATCTCCATTATTCTGGACTTTCCGTCAGATGCTTTGCCTCCGGCTTGTTCAGTTATAAACGCCATAGGATTGCATTCATATAAAAGCCGCAGTTTGCCGTTATTGGATCTGGTATTGGGATACAAATAAACACCACCTTTAAGCATGTTTCTGTGCATGTCTGAAACCAGACTTCCTATATATCTTGAAGTATATGGCCTGTCTTCTCCTTCTTGCCTGCAATACCTGATAAAATCCTTAATTCCTTCGGGGAAATGAGTATAATTTCCGTCGTTTACAGAATATATAGTGCTTTTTTCAGGGAATTTAATTTTAGGATGAGAAAGGTAAAAGGTTCCAATGGCGGGATTCAGCGTAAATCCGTTAACGCCATGACCTGTAGTGTAAACAAGCATTGTCGAAGTTCCGTAAATAACATATCCTGCTGCAACCTGATTGATACCAGGCTGCAGAAAATCTTCTAATACTACCGGAGTTCCTATCTCAGATATCCTTCTGTAAACAGAAAAAATCGTCCCTACAGAAACATTTACATCAATATTAGAGGAACCGTCTAAAGGATCCATTAGCAGGATATATTTATTCGTGTTACTGTTATCACTTCCCTGAACGCTTATAAAATCATCATTTTCTTCAGAAGTAATACCACAAACAATCTGTCGGTTAATTAATGTTTCAATAAAAATATCATTTGCATACACATCTAATTTTTGCTGGTCTTCCCCCTGAATATTTTTACCTCCTACACCTCCTACAATATCTACTAAACCAGCTTTATTAACTTTATGACTAACAACTTTTGCAGCTAATTTTATGGAGTTAAAAAGTCGGGACAGTTCTCCGGAAGAATACTTGAATTCCTGTTGATTTTCTATGATAAACTCACCTAATGTTTTATTACTTTCCATATTTAGTTTAGTTTTAAGTAGCCTAATGAATGTTAGGTGTAAAGGATTTTAAACTTATTTTTTTTCTGAAGCAGCTGATATTGAATGTGGCAGAGACAAATTAAAATTGAAACGGGTACCATAATTGCAATAGCCTTTTATGCAACTTTGAATTTTTTAATTCTGTCATTCAATTTTAAAATCCTGTCCAGTTGTTTTTTTTGAATTGTATATTTTGTGTAGTATTTGTACAATTCTTTACCAATAAAAAAGGCACTTACAGAAACTCCTGTAAGTAAACCAATGAAAAAATAAGTAGTGTTCATAATTTTAAGTTTTAAGTTTAAAAAGCGTTTTCATCACCTTTTAACGTTACAACAACCGTTAAAATGCATATTTTAATATCAGTAATAATACTCCATCGTTGTACATAATCGATGTCTGTATTGACACGTCGTTTCATATCAGATACTTTTTTAGTTTCTCCTCTAAGACCGGTAACCTGCGCCAACCCTGTGATTCCGGGTTTTACAAAATGGCGAACCATGAAATTATTAATATGACTATTATAATCTGTAGTATGTTTAATCATATGGGGCCGGGGTCCTACGACACTCATTTTACCCATCAATACATTAAAAAACTGAGGCATTTCATCTAAACTGGTGCGACGAATAAATCTTCCTATAGGAGTGATTCGGGAATCGCCTCTTTTAGCCTGTTGCGCTTCATCTCCCATATCGGTATACATACTCCTGAATTTGTAACACCAAAAAGGTTCATTCTTTTTCCCTGTCCGCATTTGTTTAAACAACACAGGACCTTTACTTTCTCTTTTGATAAGAAAAGCTAATAATGGATACAGCCATGATAAGATGAAAATAATCACCATCAGACTAAATACGATATCAAATATTCTTTTAGCCAGGCGGTTATAAGCATCCTGAAGCGGTTCATAACGAGGCTTTATAACATGAAAATTATTTAAGTTCGTTGAGCTGAAATGTTTTTTTGAAATGGATGAAAAATCAGGAATAAACTTTAATCGCATACAATGCTTGTCACCCAGCTCAAAAAAACTATTCAGATCAGATATAAAATCTGGCTTGCATACAATGTACAGTTCATTGATATTATCTTTAGAAGCGTTATCAATAGCTTCAGTAAGTGCCTGAGTAAACTCTTCCTTAGAAGAATAAGTAACCGGATTATTTTCGTTAAGTATGCCTACAAAATGAATAAAAAAGGAATTGGTTTCTAAATAGGAAGCCAGTTGAATACTGGTAAGATTAAATCCCCAAATGGCAACGGTAAAGCGTTTAAAAACCCATTCTTTAATTTTTCTGATAATCAGGGTAAATATCGTTCTGGATAATAAAAAGTAAAATAATAAAAAACTCAGCTGAATTAAATTGGCTTTACTTTCAAAAAAATAAGAGATATCATCCTGAAAAATATAAATGTAAATGTGCCATAAAATTCGCTGGGTCAGAAAAGCACGCCAGCTGTTACGGAAAAAGTGTTCCAGACTAAAAAGAACATCAATTTTATACAGTTTAAAATAAGATACTGAAAATAACCAGCTCAAAACCGTTATTGGAATCATTTTATTCAGAAATAAAGTATCCCAACCCAGGCTTTCTTCTGTGGCAAACTTTAAAAAAATCAAAGTTGAAAATATCATTGCCGACATATCTGCAATGGCACAGGAAATTACAAACGTAAATTTGTGTCTATTTCGCATTTTTAAATCGTATTTTGTTAAATAAATTATAAGTAAAAGCTCCTACTGAACTTCCTATAATTGCAAAATAAATATCCATCAAATCAGGATTTCTGCTTTGGATTAAAAATTGCCCTCCTTCGGCAATAAAAGCTACAATTCCAGCAACACCAAGGTTTTGTATAAAAATAAAATTGGCGTTTAAATCTGTTTTGTTAAAGTTCGTTATCTGTGAATAAGCCGCCAGAAAATACCCGAAAGGAATAAACGGAACACCGGTACGCAGATTGTAATTTCTATTACTCCAGTCCAAAAGCCATTTGGGCAAATAAGCCTCAGATTTCATATTAGGATCCGGTAACCAGGAATAATAAAAAACTAACAAACTCACTACCAACAGTGTAAAAAGGATCGCTTTTTTTTCCATATTAAATGTTTTTAATTATTAAAAGCCATGCTTCTTTTAAACCATGGTGCTTTTACCTTTTTTTCCTGGTAACTATAATTATAGCTGTAACCGTAAGCACTTTTTTTACTGATTCCGTTAATAATGACACCTACATTTTTTAATTGTCCTTTTTTTATAAAATCATTTAATTGTAAAAGGTTACTTTTTTCAGAGAAGTTAGATTTGGCCACATATATAGTTACATCAGCCAGATAGCTGAAATTGAGCGTATCAGACACAATCTGTACAGGAGCCGAATCGATGATAATAAAATCGTAGAATGATTTAGCTTCCTGAAGTAAAATCTCAAAATTAGAATTAGTTAATAATTGAGACGGATTGGGAGGAATTTCTCCTGAAAACAAAACGTCCAGATTTTCAGAAAAATCAGATTTTTTTACTAAGAAATTTTTCCAACTCTGACTACTGTTGTATAAGAAATCTGAGAGTCCGGGAATGCTTTTTTGTACATTATAATAATCATGCAATTGAGGATTTCTCAAATCAGCCCCAATAAGCAGTACTTTTTTATTTAAGTTACTGATTGTAACAGCATTATGAAAAGCGCAAAAAGATTTTCCTTCGCCCTGAATGGATGAAGTGAACAATAGCACTTTTCCCAGCTGATCTTTACTATGAGGCAGTAAATAAGTGATATTGGAAAATAATGTTCGTGTAGCTTCTGCGATTACTGATCTGGAAGTGGCCGTATTGTCCAGTTTTTCATTTGCATCTATTTCGGGAATGTTACCCAGAAAAGGAATGTCTGCCAGTTGACCGTTAAGATCTTCCTGTGTATGAATTCTGGAATCCATTTTAAGTTTAACATATACAATACCAAAAGGCAGTAAAAGACTAAATAAAATGGTTCCAAGCATGAAAGGCTTTGGCTTAGGAGAAATAGCCGAATAGTTGGTTTGCGGAAAATCAAGAACACTTAAGTTAGAATCTAAAACAGCTCCGTTTAAAACGGCCTCTTCTCTTTTTTGTAATAAAGCCAGATAGGTTTCTTCTTTCAGACTTAAATCATTATCAATATTACCTAATTCTTTGTTCTTAGTAGGAATACTTTTTGCTTCGGAAATAGCATTACTTTGTTCTATTCTGTTAACTATTCTGGTTTGTTTTAGCTGATTTAAATAATCGCCTAATGTACTTAAAATAGACTGTTTCTGAACTTGTAACTGTGCTGCTAAACTCAGATATGCGGGATTATTTTTTTGTGCTCTCTGCAAAATTAATTCACTCTCTGCAAGACTTGAATTGTAATTGATAAGCATTTGACTCAATGAGGGAAGATCCAGATTATAATCTGTTCCTAAAGGAGAATTTCCTGCTCTTTTAATATCATTAATGGCAAAAGTGGTCAATGATATTTGTCTGTCATTCAGTGCAGAATTTGCTGTTTTGGCAGTTTTCTCGTTTGTTTTAGTAGCAATATACTGGTCTAAAACATAAATGTTATTATTACGCAGGTAACTTTCTTTAATACTTTCAATAGAATCTTTTTCCTTTGTAAAAGCGGCTATTCGCTGATTCAGATATGCCACAGTTTTTCCCAGCTTTTTTTGTTTTTCAGCAAAAATATCCTCATCAAGAGATTCGATAAGCTTGTTAAGAATTCTTTTGGACTGCATCGGATTAGTTCCGGTATGTTTTAAACTTAAGTTGGTTTTTAAGTTTTCATCTGAAGCTATCTCTAAGTTGAGTTTTAATTTTTTTACAGCCAACTCTGTAGGTTCAACAGTCACTACATATTCTTTATCCAGATAATTGGAGAGATTTTTTTTAGCTTTTGAAGTCAGTTCAAGCGAAAACGGAACACCTGAAATATCATAAATTGTTTTATTCCGAACTAAAGAGAGTCCGTCACTCACTGATTCATTTACAAAAAACCCATCCTCTGTAACCTTGATATTATAGGTTATTTTAGAAAGAGAATCATTCGAAATGTGGGTCTTAAATACAAACGGAATATCAAGTATTACTTTGTTGTCTATGAAGCCTTTTTCATAATAATTGATATTGAGTTTTAAATCAGATACAAGCTTAGATAAAAAATCATTAGAGGTGATGAACACTTTCTCTTTTTCTAAATCTTCCTCTTTATCCGTTTTCACTTTATCAGTACTTATTATTTCACTGTCTTTTTCACTCATTTTATCAATATTGATTAAAGCTGAAGTCTCATAAGTAGGCGAAACGGCTCCTAAATAATAGTAGGCGGCAGCTGTAAACAAAATAAAGCTTGCCAAAAACCAGGGCCAGTACTGAACATATTTTAAAAATTGCTTTTTTACATCCATAATATTTAATTTATTATTTACAGTTTATTTTATAATGTGAAATCCTATTCAGCATTAAAATCTGGGAATCTTATTTTTAAGGTATTTATCTCAGTAATAAGAAAATTGTTAGTAAAGAGGCTGCTACACTAAAAAGCTGTAACGGGTCTTTAATTAAACCACCGCTGTTTGCTTTAACTTTATTGGGTGATACGACTATCACGTCATTTTGTCTGATACGGTAGTTGGGGTCGGACATCCAGGAAGCACTGGTTAAATCAATGTGATAGACAATACGTTTTCCATCTAATTCCCTGATAAGTTTTACATCTTTTCGAACAGCAAAATAAGTAAGATCTCCCGCTAACCCAATGGCATCCAGAAGGCTAACAGACTCTTCACTAAAATTGATGACACCCGGTGATTTTACCTCTCCCAAAATGGTAAATTTATTATTAAGAACCCGTACAGATACAGTAGGGCTTACCAGATAACCTTCGCTTACTAAACGATCTTTTATATTATTTTCTAACTGTGAAGGTGTGATACCTGCTGCTTTTATTTCGTTTAAAACAGGCATGGTAATCGTTCCTTCAGGTGTAACTAAATAGCCTTTAAGTTTCATCATTTCTACAGAACTGTCTGCGTTATTGTTTGCTGAAGTTCTGTTAAAAGGAGCTGCAACCAAGGGATTCACATCGCCTACATCAATTTTTAAAATGTCGTTAGGCTGTATAGGAGTCATTGGATACTTTATTGCTGAATTCGAATATTCATCTAAATTCTGTAAATACAAGGTCTGTTTTCTTGTAGTACAGGACTGTAATAGCAATAAAAACAATAAAATTATTGGTAAGTGGCTTTTTTTCATGTTTATTAATGTTTAGTAGTGATTTTAGTTCGTTCTACAGAATAAAAAAAGAGTTCGTTTTATTCTAAGAAATGTTTATAAATCCGCCCAGATACTGTCTTAAGGCAATGGTTTTTTTTAGGAAAACAGTTTGAAAAGCCATTAATCCATGGTACTTGTATATTTTATAATCTTCATATAAAACCTCAAAAGCACGTTTAGCATTCGTACTCATCCCTCCCATTCTCATTTTAACAATGTAGTTATCAACATACATCATGTTTATTTTGTATTTATACAAATAGCGAAGTAAAAATTCTGTATCCGAAGCTATTTTAAAATCAAGATTATAAAGTCCGTATCGATCTATTACCGTTTTTTTTAAATACACGGTTGGATGCAAAGGCAGCCAGCCTCTTTTTATTTTATTAAGGCTAAAAATGCCACCTATTCTATTTCTTATAAGCCGCTCCTGTGTATCATTAGACACATAAATTCCATTGCCGTAAATCCCGTCAGCAGAATGGTATTGTTCAAAACCTGCCGCTATTTTACTAATCGTTTTCGAGTCATAAAATTCATCGTCAGAGTGCATCAGCCCGATTACTTCTCCGCTTGCTAAATTGATTCCTTTATTTATGGCATCATACATTCCTTTGTCTGGTTCTGATAGATATACGCTTATTTTATCTCTGTAAGATTCAATAATTTCTTTAGTCCCATCTGAAGAATTACCATCGATAATAATGTATTCTATATCATGATAATCTTGTTCCAATACACTTTTGATGGCTTGTTCAATAGTAGCTTTCCTATTGTAACACACGGTTATGACAGTTATTTTCATGATAATTAATTTTAAATTTTAGCAAAAAAAAGTGGATTCCTCCATTGAAAAAGAGAGAAGAGTAGTTGTAATAATAAGTTGTAATGAAAATGTTTGTTGGTTTACTAACCATTATTCACAAACAGAGAACTTGTTAGTTTTTTTGATTTTTTTTAGGCACTGCTAAATATTGAATTTTTCTGCAACAGGAAACAATATAATCCAAATCAGAAGTAACTTTTTCGCTATCAGTTGCTTTTTCACCTAATAAATAAAACCTTAAAATCCTGCTTTTCCTCATAATAAATACGCCTGTCAATGAAAAAAGAAAGATGAAAAATGTTACCAGTAATTTCACGGTTAAATCATAATATAAAATAATGTGGCCCTGACTAATGATAAATTCGAATATCTCCAGAAACAACACATGACTCAGATAGATTCCAAAAGTAGCCGAAGTTAATGCTGAGGGTAAACGAAACTGATCAAATAAACCAATGCATAATATTAATATTCCAAATGCCATAAAAGGAGAAATATAATTATACCCGAAAAAGCTAAATGAGAAAGGAATGATATTAAAAATTGTTGTCACCACTATAATGAGTGACCCCATGTATATATTTACAGCGTTTCTTTCATTGGCATTAAAAAATGTCGCTGAAAATGCAAGTGAGATGAACAACGGAATACCAACAAATATAAATCCCGTAGAAATAGCAAAAGAATTTTTCAAAATTCCAATTGTCAAAAAAACAACTACACATGACAAAATAACAATCGCCCAAAGCTTATTTTTAAGTTTACCTTTTAGCAATAAATAGATTGAAATGATGATGGCCTGCATCGAAAGCAGATTGGGAATAAAATAAAGTTGTACCGCACCATCTCCATAAAATAATACTCTCCAGAACACTACATTAGATGGTTCTCCGAAAAAAGCGGCTTTAATCAAACGCAGACTAACATAAATGATGGTCCAGGCCAGATAAGGGACTACTAATCTGTAAAAAATTTTGTTTACAATATTATTTACATCATCATCTTTTCTCTTTTTTAAACCAATAATTAAATAAAAAAGGGAAACGATATAAAAATAAGGGACTCTGAAACCGGCAAATAAACGTCCCACCATTTCAGCACTATCCGTATTACTTTGAACATGGATAGCAATTACACCAAATATTGCAAACACTCTAAACGCATCAATTGTACTGTTTCTTTTAATTAATTTTTCCATTTGTTTGTTTTAGAATTCCTGCAAAAAGCAAGATGTTTTTAATGAGCTTCCACCGCTTATAATTTTTTAAAACCTACCATCTGTTTTTCAGATATACTGCCGGATTTCCTTTGTAAATCCCATTTTCTGCTAAGCTCTGAGTAATCGTTGATCCGGCACATATGATAGTATCTGTCCCAATACTGACATTAGGTCCTATAAAAACATTTGCTCCCACCCAGCAACCGTTTTTTAAAACAATAGGTCCGTTTCTATAGGGCATGGAATGAATTTTGTAATCATGATTTCCACCACACAGGAAAGTTCTTTGACTTATACAAACATGATCACCGATAGTTAATAATTCGAAGTTTAATAAAAATGCTTCTTCCCCAATCCAAACGTGATTGCCTACCTTAAGTTTCCAGGGAAAATGTATGTTTACACGCGGTTTGATAATAACACCTTTTCCTATTTTTGCTCCAAAAAGTATTAACAAGCTGCGTTTAAAACCGGATGGGTAAGGAACAGGGCTAAGAAAAAAAAGCACTTTAACGGCATACCATAAAATCTCTTTTAATTTTCCTGTTCCGCGATTTAGTCCTTTTGATGCATCAAATTCATCTAATCTTACTCTGCTCAGCATTAGGCTTTGATTATATTATTTAAGGTTGAAACAAATATCTTAGACTGATTCCGGACATTAAATTTATCTTCAAAAGTCTGCTTGGCCTGAACACCTTTTTGTTTCAGTTTTGCAACAGGCAAGGCTGCTATTTCCTGAAGTTGTTGTTCTACAGCTGTAACCGTTAATTCTTCTAAAACCCATCCGCAGTTATCTGCTTTAATTTCTCTCCAGATATTAATATTTTTAGTTATCAGTACCGGTTTTTTACATGCCATTGCTTCAACAATTGCAATCCCGAAATTCTCCTGATGACTGGGTAATAAATAAGCCTGACAACCGTAAAAAGCACCCCATTTGGCCTTACCGGACAACATTCCTATGAAATGAATTTTAGAGTTATCTCTGGCCATTGCAATCATTTCTTCAGCATACGCTGAATTAGCAGGACCGGCTATAACTAAATCGGGAATATTTCTTGTTTTCAGGCATAGATTATTGTAAGCAGCGATTAAAAGATCTATTCCTTTTTTAGGATGTATCCGGCTTAGAAAAAGCCAATAATTATTTGGAACAGACGGGCTAAGCTGTTTAAATGCGGCCCTCATCTCAGCAGTCTCTTCAGGAGGATTAGGAATTCCGATTCCTACGTTAATTGCTAATTTTGGCTTATAACCTCTAAAAGTGGTACGCGCCAGATTTAACTCTTCCTCACAGGTAAAAAAGACAGCATCGGCAGCATTAATTGCTTTTTTTTCTGTCAGTCTCCATACTATTTCATTTCGTAATGCTTTCCATTTCCGGTCTGTAGCTTTTTGAAAATACGGATCCAGCATTCCATGAGGCATAATAATTACTTTAGGCAGTTTAGCTTGTGATTTTTTTATCTTTTTTATAGCCTTATACATTCCGTAATTTGCATATTGCCAGATACCATGAACAACGACAACATCATAATACTGTAATTTCTTTTGAAACCAGTCTACTAATACGGGGCTATACTGGTAACTGGTTTTACCTTTGCCTATTTTATATATATTAAAATTGTCTCTTACTCCATAATCCTGTCCTGCGGCATCAAGGCAAACAACATCATTCTTTACATTCAAAGACTCAAGATTAGGAATGATATTACGAATAGCCTGGGATGTTCCGCCTGAAAGAGGACTCATGGAGTTTATTACATGGAGTAGTTGCATGCTGGATGATTTTGGATGTTACTGACTGATTGGAAAAATCATTTTAATACTGAAACCTGTTTTTAATTCAGCAAAATTTGTTTGTATATTTTTTCTATGGCATTCACAAAACCCTGAGATGAGAATTCCTTTGAACGCAAAATCGATTTCTCAATCGCTAATCTATTTTGCTCCGGAGTTAACTGCATAACCTTTTCTAATTCTCTGGCGGCAATGGCTTTCCATTTTGTAAATTCTTCTGCCTGAAATACTTTTTTAGGTATATAAAAACCTGCATTTCCGGCTACTTCTTTCATCGGATTTTCATCAGTAGTAATTACCGGAGTACCCGCTGCCATTGCTTCTACTATTGGCCATCCAAAACCCTCATACAGAGAGGGAAAAAGCATTACAGAAGCGCCCTGATAAAAATGCTGTAACTGAAAATCATCAATATTGGTAATAAAATAAATAGATTTTGAAAATTTAGATTTTTCTTTAAACACAACTAATTCCGAAGAAGGAGATTCGCCCACTAAAACCAGAGGTACTTGTGTATTGTATTCCTGAGCCCACTGATCATAAATTTCGAGTACTCCTAATTTATTTTTATAGAAAGCATTTCCTCCTACATGCAGAATATATCCTTGCGATAAATCAATCCCAAATTTAGCCGTTAATAACTGGCGTATCACTGCTTTATTTTTTGCAGGTTCAATTTTTTGATTTAAACCATTGTAAACCACTTTTGAAAATTTAGGAGACTTTGTTAAAAAAGAGTGTAAATCAGTTTGTGTTTTAATTGAAATACTAATAAAATTTTCAGCCTTATTGTATCCCCAATGAATAAATTTTTGATAATACCTGCCTGTTATTCCAATCTTATTTTCTGCTAACGATCCATAAGCAGATTGCTGTGCCAAAAAATCATGACAATGTACCACATGCTTTCTTTTATGAACTAACGGTATCCAGGGCCCTAAAGCATTGTCGGCAAAAACAAATAAAGTATCGCTTGTACAACCAATTACTTTTAGTTTGGTTATCAGGGGAAATACAATATACTGATCCAGATAACCCAGCCATTTTTGCAAAAATGGTTTTCTCAAAGCCAGTTTAAAAAAAAATGCTTGAGGACTCCATACAATCACTTCGTGTCCTTTTTGAACCATGCCCTCACTTATCATCCGGGCAAATCGGGGCATACTTTGGTGAGCTAAAAAATCCGGATGAGTAAAAAGTATAATTTTCATCTAATTTATTTCTTTATCGCTGTTTATACTCGCTAGTAAAAGTCCTGAAACTATTATGGCTGCTCCCAGAATACTGGGTTGTGCCCATTGCCCCTGAGTGATGGCTAACAAGACAGTACCACAAAAAATTACAGGGAGGATATCATTGTTTTTTTTTAAAACTTTGATAGAAGATAAAAACAAATCAATAGATAAAAATAACCGTAAACCAATGAGTAAACCTCCAAAAATTAAGCCTTGCTCCCCCGCCAGCCTGCCTATTTCTCCTTCAGAAATTATAAAATGCCTGTTTCCATTCAGCATTTGGGCTCCAGCATTTGTCCCCATTCCCAGATTGCCTAAAAACAACGGTTTATCAAACAAATCCATGATGGGATCCTTGAAACTATCATACATTCTTAAGAAAATTGATTCTTTGATTGTTCCCCCCTGATTGGCATTATCTACACGGGTTAAAAAAACTTCAGTTCCCAAACTAAAAATAGATGTTGTACTGTTAAGGATAATAACGATTCCGACAAAAACTATAATAATCGAAAGAATTTTAAATAGTCTGGTTACACTCGTACTGGAACCCATTATAGAGAAAAAACCTACTACAAGAACTCCCATAACTGCACCACGGCTAATAGTAAGCGGCATCACAAAAATTAAAGCCAGTGTACTGCTAATCAATAAAAATTTGGAGCATTTTTCTTTAGACAACCAAAAATAAAAGATGTAAACAGCGGTTGCAATATAAAAACAGGACAAACCGGTAATGAAGGAAAAAGTTCCCGAAGGCCGACTATACCCCATTGCTCCCGAAAAACCGGAACTTCCCTCGCCTCCCAGACCTACATTTATATAAGCTGTTTGCGGACTGATAAATTGAAAGTAAACAATTACGGCCATTAATATGTTTGTCCACATAAAAAAGTAACCTGTCCGGAGTACGTCTTCTTTACTAAAAACAGCACCAATTATAAAAATTAATGGAAAATGAAGCAGCATAATTCGGGCTCCGTATAAACTAACAAATAAATTAGCGTGCCCAAAAGTTAACGTAATGGCTAAACTCAACAGGGTAAATACTGAACCTAAAACAACATACGGATTAAGAAATTTTACACCTGAATAAAAAGCCTGCACAATAATATAAATGGCAACAGGATCTCTTACCACCAATAATGGTGTAGCTAGTCCGGGTAAAATCCATTTGCGTAAAGCTCCTTCAAATATCCAAAGTATAAAGTAAAGCCAGATAGCTCCTTTGAGATAATTGTGGGATGGCGCAGTGGTTTCTTTTGTTAGATACATGTATTCTGATTTTTTATTGCCTGTAATGACGAAAGTGACTCAGCCATTTCCTGTCCATAAACAGACCAAGGTCTTGTTTTAGCTTTACTTTGAGCTGCAAGTCCAAATTGTTTTAGTATTTCCGGGGTTTCTAGAATCTGAAGAAATACTTCTTTTATAGCCACTGATGAAGCTGCAGGAACAATCCATCCATCGACACCGTTATTAATCAAATCAGGTCCGGCGGTGCGATCTGTTGTAATGACCGGAACTCCCTGAGACATTGCCTCTGTAATCACCAGTCCAAAGCCTTCGAAAAGAGAAGGAAAAACAAAAACATCATGCTCACGCATACAGGCTAATACCTGATCGTGGGATAACGAAGGAATCCAGTTGTGGGATTCTAAAGCATCATTCAAAGCAACACAATCAGGAATTGCTTTGTGTCCCACAACAGTCAACGTTATTTTATCCTGCAATCCGTTGACCGCATCAAACAAATAAGAAATTCCTTTTCGTTGAGACAGCCCTCCTACAAATAAAACTCTGAGTTTTCGTCCTTCAAGAGCGGTATATTCTTTCTTAATACTGACTTCAGGAAAACCATACGGAATTACCTTTATTTCTGCTAAACTACCGGAATAATCTTCTAAAGTTTTTTTTGTAAAACTACTGGCAACATAAATGACATCTGCTAAGGCCAGTTCCTGATCTTTTTGATTCAGCTTTGTTTTTGAATCGGTAAACCCTGTCAGCGTATCTGACCAATCAGGATTAATTTCGAATTCTTTTTCCATCAATAAGCGGGCACTTTTCCAATATCCTATAGGCAAATCATAAATGCAGCTAATGCCTAACTCTTTTGCTTTTGTAAAAGTTTTTAACGCTCCGTCCTCATAAGCATAAACAGCCTTTAATCCTTGTTTTTTTGATTTTGCTAAACTTCTGGCTACCCATTTATCCTGATTTTTATATACCTTATCAATGCAAAAAACTCCTTTTTCGTGTTTGATCAGATAATTTAATTTCAATTTTGAAGCTAGTAAACGTCCAAATTCCAAAAAAGATCTAGATAGTGTATAAGGTTTCCATGAAGCCGCTAATCTTCTTCTTTTTAAATCTTTCAGTTTAGGATTCTCTCCCAATTTAAATAAGAACTGTTCCTCAAAAATGGCGATGCATGTGAATAGTTTATATAAAATCTTATTTTTTAATAAACCGTTAATTAATGCCTTTGCATTTGCATTTAAGGTTGGATGTGAAAATAGTATCATTTTAGCCAGGCGTTATTTGCTGCAAGAAAATCACACGGATTGTAATCCAGCACATTAGTTCTTTTTTTTTCAATTTCTTTCGCAGGATTTCCTGTTACAATTGCATAATCACTGACATTTTTACTTACAACAGCTCCGGCTCCCACGATTGCCCCTTTACCAATAGTAACACCAGGCAGAATAATTGCATTAGTGGCTATCCATGCATAATCTTTAATAAGAACGGGAACTTTTTTATGGCGCCATAAGGGATCTGAAACATCATGTGAGGCGCTCAGAATTACTGTTCCGTCATTTATACAAACATATTTACCGATACTCACTTTTTCATGAAGAGCAATTTCTACTCTGCCTAGTGTCGTAAAGGCATCAATGGACAAATATTCCTTTTTGCCTTCGATTTTTGCAATTCCTATTTCGGCTGTTTCAGCTATTTTTGCACCCTTTTTTATGAGATTTTTTCTTCTGCTGCTGCTTTTAACTAATTCAGGAAAAGTTAGTAGCCGTTTAGCCCAGCAAATAAAAAAAGGTTTACTAAATAGATCAAACTGTACTCTGTTATTCCACAAATATTTTATACTCGCCATAAACTGATTCCTTATTTTCTTAATCCTTTTAAAAATTGTGATACAACTGATTCCAGTTTGTTTTCAGTAGATGCGATAAACTTTTTATCCAGAAATTCTTTTACTGACTCCTGATTCTTATAATTAATCAGATTTGAGAAACTTTGCTGATTAAACCCTTTCACATCCCAGTTTCTGGCTACACATAAAACAGGTATATGGTGATCAAACATAGCCATGAGACTGCCGCTTTTCTGATTTAAGATATAGGGAGTTGTAGAAATACCATAATGAGAATGTGACAAAAAATAACTGATTTCCTGATCAGTAACAAATCCTGTAATTTCAAAATTAATCTGATGTTTTTGGAGGACTTTTTTCCATTCTTCAATAGCGGTGCCGCAGTGACCTATAAAAATAAAATTTAATGATTTCTTATTTTTTGTTGTAGTAAGAACCTGCTTTAAATCCTCAATAAATTTCGTTACCGGTGCGCCGTAATGAATTGTTCCAAAAATACAGAACCTCAGCTCTTCAGCCTCTTCAGCGAATTCTTTAACTGTAACTGACTTTTTAATAATATTGCTGAACAAAGGCAGTATCGTTGCATCATATCCTAAATATGCCAGTTTAGATTGATATAAATGTGTTTGAGTACTAATTGTTATGCCGGAGTTAGTCCTCAACATTTTCAGAATTAAAAGTTTCTGTAAAAAACCAATAATCCTGTTTTTCAATGAAGCATTTACATCCATTCCGATCCATAGTTCATGAAACATAATATGCCATTGATGATTCCCTTTTATTTTTTTTAAAAAAGAAGGCAGCCAGAAAGGCAATCCTTTACGATTAAAACTATAGGGTACATATTGCAAAGAAATACAATCAGGCTGAAAGTCGTTTATAATATACTGTACCCATAACAACCGCTGCATATTTTCTACAGACCTGGGAATTCGGTGTGCCAATACAGCTGTTTTTTCGACAATTTGATTTTCACTGATATAAGCTTCCGCCTGCAGATCACACAAAGATAAAAGCTGAGCTTCATGTCCTAATTGAATTAATCTTGCACAAAAACGGCGGGTATAATCCCCCACTCCATCTTTGCCCGGAGCCGCAGATCCGCATAAAAAAAGTATTTTTATCATTCTTTACACTGTTACTTGTTTGTCTCTTCAGTTTTGCAGAATGTCATTTTCTGTAACCAATTTTTTTTGCGGGAACTCCGGCCCAGATTTCATAAGATGGCACTGATTTTGTAACCACTGATCCGGCAGCAACTATCGCTCCTTTTCCTATAATTACGCCTTTAAGTACCACTGCATTACAACCAATCCAGACATCCTCCTGTATTTCTATGGCTTGTTGTGAAGATTGCTGATTACGCATGATATGTTCTACAGAAGTGCCATGGTTGTGATCAATAAATCTGGAACCTGATGCAATCAAAGTATCTTTGCCTATTACAATTTTGCTTGTACAATTAAATTCACAACCCGATCCTATAAAAACATCATCAGCAATTTCAATTGAAAAACCTTCTTTCCAGATACCATCATATTTAAAATAGATATGGTGTTCCAGTATGCAATTATTCCCTATAGCAACCTGATGAGGCCAGGTAGTGTAAAGTTTAGGGATTACTGTTCCTTTTCCAATTCTCATTCCCTGTAAGCGATAGTAATTTTTTCTAAAAAAACTACTCATTTTCATCAAATAACGGTATCTGATTACAAAAAGAGATTGCTGGAAAAAATAACTGTTTTGCATTTATTTCTTATTTAATGGCTGCATATCAAACCACTTGATTTTTAATCTTAAAAATTCTGAAAAGAGTGTAATAAAGCAGCATTAGAGCTTGTGAGGACGCCACAACAATATTTAAATAAAGGACTCCTGATAAAGTAGAAACATCTATTAACTGTACTGCCACTATAAGCACTACAATCATAATGGAGATGTAAATAAGCGGATTTATAATCCATCCCCGGCTGTTGTTTAAACCAAAAATACATCCCTGAAAAAAAGTGATACATCCACCTATGATACTGAGTACTAATTCAAAATTCAGATTTTTATAATCTTTACCTAATATAGAAAGCAGTTCTTTCGAAAAAAAATCAGTAAAAGAAATAGCGAAAAGAGACAAAATAATGCATCCAATACTAACATAGAAGATTTTTTTTAAAAGTAAGCCGCTATCCTCTTTTAACTTAGCAAAATTGGGAACTATCAGCATACCAAAGATTACCGAAAACAAATTAAAAGCCATACTAAGTTTGCCTATTGCACCAATACTTGCCAGAGAATTTGTTGAACCGAAAATTGACAGAAGCCAGATTGTTATCTGACCTGAAATACAGAAAAATATAGTTTCCGGAAGCATTCTTTTTACAAAAAACAGGATTTCTTTTTTTACTTTTTCATCTGTTTTTTGTGTTGAATCGGCATTATTGTAAGCAATTTTTTTTAAATGAATATTTCCATAAATACGCGGAATTCCATTGGCTAATAACGCTATAAAGGTTACCGGAAATAAAAATACTAACAACACATTGAGCAAAAGCCGTCCCATAGCTACGATAACCTGATTCTTTTGTAACGGATGGATATCCTGATGCAATTTAGGTACAACCTCTAAAAGGGAATCAGACAAAGCGGCCAGAAATGCGGGTATAAGTGCGGCTACAATTAGCAGTGTGGTTACCCAGGAGGCTCCGTTATGTACTAATAAATAAACTAAAATTGGAGTGGCAACTAATAAACTCACTATTGCAAATTTCCGTCTTAATTCCAGTCCTGTTTCTAAAACCACACCTAACTTTTCTTTGTCCTCCCAAACTTTTGCTCCAATAGACATTATTCCTGTCGAGATTCCTCCGTTTGCCAGCATAATCATTGTTCCCAGCATGGTATTAGCTAATGTATACAGCGCATATTCCTGAGTAGACAAAAGTCTGATGATTAAAATTCCGCTTGCAAAACCTACCGCCTGAATAATTATCTGAGCTGATCCGGTGATGCTTATTTTTTTTCCCCATTGAAGTGTTTTATCATAATATTTATGGGATTTAATTTTTTGTAACATTTGGGTATTTTGTTTTCTATAATTATTTATACAAAATCGATAGCCAACAAAGGGTTGCCGGAACTTAATATTTAGATTTTTTATCAAAACTGTTTTAAATTATGGCTCTTTTTTGCATAAATTTTTTCATCCAGACTCTTCGTTTATCTTCCAATTCCATGTCTACATATTTACTTAAAAGATAAGAAAAACCTATACAACCTGTAAAGTAAAGGAATGCATAAATGATTTTAATACCGCCAGAGGCAGCCGTCTGAACCGCCAGAGAATAAATTTGTAATAATGGCCAGTGCAGCAGATAAACTACAAATGACATAGAAGAAAGCAAAGAATCTTTTTTAAAATCTTTAACCGGCTGTCTGATGTTATAAATAATAAAAGGTAAAATAACTACTGTTAGTACGCAGTTAAAAACTTCAGAAACAGAGTACCCTAAGAAGATATAGCGTTCTTCTTTATCTAACAAAATCATACGAAAATCTGTAAAAAAATGACTTACTACAATTAAGCTGATAACCAGCAGCAAAGCTATTTTTGCCCATTTATAATTCACCTTCAAATCCCAGAAATAGACTAAACCACCAAGTAAAAAATAAGGCAAATACAATAAAACAGAATCATATCCCGTAACTTTTGCTTTGAAATAAACTAAAATTACTACGACTAAACTGCTTATTATAAAAAAGGTAAAAAGTGTTTTTTTACTTTTTTGCAGCCAAACTAAAATTGGAGCTATAATGTAAAATTGTAATTCAACTGCCAGAGACCAGGCAGGAAGTATAAACCAGTACTTGTTTTTTATTCCGTTGCCTACAACAAAGAAATTAGAAACAAAATTAGAAATTACGCTATCTTTAGAATTTTCTAAAACCACTTCCCAAACTCCCGGCAGAATGATGTAACAGCTTAATGTGAAAAATAAAATCACCCAATACACAGGATATAATCTTAAAAACCTGCTTCTCAGGTACACCCAATAAGAATCATTAAATTTTAAATATTTTTCTGAATACATCTTAAAAATCCAATAACCGCTTAGTACAAAAAACATATATACCACGGCGTGACCAAAAGATATAAAGGAAACAGCATGAAATACCACAACTGTTAAAGCTAAAATAAGTCTGAAAGTTCCCGGAGAAATATTTACAATTTTTTTTAGCATTTTTTATTCAAAATAATTTAAGATTGTATAACCTCCTTCTTTCAGATATTGGTCTTTTCTCATCAGTTTTAAATCTGATTGCATCATGTCTTTTACCAGTTCTGCTAAATCGTATTTGCATTTCCAGCCCAGTTTAGTTTGTGCTTTTGTGGCATCACCTATTAGTAAATCTACTTCGGTAGGTCTGAAATATTCCGGGTCAACCGCCAGAACTTCTTTGCCTATTTCTACCTGATAATCAGGATCACTACAGGATTTTACATAGCCTTTTTCATCAATACCTTCCCCCTTAAATTCTAATTCAATCCCTACCTGAGCAAAACTCATGCGTACAAATTCGCGAACAGGAGTGGTTGTTCCCGTAGCTATTACCCAGTCTTCCGGTTCTTCAGCCTGTAGAATCATCCACATCATTCGTACATAATCTTTAGCATGCCCCCAGTCCCGTTTTGCATCCAGATTTCCTAAATACAATTTGTCCTGTAATCCTAAAGCAATTCTTGAGGTCGCTCTTGTAATTTTACGGGTTACAAAGGTTTCTCCACGAATAGGGGATTCATGATTAAATAAAATTCCGTTGCAGGCATACATTCCATAAGCTTCTCGGTAATTTACCGTAATCCAGAAAGCATACATTTTAGCTACTGCATAAGGAGAGCGTGGATAAAATGGTGTTGTTTCAGATTGCGGTACTTCCTGTACTTTTCCGTACAATTCAGAAGTTGACGCCTGATAAATGCGTGTTTTCTTTTCTAACCCTAACAAACGAACTGCATCTAAGAGTCTTAAAGTTCCTAAACCGTCAGCATTTCCGGTATATTCCGGAGTTTCAAATGATACGGCTACGTGACTCATAGCTGCCAAATTATAAATTTCATCAGGCTGAATTTCCTGTATCAGTCGCGTTAGATTTGTACTGTCAGTCATATCGCCATAATGCAAAATGAAATTTCGGTTTTCAACATGCGGATCCTGATACAAATGATCAATTCTGTCCGTGTTAAATAATGAAGAACGTCTTTTTAATCCGTGAACGATATAGCCTTTTTTAAGTAAAAATTCACTTAAATAAGCTCCGTCCTGACCTGTTACTCCCGTAATGAAAGCTGTTTTTTTTATCTGATTCATATCTTTAATATAAGGCACAAGGCATTTAGGCGAATAATCGCAAAAGTGTTAAAGTTTAAAGTTGTATTGTAATTTTAAACAGGAAAATTATAACCGGAACTCCGGGAATTTAAAATTCTTTTATTTTGAAATTTTCGATATTTTCCAAAAACCAGTCATAGGTTTTCTGAATACCGCTTTCTAAATTGACCCGATGTTTCCATCCGATACTGTGCATTTTGGAAACATCCATTAATTTGCGGGGAGTTCCGTCCGGCTTAGTGCTGTCCCAGACAATATCGCCAGTGTGACCTACAATCTTTTGAATCATCAGTGCTAATTCACTGATGGTTAAATCCTCTCCTGTACCTACATTGTAGAGATAATCAGGTAATTTATTTTCTAATGCAAAAACTACTGCCGCTGCCATGTCATCTACAAAAAGAAATTCCCGCATGGGTGTTCCGGTTCCCCAAAGCACTACTACGGCATTATTATTTTCTTTAGCTTCATGAAATTTACGAATCATTGCAGGTAAAACATGCGAACTTGTTAAGTCAAAATTATCATGAGTTCCATATAAATTTGTAGGCATCAGACTCACAAAATCTTTTTCGTATTGTTGACGTATAGCTTCACATAATTTCACACCGGTAATTTTTGCTAAAGCGTACCATTCATTAGTAGCTTCCAAAGGAGCAGTTAGTAGATACTCTTCTTTTAAAGGTTGTGGTGCTAATTTTGGATAAATACAGGAACTCCCTAAAAAAATGAATTTTTTTACTCCCAGATAATGGGCTTCGCTGATAAGGTTATTTTGAATTTGCATATTTTCCATTAGAAATTCATAGGGAAAATTATTATTGGCCAAAATACCTCCTACTTTTGCTGCAGCATCAATGATAACATCAGGATTTGTCTTTTGAAGGTATTTACGAACTGCTTTCTGGTCTCTTAAATCCAATTTTCTGCTTGAGATCCCATTAAGATTAACATAGCCCTCACTAGTCAGTTTTCTCCAAATGGCACTACCTACCATCCCTTTATGTCCGGCAATATATATTACAGAATTCTTATCAATCATTTTAAGACTATTTTATTTAAAATTAATTTAGAAATGCAATTACAACATCTTCATTATAAAGGTACTGGATTTTTAACAATTCCGGAATCCTTATAACAATGGTGAGGCAATAGATTCTAATTGTTGGTACACTTGTTTTACTTCCTGAGAATTTTCTTTTTGTAAAACCATTAAAGCATCAGCAGTATAAACCAGAATACAGTTTTTAACACCTATAAATGTGGTATGCATTAAGGTACCTATTACTATATTTTTATTGGTATCCATCGGATAATTTCTCTGAACTAAATAATCGTAGACAGATTCAAAGGAACCCAAATCAGACCAGGCAAAATGAGCCGGCACTACTTTTATATCTTTACTTCTTTCCATGACAGCATAATCTATACTTATTGATGGAATTTCTAACGACAGTTTATAATCTAAGAATCCGTTTTTACTGGATTCCCAGGCTTTTCTTGATGCCTGATAAACTTCAGGTTCCTGTTTTTGAAGCTCTTCTAAAAATTTTCCGGCTTTAAAACAAAAAAGTCCGCTGTTCCAAAAGTAATTTCCTTTTTTTAAGTATTTTGTCGCTATTTTATAATTTGGCTTTTCATGAAATGCAATTACATTTTCATTTTCAAATTCAATATAACCATATCCTGTTTCGGGTTTAGTAGGTTTGATACCAAATGTGACCAGATAATTCTCATTAGCCAGTTCAATTGCTTTTTCAAGAGCCTCATTATAAAATTTACCGTCTTCTATAATATGATCAGATGGTGAAATCAATAAAATATCTTCCGGATTGGAAGCAAAAGCGGCAAAAGCAATTGCAGCAGCAGTATTGCGGGGAACAGCTTCGACAATATGAGTAAAAGTGGTATCGAATTTTGCCATAATTGCATCGGTCATTTTATGATTTTCAATATTCCCCACAACTATAGTCTTAGTTGCAAAGCTTTGATTCCGGGTGACTGTTTTTTCAAAAAGTGATTCTCCGTCAAAGAGATCCAGATACTGCTTGGGCAGGCTTTTTCTCGAAAGAGGCCATAGTCGGCTACCAACTCCCCCGGTCAAAATTACGTTAGTTATAGTATTTGCTTTCATTATATAACTTTTAAGAGTTCATTTTGATATACTTCCTGACGCAAAGAAGTGCTGGAAAAACGATGATCCCGGGTATTAAAATACAATTCGATTCCTTTTTTTTCACAATAACTTCTTCCGGTAAAATCTCTCTCTTTATATTCATCTCCTACAATACGTAAATGAAGAGTAAAAGACTTTAAAATATCTTCTAAATCCTGCTCTGTTGCATAAGGTACAATTTCGTCAACAAACTTGCAGGCTTTAAGTTGTATATAACGCTCGACTACTGACTGAGTTGGTTTATTTTTTGTAGGACGGTCTATAGTCGGATCAGTTTGTAAACCCACTATTAAATAATCACAATGCTGTTTTGCTTCTTCAAGCATCTTAACATGACCCGCATGTAATAAATCAAAGGCACTAAATGTTATTCCGGTTTTCATCTTTTCGTTTTTTAAAAATTAAAAAATCATTTTTGGTACTTAGACTGTGAGAATAAAACCTGTTCCGGTTTTATATGATGTTATTTTGGAAATTGAATAAGGGTACCCCGTGAATAGTTACATTTTAACTATCCAAAAAAGAATTAAAAGTTGTAAAAAATTAAAAATTTACTTTTTAATTATTATTAAAGATTTAAATCTTACTGATATAAAAACAGAAATTTAAATCGTTGTTATCCTCTAAAAATTATAGTATGATAACAAGGGTAAAATTAGACTGATAAGAAATATTTAAAGTAAATATTTAGTGGTTATAAATCCTTAATCAGGAAAAAAAAATAGAAAAGCAATAAGCTAATTTCGGACGGTAAATTTATTTTAGCAATGTCTAACCCTAGTGTTTTCGGTTAAAAATACATTGACAGTCAACATATTAAACCATCTGTTACCAACAGACATCATTGTATAAATATCCTTCACCAGGCTAAATAAAATGAAACAGAACTTATAAATATAACAGTATGAAATGGTATGTAGTTTACACAAAACCCAAATGGGAAAAGAGAGCTTCTGAGCAATTAACTAAATTCGGAGTAAATTGTTATTGTCCCACTATTAAAAAAGTAAAACAAAGATCAGACAGAAAAATTAAGGTTGAAGTTCCTCTTTTTGATCATTATATATTTGTACAGCTGGCAGAAAAAGACAGAAATCTGGTATTTAATTCTCCCGGTATAGTCCGGTATTTATTTTGGCTCGGTAAGCATGCAGTAGTTAAAGATAAAGAAATTGAAACTATTAAAGAATGGCTTAAGCATGGAGATACCGCCAAAGAAATATCGGTTATGCAATATCAGATAGGTGACAAAATACATCTGAACTCAGGTCCTTTTTGCAAACAGAATGCTGTTGTGAAAGATATAACAAAAACACATTATGTTTTGATTTTAGAATCTTTAGGATATGTTTTAAAAGTAAAACACCTTTAAAGAATTAGTATTTTATAGATTGCTTTTTGATGTATTAAAATAAGAGTTTATTCAAAAGCAGAGAAATGCATTTAATCGGTTTTATATGCTTTTTGTCGATAAATTAATTACTTTTCATACAAATAAAATAATTTTATTAAAAATTAATATTGATGATAATAATGTAGTGTTATTGTATTTTTTTACAATATTTCCCAAAACAAAACGTTATATAGATGTTTTTTATGCAAAATTATTATTAATAATGTTTTAACGTAAAATTTACAAACGTCAATAAAATATTTTTATAGTAAAGAGTATAAAGAGCTGAATTTATAAAATAAAAGCAGCAGTTTTTTTGTTTTAAAATTAATTTATATATCAAGCAGTAATTGCAGCTAATAAATTGTTTTTTATGAATAGGAAAGTATACGAAAATATTAGAAAAATAAGAGAATTAAAAAACTTAACCCGAGAGTATGTAGCAGCAGAACTGAAAATGAGTCCCAGTGGGTATGGTAAAATTGAAAGAGGTGATGTCGATTTAACCGTTTCTAAACTAATGGAAATTTCAAAAGTTCTGGATGTTTCAACAGAATTTATATTCAAATTTGATGTATCGCTATTTTTTGATGATACAAAATAGATTCTGAAAATGCCCAGAACGGTTAGTTTTTAAATTATTCAATACATAAAATTGTTCAGTTAATAACTAAATAAAATTTAGTATTAAAAAATTAAGGCCATGAAAAATTACTATTCAAAGATTAAAGAGTATCGGTTAATGAATAATCATACTCAGGAATATATAGCCATTCAAATGGAAATAAGTGTAAAAAAATATAATAATATCGAAAGAGGAATTGATGATCTGAAATTATCAAAACTGGATAAACTAGTTAAGATTCTAGGAATCAAAAAAAGTGAAATTTTTAAATTAGATAATTAAAACAATAATTCATAAGTCACCAAAACTGGTGTTTTTTTTAAAGAATTTATTGTTTTAATGAGTCACTAAGAGCTGAGGATAAGGATTTGGTTTAGAGTCAATAATTACAGTTGGTTTTCCAGAATTAACATTTACCAGAGTCTTATTAAAACCTGAGTTGGAAAGCATATTGCTATTAACAATCATACCTGAATTAAAAGTTCCTACCTCTCCTGTTATTGTGGAATTACTGATAAAGGCAGTGGATGAAAAAGTCTTAAATAAACTAGAATGATCCAGTAGTTTACAGCCTTCTAAATAGGCTCCATATAATTTAAAAGTAGCATTGGTAGTATTCTTATCAAACAAGCAGGAATAAAATTCAACTTTTGATTCTCCGCCTATTACATAATCTCCACTGCTGTTTGTAAAATTACAATTGGCAAATAGTGGTGAAACATAATTTCTCATTTCGGCAACAATTTTATTATTATCAAAACTGCAATCTATCCACGCATTTAAATTGGATCCTCTGAATGATAGTAAACTCAGTGCTTTGGTATTATTAATCCATTGGCATTTGTAAAAAACAACCTTATCCATAAACATCATTGTTGCTGCTTCTCCTACTCCTTTATAAAGCGGATCAACCTCCTGAAAGAAACCAATAGCTGTGTTTACAAAACTCACGTGTTCTATAAAATTGTTATCAAATCCATAAAACTTATCTAAATGAATACCATAATTCTGGTTTCTAAAAACCAAATGTCTAAAGATACAGGCACTCACTGAAATCTGAGAGCCGTTTAATGGATGTATTCTAAGACCTGTACTACCACCCTGAAGAGTCAAATTTGACAGATAGAACTTAACCTCACCTTTGGTATTTTCTCCTGTAATAAGCGGAAAATCATCTTTTAAACCTACAATGGCGGTTTTACCGGTTCCTTTACCTATAATTCCCTGATTACTCCTGATGGTTAATGTAGAGCCTATATAATAAATACCTTCTTCTAATTCAGCAATGTTATTAGTGTTGATCAGATTCTGGATATATGCCGCCTGATCTGTTTTTCCGGCTCTGTTTGCCATCCAGTTGTCGCCTGCAGGGTTGGGAACGGCTTCAAAAACAGGTCTTTCCCAAGGTTTTTTCTGAGTTCCTGAAATAGTACTGCTGAGTTTATTTATTGTAGAAATATCGGTTATAGTACCGCTGATATCCACACCGTTTAAAGAAATATTTTTAGAATTAAAATAAGCTTTAAAATCAAATCTTGCATTTGTTTCGTCGGTATCATAATCTTCCGAATTACTGTCTATCAGAAACATATTCGTATTTCCCCGTAAAATACTTTTTTTAGCTGCTTTAGAACTGATATATTTTCTTGAAATGGAGACATTCTCAGCTGCAATATCAAAAACAGGTGTTGGCGTAGCAGTTAAATTTCCTCCTGAAATAGAAGCAATTTTAACGTCTCCCATATTTTTCATTTCTATTAACGGTTTATTACTGTAATTATACCAGTTCCAACTCTCTGAATCCACTCCAACCCAGGTTAAAGTTTTGAGATTATCAATTTCAGCTCCATTACCGCCGGGAGTGAGCATGTTAATCCACAATTGTACATTTCCATAACTGGGAGTACTGCTATTGCCCTTCATTATTATTTGCGGATAATACGCATGAATACGGTGCTTAATTATTTTATTGTTTCTAAAATATCCGGAATTACTCATATCCCAGTTTAAAACACATCTTGAAAGGTTAATAAAAATATTATTTTCAATAATACCTCCCACTGAACGTATTACAGAAGATTCTATGTTTTTAAATTCAGAATTGCTTATTGCTGATCCTGCTTGAAAGTTAATTCCGCCTGATGAAATAATATTATGGATTTTTACATTAGTAGTCCCCGATGCAATAGTTATATTAGAAACTTTCGTCAATGAAAGATGTCCGTAAAGCCTTTGATTGCTGTGCAAAACTATATTTACTCCCGAATAATCTCCTTTTTCTAATCGTACAGAACCATATCTGTCTAAAGCTGCCTGAATACTCATTTTTTGTGTGACAGGTAATAAAAAGGCATTAAAATATTCAATTTCTTCACGTTGATTAGTACTCATTTCTGATGAAGCCGGAGCTTTATCCGGAACCTCATCTATGGCATACTGATAATTTTGTGAAAAAACTGCCGTTGAAAAGAATAAAAAGAAAATTAATTTTTTCATTGTCCTGATATTATATAGGAATTCGAATCTGTTTTTCTCAGAAAACCAAATCGTACATTTCCTGTACTACTACTAAATACTGCTTTTCCATTTTCATTATAGTTTATCTGAACTCCCGGAGATGCCTGTATGGTTAAAACAGCACCATTGTGAGCTTCTAAATTAATGGTATCGCCATTCAGCATATTTTCAAATCCGTTGGTCAAAGTTAATGTAGCAGATGAAGTACATTCAATGGTATTGTTTATATCTGAATCAGCAACGTTTCTGGAAGAGTTAAATATAACAATTTTAGCTTTATAAGGATTAATGTTATCCGTAGATATTAACCTTTCCGCCGTTTTAGCATGTAATGCATAAGGAACACTCAACAGTTGTGTAACTCCTATGAGGTTATAATTAGTTCCACCGCTTGCATCTACCTGTGTTTCTATAAAAAAGGGTCCTTTTTCCCAGGGTATATTTGCAAAACTCCCGCTAATATTGTTCCCGGTTCCTATTTCAACAGAAATAAGTCCATTATTATTGGTATACACAGCATGTGTTTCCTGAAACACAGTAGTACCTTTTGCTGAATTTTGATGAATAATAATTGAAAGACTTATTTTAGAATTAACAATCAGACTATTATCCTGCCCCCTTATAATCGCCTGATAGCTTATTTTTTCCGGTGACTGAGCCCATATACTAACTGCAAAAATTAAAAAAAACAATAGGTTAATTATAAATTTCATTACTTTATTTTTTAATTATTTTGAACGTTTTTAAAAGTTTATTATTCTGATAAACCTGAAGCAGATAAAGTGAAGGCATTAAATCATTTAAATATATTTTACTTACTTCCTGACTGATGTTACCTTGCTTTAAAAGCATCCCGTGGAGATTAAAAATTTTATAACTTATTAATTCTTTTTCTAAAGCAAGTTCTACTGTAGTTAAATAAATAAAATCCTTTGCTGGATTGGGAAAAACAAACATTAGTGTCTTAGGCAGAATACTCTCATTTTTAGTACTTAGAGTTTCTTTAACTTCTGCTTGCTGAACTCCCTGAGCTACATTAAAATCAGCTGTTTCAAAACCGGCATAAAATAACTGCCCCACAGAATAAGAAACGCTGCCACTACTTGTTGTTATATTACTTCCTGTGGTACTAAATGATTCCATCCTGCGATTAGAATCCGTGACAGTATTTTGGGTCATACCCTTGTAAGAAAAAAGCAGGATTAAAACGATAAGATTAAAATCTTTAAAACTAAGATGCTTCACCGGATTCTTTATTTGCAACAAAAATATTTAAAAACCAAACATAATCGACATAATAAAACAAAAATACGATGAAAAACATATATTTTTAACACATAGACATATTAACTTACATAAATAAAAGTGTGATTTTAAAAAATTCCGGGAGTGAATATCTTTAAATTTACAAGCTTATTTTTCTTAGGATGATTTTAGTTTATATATTTATTAAATACATTTGTAAGGAGAAGTCAAAACTCTTAAAATGCTATCAAAATAAAATAATATGCAAAATATCCCCAGCGTTGATTTAAATGATTTTCTTTCAGAAAATCCTGTACGCAAACAAAAATTCGTTGACGAAATAGGAAATGCTTTTGAAAATATTGGTTTTGTTGCTTTAAAAGGTCACTTTCTGGATCAGCAATTAGTAGAAGAATTATACCAGCAGATTAAAACTTTTTTCAGCCTGCCATTGGAGACTAAAAAAAAATATGAATTTCCGGAAAATGGTGGCCAACGAGGCTATGTTTCTTTTGGAAAAGAACATGCCAAAGGCAGAAAAGAAGGGGATTTAAAAGAATTTTGGCACTTTGGTCAATATGTATCCAAAGATTCAAAATATGCTTCTGAATATCCTGAAAATATAAATGTAACAGAATTACCCCTATTTAACTCAATAGGAAAAGAAGCATACCAGATGCTTGAAAAAACAGGAATTTATGTCCTTCGTGCATTGGCTTTACGATTGGGGCTTAACGAATTTTATTTTGATAATTATGTCAAAGAAGGAAATTCCATCTTAAGACCTATTCACTATCCGCCCATTACTTCAGAGCCTGAGAATGCAATTCGAGCAGCTGCTCATGGTGATATTAACCTGATTACTCTTTTAATGGGGGCTCAGGGCAAAGGACTTCAGGTTCAAAACCACGATGGAGAATGGATTGATGCTATAGCCAAACCCGATGAATTAGTCATAAATGTGGGAGATATGTTGTCAAGACATACTAATAATCAATTAAAATCGACCATACATCAGGTTGTTAATCCCCCAAGAGAATTATGGGGTACTTCCCGCTATTCAGTGCCCTTTTTTATGCATCCTGTAAGTGATATGCCGCTGGATTGTCTTGAGAATTGTATTGACGCACAAAATCCAAAACAATTTGAAAATATAACAGCAGGAGATTTTCTGTACGAACGATTAGTCGACTTAGGATTGATTAAAAAATAACTCCGATAAATTGATTTAACATAAAAAATTATGGACTTACAAGACCAGTTAAAAAACTTATTTCCAGACCATGTTCCAACCAATGAGCCTGAAAAAAATGAGGATTCTCCACACAAATTATTCGTTCAAAAAGAACCTTTGATTTGTAAATTTGAAAAAAGAAAAGGAAAAGTTACAACTATAATAGAAGGTTACGAAGGCGATGATGAGGATTTTAAAATTCTTGCTAAAGAAATCAAAACCAAATTAAGTGTGGGCGGAACTTTCAAAGAAGGAGCTATCATTATTCAGGGAGATTATCGTGATAAAATCATGAAAATTTTACAGGAAAAAGGGTTTAAAACTAAACGTGTTGGAGGCTAAACAATATTCAGTTAAACAGAACTTAGCATCTTAGTAACTCAGCAACTCAAAAAAGAATGATAGCAGCATCAGAATTAATTCTAAATCCCGATGGAAGTATTTACCACCTCAATCTCAAACCTGAGAATATCGCACAGGATATTATTTTTGTAGGTGATCAGGATCGGGTGGAGAAAGTCACAGCGTATTTTGAATCCATTGAATTTTCCACTCAAAAAAGAGAATTTAAAACACAGACGGGAATTTATAAAGGCAAAAGAATAACGGTAATTTCAACCGGAATTGGTCCTGATAATATTGATATTGTTATGAACGAACTGGATGCCTTAGTCAATATCGATTTTGCCACCCGAAAAACAAAAGAAAAACTGTATCCCTTAAATATTATCCGAATAGGAACATCGGGTTCTTTGCAGTCATCTGTTCCTGTTGACAGTTTTGTGATGAGTCAATATGCTGTAGGTCTGGACAATATGCTTCACTCCTATTGTATTGACAGTATTTCAAATACTGAAATCGAATCTGCTTTTATCGAACAGACAAACTGGGATTTACAAAAAGGAAAACCTTATGTAATTCGCTGCTGCAAAGCGCTGGAAGACCAATTTTGTTCCATTGAATTCCAAAAAGGTTTTACCGCTACTTCCGGGGGATTTTACGGTCCGCAGGGACGTGTTTTACGTTTAAAAATTCAGGATCCTGATTTGAACAGAAAAATGGATCAATTTAGTTTCAACGGAATGCAAATTACCAATCTCGAAATGGAAACTGCTGCTATTTACGGATTAGCAGCGCTTTTAGGGCATCATGCTATTTCGCTCAACGCCATTGTAGCTAATCGTGCCGATGGGACATTTAGTGAAAATCCACATGAAACTATTGATAAATTAATTCGTTATGCTTTATATAAATTGATTTAGCAACTTTAATAAATGTAACTATTCCATTGTTCAAAACTTAAAAAAAGATGAAACTTCGAATTGCCAGACATACTAATAATTTAGAACAAATTAATTTTTTTTATACAAAAATACTCGAATTTGAATTATTAGGGAGTTTTGAAAACCACTCTAATTACAATGGAATATTTATAGGAAAACCAAATTTAGACTGGCATCTCGAATTCACGCAATCTGATGATCAAGTAACTCACCTCTTTGATGAAGATGATATTTTAGTACTTTATCCGGAAACTGTTTTAGAATATGATACACTAATAGCGAAAGTTTCGGAAAACAATATTAATTTTATTAATGCCAAAAATCCTTATTGGAATAAAAACGGTAAAATGTTTCTTGACCCTGACGGAGCAAGAATTGTTATCTCTAATTTAAAGTCGAAACAAACCATTAACATTCACTAACTTACTTATCTGTAATAAAAATAATTTAATGAAAACAATAAAAATAGCCGGAGTACCGGAACACTTTAATCTCCCTTGGCATTTAACCATAGAAAACAAAGAATTTGAAGCGCAAGGAATCGATTTACAATGGACCGATGTTCCTGAAGGCACAGGAAAAATGTGTCAGATGTTACGTCAAGGTGAAACCGATATTGCGGTGATCCTGACTGAAGGAATTGTAAAAGATATTGTAGCCGGGAATCCGTCTAAGATTGTTCAGATTTATGTAGATTCGCCTTTAATATGGGGAATTCATGTAGCTTCAAAATCAAAATATGAAACACTATCTGATCTTGAAAATACTAAAGCAGCTATTTCAAGACTGGGTTCAGGTTCCCAATTAATGGCTTATGTAAACGCAAACAATCAAAATTGGAAAACAGAACACCTTCAGTTTGAAATTGTCAATACAATTGACGGTGCTGTAGAAGCTTTAACCAATGAAACTGCCGATTATTTTATGTGGGAACGCTTTATGACAAAACCGTTAGTCGATAAAGGGGTCTTTAGAAAAGTAGCCGACTGTCCTACTCCATGGCCGTGTTTTGTGATAGCTGTTCGTGATGAGATACTGGAAAAGAATCCGGAAACAATCCGTCAGATACTACAAATAATTAACAAAATGACCACTTCATTCAAATCCATTAGCGGAATTGACAGTATTCTGGCTTTTGAATACCATCAAAAAATAAACGATATTCAGGAATGGCTTTCACTTACGGAATGGTCCCAACGACAATTATCCAAAGAAATGTTAAACAATATTCAAAATCAGCTATTAGAACTGAAAATTATTGATAAAATAGGTACTTTTGATGAAATAGTTAAAACAGTGTAGTTTTACTTTTTTCCTTTGCATGATAAACTTTAAAAATATTACTTTTCAAAATATAAAGCAAAAACTTCAGGTCAGAAAGCCCTGGGATGAAGTAATTATTTTTGTGCTGAATATTTTGATTAGTATTCCCACATTTCTCATTGCACATCAAAATTTAGTTGAATTAAACTGGCCTCTGAACATAGACCGGATTCTGTTATTTATTTTGATTATAGTAGCAATCCAGTTACTTTTAAGGTTACTGCGAACCATTATTATTATTTGCATTCTGGTCTATTTATTGGTTTTATTGTACGGAACATTATCCGGAAATTACGGATTTGAAAGTGTTTATGAAGATTATGATTCGATGATTTACACCATGTCTGACAATCCCTATCCTCAGGATATTATTATTTCCAAATTACTTCCTTTTCCCAATAAATCAGAAATTCTTAAAGCCATACAATATAAAAATCCCAAGGTGCGTAATTTTGCTGTAATGGCTGTAAATAAAAATTTCAAAAACATCAAAGGATATTCAGACTATCGCACCATTATTCAGTGTTTTGCTGTTTTTAAAGAAATTAATAGCCGCTGGAATTATGTGAGTGACCCTAAAGATGGAGACTACATTGCCGCAGCAACAGAATCACTAAATTATTTATCAGGAGATTGTGATGATCATTCTATTTTAATGGCAGCCTGTGTCAGAGCAATTGGCGGAACTCCGCGATTAATTCATACTAAAGGACATATTTATCCTGAAATTTTGATAGGAAATATGAATGATTTGGAAGCAGTCAATTTTTTGATAAAAAACAAACTTTTTGAAAAAGAAAGCTACGGAAAACAGCTTCATTATCATATTGATGAGAGAGACCAAATCTGGCTCAATCTGGATTATACTGCTAAATATCCCGGAGGTCCGTTTATGTCTGAAGAAATTTTAGGAGCTTTGACTTTAAATTAATTTTCCTTTTTATACAAAGCTCCCAAAATTTCGTAAGAATGTAATCTTGCTTCATGCTCATAAATTGCCGAAGCAGCCATTATTTCATCAACTTGAGTTATATCAATAAATTTTTCTAATTCTTTTTTGATTTTTTCAGGACCGCCAATAAAACTATACTGTATCATTTGTTGTAAGGCAGCTTCTTCCATTGGATCCATAAAATCTTCATTAGGCTCAACAGCCGGTTGTAGTTGTTTTCTATTTCCTGTGATAATTCCAAGAAACATTTTTTTAAATGAGGTTGCCAATCGATTCGCTTCATAATCTGTATCAGCAGCAAAAACATTCACACAGGCAATTGTATATGGTTCCTTTAACTGAGCCGAAGGTTTAAAATTTTGCCTGTAGATTGCTAATGCCTTATGCAGCTGAGCAGGAGCAAAATGGCTGGCAAAAGCATAAGGCAAACCTAAAGAAGCTGCAAGATAAGCACTATCTGTACTCGAACCTAAAATCCAGATTGGGATGTCCAGCCCTTCACCCGGAATAGCCCGTACTCTTCCGTTTTTATTTCCTTCTGATAAATACATTTGTAATTCCTGTACATTTCCCGGAAATTCCATTGCTGCATGCTCATCTCTTTTTAAAGCTGCGGCTGTAAACTGATCCGTTCCCGGAGCACGACCCAATCCTAAATCAATCCGGTCAGGATATAGTGTTGCTAAGGTTCCAAACTGTTCTGCCACAATTAATGGAGCATGATTAGGAAGCATTATTCCTCCTGATCCTACTCTCAATGTTGATGTTCCACCTGCAATATGACCTATTAAAACCACCGTTGCAGTACTCGCAACCCCTTGCATATTATGATGCTCAGCCAGCCAAAAACGGGTAAATCCCCATTTCTCTACATGCTGAGCTAACTCTAAACTGTTTTTAAAAGTATCCGCAGCATTTCCTCCTTCTCTGACTATTGCCAAGTCGAGAACGGAAATTTTTATTCTAGAAAGTGTATCGGTATTCATAATTCATCTTATTTGTATATACAAAGGTATGAATTGTAAAATATTTCAGGGAATATCAAATACTAATAGAACGTTAAATAGAAAGAAATTAAGATTGCGGAAAGCAAAACGTAATGAAGAGACTAAACTTTTCTGTTATTTCTCTCCATAAACGGAACAACAAATTTTATAATAATTGTCAAAAATAATATAAGCATTCACTATTCTATTAAATTTAAGTTTATATTTAATAAATCACCTGAGGAATATACCTCATTAATAAATATGATATTCCAATTGATGATATGAAAACAAAGACGGACGTAATTATTATTGGCGGTGGACTTGCAGGTTTATCAGCTGCGATTCATTTATCCAAACAAGGATTACAAGTTACGCTGATTGAAAAATCCGCCTATCCGCGTCATAAAGTTTGTGGAGAATATATTTCTAATGAAATTGTCCCCTATTTATCCTGGCTTGGCATAAATATTAATCAATTACATCCTACTACTATTTCGAAATTTGAATTTTCAACACAAAACAGCAAAATAGTAAATACCAGACTGCCGCTTGGCGGATTTGGAATCAGCCGTTATAAGCTGGAGCATTTTCTTTACCAAAAAGCCATCAGAAATGGCTGTACTGTTATTATCGAAAATGTTGTGAATGTTACCTTCAGCAAAAACTTTTTTACAGTAACAACACCGACTCAAACTTTATATTCAGAAACAGTATTGGGTGCTTTTGGGAAACGTTCAAACATTGATCAGCAATTGTCCCGTAATTTTATTAAAAAAAAGACTCCCTGGCTGGCCGTCAAGGGACATTATTCCGGGGATTTTGATGCTGATATTGTGGCTTTACATAATTTTAACGGAGGATATTGCGGAATTTCCAAAATTGAAAATGGCATTTTAAACATTTGTTATCTGGCAGATTATCATACTTTTAAACAATTTAAAAATATTGATCATTATCAACAAAGTGTACTTTTTCAAAACAAGCACCTCAAATCTGTTTTTGAAAAAAGCACTCTGTTGTTTGACAAACCAATTACTATAAGCCAAATATCATTTGACAGAAAACAAACTGTTGAAAATCATATAATAATGATTGGTGATACAGCCGGTCTGATTCATCCGCTTTGCGGAAACGGAATGGCAATGGCAATACACAGTGCAAAAATAGCTTCAGAACTAGTACTGGATTTTCATTCGGGCTTAATCTCACGTAAACAGCTGGAAAAAAATTATAAAAAAAAATGGAAACAAAATTTTGGAAAACGACTCTTTATTGGCAGACTTCTCGGAAAAATATTTATCCATAAAAAAATTTCAAATGCGTTATTAAAATTAATAATTGCATTTCCTAAACTGCTGCCTTTAATTATCAGACAAACGCATGGCAAACCAATAGCTATTTAATTAAATGACAATACACACGCAATACAGAACTCAGGAAACTGAAATAATGGATGATTTTTCACTTCAGGGCGAAGAGTTACAATCTGCGCTGGATCAAATTGCCCGGATAAATCAATTCTTGGGAGGAAATAAGCTAACATTGGAGGGAGTACAAAAATTGCTGCAAAATACTGATTATTCAGGAACTATAGTTATTGCAGATATTGGTTGTGGAAATGGTGATATGTTAAGAATGCTTGACAGATACGGACAAAAAAACAACATCAATTTTAAACTCATAGGTATTGATGCCAATGCTTTTACCATAAATCATGCAAGGGCTTTATCTAATAACTTTAAGAATATAGAGTATCGGTGTATCGATATTTTTAGTGAAGAATTTACAGCCATTCACTATGATATTGTTTTGTGTACGCTAACACTGCACCATTTTAATGATGAAGCAATCATAGATATAATTACTATCTTTAATAAGAATGCAACAATAGGTATTGTGATAAATGATTTACACAGAAGTAAACTGGCATACGGCCTTTTTAAAGTTATTTGTTTTGTTTTCAATTTGAATCACATGGGTCGTAAAGATGGTCTGGTTTCTATATTAAGAGGATTCAAAAAAAGAGAATTAGAAGCTTTTTCAAAAAAAATAAATTTATCGAACTATACCATAAATTGGAAATGGGCTTTCAGATACCAATGGATAATTGCTAAAAAATGAGTGTAAAAATAACAACAGTGGCTAAGCAGCTGCCAAAATACTGGCGTACAACAGAGGAAATACTTCCTTTTCTAGATAGCTGGCTGTCCGGACAGGAAGAGCGTTTTATAAAAAAAGTAAAAAAAATATTTGAAGGAGCAGCTGTAGACAAACGGTATTCCATCATGGATCCCGAAGAGGTATTTACAGCAACTTCATTTGAAGAAAAAAATGATATTTATACCCGGGAAGCTGTTATATTAGGTCAGCAGGTATTAGAAAAAGCGCTTATTAAGGCTGGCTGGGATTCACAATCGCTGGATTACATCATTACAGTAAGCTGTACAGGAATTATGATTCCGTCTCTGGATGCTTATCTCATTAACAAAATGAATCTCAGGCAGAATATCGTACGATTACCTGTAACCGAAATGGGGTGTGCTGCCGGAATATCAGGTATTATATATGCTAAAAATTTTCTGAAGGCCAATCCCGGAAAACGTGCCGCAGTTATAGCCGTTGAATCACCTACTGCAACTTTCCAGCTAAATGATTTTTCGATGCCTAATATTGTAAGTGCCGCTATTTTTGGCGATGGCGCTGCCTGCTGTTTATTATCTTCCTGCGAGCAAGACAAAGGTCCTGAAATTATTGATGCAGAAATGTATCATTTTTATGATGCGGAGCATATGATGGGCTTCAGGTTAACCAATAGTGGTTTACAAATGGTACTGGATATTGAAGTTCCTGATACTATTGCCTCACATTTTGGAGATATAATCCATCCGTTTCTCAAAAAAAACAATTTACAAATTGAAGATCTGGATCACATGATATTTCATCCCGGTGGTAAAAAAATTGTAACCACTGTAGAAGAACTGTTCTCCGGATTAGGCAAAAATATTGATGATACAAAAGAAGTACTTAAACAATACGGAAATATGTCAAGTGCAACTGTTTTGTATGTATTGGAGCGTATTATGGATAAAAAACCTAAATTAGGAGAAAAAGGACTGATGCTCAGTTTTGGTCCGGGATTTTCAGCACAACGTGTTTTATTACAATGGTAAATTAATATAAAAAAATGAATTTAAACGATATTATTAAGCAACTGCCTTACAGCAAACCTTTTTTATTTGTGGATAAACTGCTTCATGCAGATGAAAACGGCATTACCGGAACTTATACTTTTAATGAAAATCTTGATTTCTACAAAGGTCATTTTAAAGATAATCCGGTGACTCCGGGTGTTATTTTAACGGAAACCATGGCTCAGATTGGCATGGTTTGCCTTGGTATTTATTTACTGGGAAATGATTTAAAGAAAGATACAGTGGTCGCTTTTACTTCGGCTGATATGCAGTTTTTAAAACCCGTGTATCCAAATGAAAAAGTAACGGTAACGTCTCAAAAAACATTTTTCCGCTTTGGTAAACTTAAATGTGATGTCGTTATGAAAAACGAAGCCGGAATTGAAGTTTGTAAAGGTATTGTTGCCGGAATGATTACTACCAAATTATGAAAAAAAGAGTGGTCATAACAGGTCTTGGCGTAGTGGCTCCAAACGGAGTTGGAATCCCGGCATTTACACAGGCTGTAAAAAACGGGATTTCAGGGATACGACATGATCCGCAATTAGAAGAGCTGCAATTTTCCTGTCAGATAGCTGGTAAGCCGCAAATTTCAGAGGAACTAAAAGCAGCGTATTTTACAGAACTCGAATTACGGGGTTTTAATAGTACCGGTATTTTATACGGTGTTATTGCAGGTACAGAAGCATGGAAAAATGCAGGCTTATCAACAGAAATAAATGACCAGCCTGACTGGGATAGCGGAACTATATTTGGATCAGGTACATCCGGAATTGATAAGTTTCGCGAAAGTATTTATAAAATAGATGAACTACAGACCCGAAGATTGGGAAGTACTGTGGTTGCCCAAACCATGAATAGTGGTATAAGTGCTTACCTGGGAGGAAAATTAGGCTTGGGAAATCAGGTAACTACTAATTCTTCGGCCTGTTCTACCGGTACTGAAGCGATTATAATGGCATATGACCGTATACAATCCGGACAGGCAAAACGTATATTAGCCGGTAGTACAGGAGATAGCGGGCCTTATATATGGGCTGGATTTGATGCTTTACGGGTATGCAGTTCCAAATTTAATGATAATCCTCATCAGGGTTCCCGGCCTATGAGTGCTTCTGCAGCCGGATTTGTTCCCGGCAGTGGTGCCGGAGCAATAGTTGTAGAAGAACTGGAAAGTGCCTTAGAGCGTGGAGCCACTATTTATGCAGAAATACTGGGAGGGAACGTTAACTCAGGAGGACAGAGAGGAAACGGAAGTATGACTGCACCAAACAGTCAGGCGGTGCAACGCTGTATTACTGATGCTATTTATAATTCAGGAATTTCACCAACTGATATTGATGCCATAAACGGACACCTTACCGCAACTACAAAAGACAGTCTCGAAATTGAAAACTGGACTAAAGCCCTGGGATTAAAAGGGGAAAATTTCCCTTATATAAACTCTTTAAAAAGTATCACAGGGCATTGTTTAAGTGCAGCAGGAAGCATTGAGAGTGTAGCTGCAATTCTCCAGCTTCAGGAAGGATTTATATTTGGAAATACAAATTGTGAGGAGCTTCATGCTGAAATTTCTTCACTGATACATCCGTCCAGAGTTCCTTTAAAAACAATCAATACCAAACCAGATATTATAGCTAAAGCAAGTTTTGGTTTTGGTGATGTAAATGCCTGTGTAATCTTTAAAAAATTTCAAAAAATAACACTATGAATAAAGAAGAACTTACAGCTAAATTAAAAGTAATTATTAAACCGTATACCACAAATACGGATGCTTATGAAAACCTTACTGAAAACACTGATTTTATTCATGATCTCAATATCAATTCAGCTAATCTGGTCGATATTATTCTGGATATAGAAGAAGAATTTAACATCATAATTGAAAATACTGATATGGAACGCATGCTGGATGTGAAAACATCAATAGCTATTATTGAAACCAAATTAGCTGCAAAATGATAGGTAATGATATTATTGATATCGTCCAATCCCGGCATGAAAGTAACTGGCAGCGAAAAGGTTTTCTGGAAAAAATTTTTACTGCAGATGAACAGTTGCTCATAAATAAAGCTTTGCATCCTGAAATTATTGTCTGGTCACTTTGGAGTATGAAAGAAGCAGCTTATAAAATATATAACAGGCAAACGAAAATAAGATCCTATATTCCACAAAAACTGAAGTGCAGTTTCATTTTCCAAAACGACCATTATATTTCAGGAACAGTAATTTGTTGCGGAAATAATAAGTATTATACAGAAAGCAATATCAGTAATGATTGCATTCATACTATTGCAGTTACTCATCCTGACCACTTAAAAAAAGTGATTGAAATTGAAAAAAAGAATATCAGTAAGGATCAATATGGTATTCCTTTTTTAACTTCTACACACTCCCATACCGCACAAGCTGTCTCTGTGAGCCATCATGGACGATTTGAAAAAGTGGTGATTATTTAGGAATCTTTTTTGAAATAAAAAAATACAGGCATTTGGAATACCTTTTTAAAGATTTTACCGTCATAACTTTTATGTAAATTTTATAATGATTCTTTGATTTCATATAAAATACAATGTATTTATAAGCTTACTTTTAATACAATAAATTAAAACAAATAGTTATGGAAAATCTACAATATTACAGCAGTCCCGAGTTACAGAAATGTCCTTTTCACAGTCAGTACAGCAGTCCAAAAAATAATGAAGACAAAGATGATGATACTGGCAAAAGCGAAAAACCGGATGAAACCGGAACTAATCCAAAACGTTATACACCTGATAAATTTGAAAAAAGTCCAAATGAAAGATCCGGAGGTGACGGAAGTACCGAGAGTGCAGCAGAAGAGCTCAATAATTTATAAAACGAAGTTTAATTGCTGATTAGCATCTGCAAATACTCTTGTTTCCAACATACTTATTGTAATCTAAATTATTCTATCAATTTCTTCGGAATAAAAAACTCTTTAATTGCTTAAGGAGTTTTTTGGTGTCTGATAAGAACCTGTTTTATTTAAAGTGACTTATTAAAACAAGAAACCGGCAAACCAGTATTGGAATATTCATATTGCTTTGGATTATTGAAGCAAAAATATTTTGATGAATACTGACAAAACCATAGCCGAAACAGCCTATGATTAGGTTTTGAACACCACCCTATTTCTCAAGATTTATTAAAAAAGAAATAGGCATTACACCTACCCAATATAGAGAACAGTTTTAAATTAGTTTCTTCTGTATCTATTTTCACCGAACACAAAAAGTCTCCTGATTCAAATCTTGGAGACTAGTTAATTCATTAGAAGTCCTTAAGAACATTTCTAAGACGTATTTTTTTTTAATATTTGATAAAAGTGCCAATATGCTAACGGTACAAAATAGTAGATAAAACATTAAAAAAAAATCTTGCATTTAGCATTGTTCTTATATCCTAAAGGTTTCGTATTCGCATTTTTACTCTCTAAAAAAATTGTGATTTAACCGTAATAATAACCTCTACGCTGATAAAAAATATAGGCGACTTTTAAACAAATATAGGCGACTTCTGCTTTGTTTATTTGCTCTTTTTTAATCGAATTTTGCTCCCGATTATTAAACATATAACAAAAGATCAATGAATCGATATTCCATTTTCAAGTTTTCAGTATTTTTTTCTCTACTCCTTTTTTTGCAAGGATGCGGTAAAAAGGATCAAAATCAAAGCACACAGCAAGGAGCAATAGAACTTCCAATGGCAACAATTGTAAGTGAACAGTCGACAATTTCAAAAGAATACAGCACTAGCATCGAAGGTGTTGCTGATGTTGAAATTCGTCCACAAATCTCCGGATACCTTCAAAAAATCCTTGTTGACGACGGTGCTTACGTTAAAGCAGGTCAAACGCTTTTCATTATTGAAAGTAGCATCTACAGAGAGCAATATAATACAGCCCAAGCAAATCTAAGTTCTGCAAAAATTGAGTTAGACAGAAAAAAAGAACTTGCTAAAAGTAAAATAGTTTCCAGCCTTCAGGTGGATCAGGCAGAAGCTGCGTATAAAGGAGCACAAGCACAAGTAGGATCAGCAAGAATTAATCTTAATTTTTGCACAATAAAAGCACCTGTTAGCGGTTACATCGGCCGAGTGGGCTACCGTCTGGGAAGTCTCATTGCTCCCTCAAACCCTACACCCATAACTATTCTTTCAGATATTCACAAAGTGAATGCTTATTTCAGTATGAGCGAAAATGATTTTCAAACTTTTCAGAGTCAATATCCAGGAAAAAACATCCTCAAAAATAGTCCAAAAGTTAATCTTCAGCTATCTAATGGAGAGGAATATGAAATTGCTGGTCAAATTGATGCCGTAAATGGACAATTTGATTCAAATACCGGAGCGATAACTTTACGAGCAAAATTTGATAACCCAAAAACAATCTTAAGAAGTGGAAGTACTGGTAAGATTATTATGAAACAAGTAAATAATAATGCTGTTTTACTGCCAATTGCTTCCACTATGGGCGTACAAGATAAAATCTTCGCATTTATTGTAGACAAACAAGGTAAGGCCAAGCAAATTGAAGTAAAAATATCAGGCAAAACAGGAACCAAATACATTATATCGGAAGGTTTAAAACCAGGAGACACCTACATCGTTTCCGGATTTGACAGACTTCAATCAGGAACTCCGGTTACTGCACAAAAAACTGCTAAAATATAAGAATTAACTATTCTCAAAAACAAAAACATGTTAAAAACAATTATAAAACGACCTGTTCTAGCAACGGTAATCTCACTGTTACTAGTGATACTGGGTGTGGTAGGAATGCTTGGACTTCCTATAACCAAATTTCCAGATATTGCACCGCCTACAGTAACTGTTGTGGCTGTTTATCCGGGTGCAAATGCTGAAACCATCGGACGTTCGGTTGCGCCTCCTCTCGAGAATGCTATTAATGGGGTGGAAAATATGGATTATATCAATTCCGTATCCAGTAATGATGGTACATTAACAATCACCGTTATTTTTAAATTAGGAACAGATCCTGATCAAGCTGCGATAAATGTGCAAAACAGAGTGTCGCAAGTAACCAATCAGCTCCCTGCTGAAGTGGTACAAGCTGGAGTTACAACTCTAAAAAAACAAAACAGTATGATGGGTATGATCACTTTAAGTAGTGATGATCCTAAAATTGATGATTTATTTTTAGAAAATTATGCTAAAATAAATATCATTCCTGAAATTAAAAGGATTAAAGGTGTTGGAGATGCCATGGCTTATGGTAACAAAGATTATTCAATTCGTGTATGGCTGGATCCTGCTAAATTAAATGCTTATAAACTTACTCCTACTGAAATATCACGTGCCATTCAGTCCCAAAATTTAGAAGCTGCCCCAGGTAGATTCGGAGAAAGGACTGGAGAATCTATGGAGTATGTAATGCGATACAAAGGTAAGTTTACAGAACCTTCTCAATATGAAAACATAGTTATAAGAGCTAAAAATGATGGCTCCATCCTACGATTGAAAGATGTTGCTAAAGTAGAATTTGGTGCGTACAATTATGCTGTTTCTGCTAAATACAATAAGGATGCAGGAGTTGTAATGGCAATTTTCCAAATGTCTGGTTCTAATGCCAACGAGGTTCAAATTGCTATAGAGAAACGCATGAGAGAACTCGAAAAATCATTTCCTTCTGGTATGAAGTATGATATTCCTTATGCAACAAAAGAATCATTGGATACCTCTGTCGATCAGGTAATTCATACCCTAATCGAGGCCTTTATATTGGTATTTATTGTGGTATTTATCTTTTTACAGGATTTCAGATCTACACTTATTCCTGCAATTGCGGTTCCTGTATCTATTGTGGGTACGTTTTTCTTTATGCAACTTTTTGGCTTTTCAATAAATACATTAACCTTATTTGCATTGGTGCTTGCCATTGGTATTGTGGTAGATGATGCCATAGTAGTTGTGGAAGCCGTCCATGCCAAAATGGAAAAAAGAGGGCTTAATGCAAAAGCCGCTACTATGTCGGCGATGAGTGAGATTTCGGGAGCAATTATTTCGATAACACTTATTATGTCTGCTGTGTTTGTACCGGTTGCTTTTATGGAAGGTTCAACAGGTTTATTCTACAAGCAATTTGCTATAACATTAGCCATCGCGATTGTAATTTCTGCCGTAAATGCATTGACGCTAAGTCCTGCACTTTGTGCCATATTATTAAAACCCCATGATCCCAGTCATGAAAAAACAGGATTTAAAGAACGCTTTTTTGCAGGATTTAATGCTTCGTTTGATAAAATGACCTCTAAATATGCTAAATCAATTTTATTTTTATTAAAAAGAAAATGGATAGCCTTTTTACTTATTGCAATCTTTGGAGGGCTATTTGCCTGGATGTCTATGACAACTCCAAAAGCTTTTATTCCTGATGAGGATCAAAATTTTATCATTGTAACTGCAAATCTTTCTGCAGGGGCATCACAAAATAGAACGGGACAAGTTTTAGGTAGTGTACAAGACAAACTTATTGCAAATCCTGCTGTAGACAAAGTGATTACCGTTGACGGATTAAATCTTTTTAGTGGTTCGCTTTCTTCTTCTTCAGGTACTTTGTTTGTTAAATTAAAGAAAAGTCAAGAAAGAGGTGATGTTCAGAAATTAGGTGACGTTATGGGACAGATTCAAGCTGAATTATCTAACGACAAAAGAGCTAATTTCCTGGTACTTAATGTGCCTACTGTAGAAGGATTTGGAAATACTAGTGGTATCGAATTGGTATTACAGGATCGTACTAATGGAGATTTAAAAAAATTAGGAGGCATTTCCTATGGTATGATGGGTGCGTTAATGCAGCGTCCTGAAATTGAAGTTGCTTTTACCACATTTAATGTTGAATATCCACAATTTGAAGTTTTAGTGGATGAGACAAAAGCAGCTCAATTAGGAGTTACCGTTGCAGACGTATTAAGTGCAATGCAAGGGTATTATGGTAGCATTCAATCTTCTGATTTCACAAGATTTGGAAAATATTACCGTGTTTTGGTTCAAGCAAATCCTGAAAACAGAAAAGATAAAGAATCACTCAACAGTATTTTTGTAAAAAACTTTGCTGGTGAAATGGTTCCTATAAATACGCTTGTTCATTTAAAAAATACCTCCGGAGCTGAAGTCGTTGATCGATTTAACTTATTTAATTCTTCTAACCTAACCGTTATGCCTAAACCAGGCTACAGTTCGGGTCAGGCAATGACTGCAATTAAAGAGGTAAGTGAGCAAATTCTGCCTGCTGGATATACCTATGATTATAAAGGCATGAGCCGTGAGGAAAATGCTTCCAGTTCACAATCTACTGTCATTTTTGCATTGTGTTTTATTTTTGTGTTTTTCTTATTAGCAGCACAATACGAAAGTTATATCCTGCCTTTAGCTGTTCTTACTGCTATCCCAGTTGGACTTAGCGGAGTGTTCATAGGTATTTCAATGGCAGACATTTCCAACAATATTTATGTTCAGATTGCAATGGTAATGCTTATAGGCTTACTTGCCAAAAATGGAATCTTGATTGTTGAATTTGCTATTCAAAGAAGACAAGCCGGTAAGAGTTTGATTGCAGCTGCTGTCGAAGGAGCTAAAGCAAGGCTTCGTCCAATTTTAATGACTTCATTAGCATTTATTACAGGATTATTACCACTGGTATTCGTAGTAGGGCCTTCTGCAATGGGTAATCATTCCATAGGATATGCCGCAATTTTTGGTATGCTAGTAGGTACAATATTGGGTGTTTTCATAACTCCGGTACTCTTTGTGGTATTTCAATACCTACAGGAAAAAATGAGTGGAAAAGAAATATCCGAATCCGATTGGGAATATTAATTCAAAAATTAAGAAATGAATTTATTTAAAAAAATAATATACATCACCACAATTTCAGGATTTATTTTATCGTGCTCTGTTCAAAAGTACGAGCAACCTGAAGTTGACCTTCCTGATACCTTTAGAAATGATGATACATCAGTTCAAAAGGACAGCGCAAGCAACATTGCACTAATTAATTATAAAGAGTTTTTTAAAGATCCTGTCTTGGTCAATCTTATTGACCAAGCAGTACAAAACAATTATGATATGCAAATTGCTTTAAAGCAAATAGAATTTGCTTCTTTGGGATACAAGCAATCAAAATGGGCAAATGTGCCCACTGTTAATGCTACTGTCGCTGCTGCCAACATATCACGTCCATCAGACAATAGTTTAAACGGACTTTCATTAGGACAGTTTTTGGGACAAAAATACATCGAAGATTATAGTACTTCCGTCAATATTTCTTGGGAAGCTGATATCTGGGGTAAAATTAAAGGTGCAAAAGAAGAAGTTTTAGCAGACTATCTTAAAACACAAGAGGCTGCAAAAGCTGTTAAAACACGCTTGGTTTCCGAAGTAGTTACCGGTTACTATAACCTTCTGATGTTGGATAAACAATTGGAAATTACCCAAAACAATTTAACTTTTGCAGACAGCACGCTTACTATTTTAAATAAACAACAAGAACTGGGTATGATTACCTCTTTGGCTGTTCAACAGCAAGAGATTACTAAAGATCAAATTTTAAAAAATATCCCTGTTATAGAAGGTGCCATTAATGTACAGGAGAACGCCCTGAGTATATTAACAGGCAGTTTACCTGATCAGATAGAAAGAAATCTTAGACTGGATAAAGTTATTGTACCCGAAGCACTATCTACCGGTTATCCTTCTCAAATACTGTCCTTCAGACCTGATGTAAAAAGTAGAGAGCTCGATTTTAGAAGAAGCATTGCGAGTATACATGTTGCTAAAACAAGTATGTATCCTTCACTAAACATAACGGCACAAGGAGGAATTAATTCTTTTAAAGCAAGTAACTGGTTTGAGTTACCTGGCTCTTTATTTGGTGTTGCTGCAGGTTCATTACTACAGCCTATTTTAAATGGGAAACAGCTAAAAACAAGATATGAACAGTCAAAAATTAGTTCAGAACAAGCTGAACTTAATTTCAAACAATCTGTTTTAACAGCTGTTGCAGAAGTATCTGATGCTATGGTTCAAATCCAAAAATTAGAGCAACAACAAAAAATTGCTGAAGGTTTAGTGGAACGCTCAAAAACCATAGTAACAAACTCTGTCACTTTATATAAATACAATGAGGCCAATTATCTTGATGTAATTATTGCTCAGACCAATAAATTAAAATCTGAGTTGGATTTAGCTGCGATAAAAACGCAAAAACTTAATGCAATTACCATGCTGTACCGTTCCCTTGGTGGAGGATGGCAATAAGTATAATTTAATCTGTTGCCTGTTGGTATCAGGCAACAGATTTTTACTAATCAATACAAAGCCTATGTTATGAAAAATACTACGATTAAAGAAGGAATAATACTAATACCGGATTTTAGTGGCTTTACTGAGTTTGTCTACAACACTAAAATTTACACTGGTGAGTATATTGTGAAAGAACTTTTGACTGAACTCATAATATCCAACAACCAAAATTTCAATATTTCAGAAATTGAGGGAGATGCAATTCTTTTTTATAAGTATTCCAAGAAACCATCTTATGAAAAAACAATGGAAAATTTACGTAATATGCTTCGAGCATTTGAAAATAAAGTAATACTACTTAGTAAATCGCTAAACATTAAAATTGACTTATCACTTAAATTAATCGTTCATTATGGAGAGTTTAGTAAATACCAGATTAAAAAATTCAGCAAACTGTATGGAGCCACAATTGTGGAGGCACATCAACTTCTAAAAAATGGTTTTGCCGAACGTCCCTCCTACATCCTATTGAGTAATTCTTTCCTGAAATCTGTAAAAAAACCTATTGAGAGTTTTGCCAAAAACACTCAGATACATCCCGAAATAGGGGCTATTCTTTACCGAGAGGAAGTTTCTTTAGCAGTGAACAACTAACTATACTTTTCTACTAATATATTTACAAATATCTAAGGACAAAAGGATACGCTATTATAAATAGAGTATCCTTTTTAATGTATTAATACGAAATGACAACAACTTTTTACATCTTAGTTAAATTGATGAAAATGAGAATTTTAATCTATTTTAAAGTAAATCGATAAACCTAAAATTAGTGCACATTTTTAAATATATAAATCTCTTTCGGCATCCCAGTTTCTTTCAAGGGATTTAAAATATTCATTCTTAATCACATCAATTTTATGATAGATGGACCAGCTTATTTTTTCATTAAAAGTATTGAGTTCAGAAAATCCGCGACCTAGTAATACCTTACTAAATCCAAAACAAATTAATGTGATGTAAAGTAATAAATCTGTTTCTTCAAAATCTTTAATTTCAAAAATTAACGTAAAGAGTGATATTACAACGACTATTTTATTTAAAGTTATAAAACTATTCCAGTTAACCATACCGTACTGCTTTAAAGCCCCAGTAAAAATTAAGTTGAAAATAGCTGCCAAAAACAGATATAAAAGTATAACCACCTGTACATTTATGGATTCAAAAGGAATAAGTAAAAATAAGATCCCTACTAATACAGCATATATTCCTGATTGAAGGAGCAGTCCCCAACTTTCAAAATTATTTTTATTTATAATTGAAAAAAAAGTTTCACTACTTCCATTGATAATAAGTACAATTGCAAACAACGGAATACTATTAAGTGAAAAAAATGAATCTGTATTAAGCCAGAAAAAGCCACACATTGAAACAGTTAGCAAACCCGTTAAAAAAAATACAGAGTTAAAGCGTAATTTTTGCCGGACTATTTTAAAATACTGTTCGGTATGAGCGGAGTTTTTTTCAGAATGCATTAGAAATTTTACTTTTTTAAATTATGATAATTTTTTATAAAATTCGCGCTTTCTGTCTGATCACTGTTAAAATAAAAGTCGCTAAAATATGTCTATAAGTCGCATTATACAACACCGGACTCCTATACACAAATATTTGAAAACTACTTAAACTTGAACTTCGTTTTTAGAACGCAGCTATACCCTGACTCTTTTACATCTTTAAAAGGCGACAAATAAACCAATCTTGGCGATTAATCAACCTTTTTTTTACCCAGTTTGTGAAATATCTTTGTAAGTATAGCTTTTTTTTATTGAACTGATTCTACCAATGGTTTGAATCAAAAATTTGAGATTATCTATCTTTAAAATACATGAGACCGGGAAAATATATAATGAAGTACAAAAAATGATTATCACTTAAAATAATGAAAGATACACAGCAAGAAATCATGAAAACTGCTTTATTGCTATTTCCAAACAATGGAATTAAAAAAACTTCTATAGACTTAATTAGTAAAAAATGTGGAATTTCTAAAAAAACATTTTATCAGTATTTCATTGATAAAGAAGATATTGTAAAAAAAATAACAACAATTGAATTAACTAAAGTCGAAAAATATATCGAAAACCTTGCTAGTGAATACAACAATCCTCCCGATGAACTTTTAATTTTTTTTAATTTTATACAAAATAATATTTCTGTTTTTACATCAGTGTTTATTAATGATATTATAGAATATTATCCTAAAGTATATCAGATCGTTATAAAATCGAAAAAAGATAAATTTACGCCTTTTTTGTTACTAAATATAGTTCGTGGTATACAAGATGGTTTTTATTGGGAAACCTTAAAGCCTAAATTGTTAGTTGATCTTTATATGCTTCAAATTGATACTATCATAGAAAATACTAGAAAAGAATTTTCGGACAAACGTGAAATTTTGAACTGTACCAATATGTTATTCCTTCATGGAATCATAGACACATCGAGAAAAGAAAAATTATAAATCTTCTTTAAAGAAATAAAAAACGGAAGTGAAAGCTGTCGCATATACTAGTCTCTTATGGATTTTGCAATGTTCACTTCAAACTTAAACTTTAGTAAAATCACCTTAACAGCCGGATTGAAAATCAAATAAACCAGTATTCATTTGACTTTCTGCAGGCCTGTAGACATAATAAATAATATACTTTAAAAAATTAATTTAATCTAAACTTTATAACGTAAATAGTTAAGTCATGAGCTCAAAATCAACAATAATTGCCGCCACAAATTTTTCTGATATTGCAAAAAATGCCGTTTTCTATGCGGCAGCATTAGCAGAAGTAACCGGATCAAAACTTCTACTCTTTCATTCCTTTTCACTTTCTATTCATAGTTCGAATTCAAGAGTTTCCAGCGCCGGACTAGATCAGGAACTAAATAGATCCTTGTGGAAACTTAAAATCTTAGCGACAGAGCTTTCTACTACATTTTCTATTGAAATAGAAATTTATTGTATTTACTCGCCTTTGGAAGAGGAACTCAACAAGTTAATTGAAAACAGAAAAATAGAACTTGTTGTAATGGGTATGGCAGATAAGTCTTTAGAGCAAGATTTAATGGGTAATTCAACAACATCTGTAATTAAAAACATTAATATTCCGGTACTGGCTGTTCCGGAAGCAGCACATTTTTCTCAAGTTAAAAAAATACTTTTTGCATTAGACGATACGAGTTTGTCAACAGTTAAAAGATTTAGATGGTTTACAAAAATAGTTTTGAAACTAAAGTCAGAAATAGAATTTTTTAGTGTTGAACATAAAGTCGAAAAATTACTTCTTCAGCAAAACAATGCCGACTCTACAATTGATCCAAATCTTACAGATATTAAACATCTTTACAAAAAGATTAAATCAAGTGACGTTGTCAATGAAATTAAGTTAGAAATCAAAAATTATAAAGCTGATCTTTTAGTAATGGTTCCTCAGAAATATGGTTTTTGGGATTCACTTTTACACATCAGTAAAACAAGAACTATGGCTACGGGACTAGAAATACCACTTTTATCTCTTCCTAATTAATCCTTACCTGCATAGAAAAACAAATTTTAAATAATAGAACTTAAAATTAAAAGTGGATTATCCAAATTAGATTTAATCCACTTTTTTCAGTTTTTATACATACTTCACAATTATGAATGCATCAGTAGTTTAACCCAATGTTGATTATAAGCCAAGCTTTAATAATTTCCAATCTAAAATATATTAGCTGGCTTAAAAATTATATTAATAAAAAAGGTTTGATTAGTTACCAAGATTAGTTTATTTGTCGCTTTATTTTAATTTTGTATTTTGATGAATAGCATTTTTATTGAACCCTTATTTAATATTAAAATTACTTAATTTTTTCTGCTCAACATGGTAAAACAAATTTATAATCTGACACTGGAAGAACTAATAAGTCAGGTTAAAACCGATTTAATTACGAAAGAATATGTGGTAAACGATATTAATAAAAGTAATTACAATATAAAATTGAGCATACCGCACAGAGCAGATTTTTTCTCCTTAATTATACTGGAAAAGGGAATTTGTGAATATACTATAAATGATTATCAATCAAAAATTACGGCCAATGATATCCTCTTTTGTCCGAACTCAGGAACCTTCACAACTGATCGTATTTCAGATGATTATAAGGCAAAATATATTGTGTTCACCACCGACTTTATATCTAAAGCAGGATTTAATTACAGATCAAATGACATTCTAAAAAGTTTTTCAAACAATCCTATTTCGATTATCAGTGGGAACGCAGATCTTTTCAAAAGAATAAAATTTTATCTTACTGAATTGCAGTCTCTTAATGATACCACAAAAGATAACTACTACTCCAATGAATTGATATGGCATTTCTTTTCCCTCCTTATTTATGAATTAGACAATTATTTTAAGAGCATTGAAACAGTACAGCCTACTTCGCCAAGAGGTGAAGACCTTGCAACAAAATTTTTCCTGCTACTTCGTGAAAACTATAAGGAACATCATGATGTACAGTTTTATGCGGACAGTCTTTTTGTAACAAGAAAGTATTTAAGCAAAATGATAAAAAAAACTATGTTTAAAACAAGTAGGGAAATTATCAATCAGGTATTGATTACAGAAGCCAAAATTTTATTGCGTAACTACCATACCTCAGTTAGTGATGCCGCATCGGAATTAAACTTTTCTGATCAGTCTGTATTCAGTAAATTTTTCAAAAAACATACAGGACAAACTCCTTCAGAATATAAGAAAAATGATTTCTTTTGATATATTTAGTGAATATTTTTAAAGAAAAGCGCTATTGACGTGTTTAATAAAAGCTTTTAGAAGTCAGTTTAGAGGAGTCATAAAAATTGATTTTTTCTATTCAGATTATCTTTTTTTTGGTTAACCCCCAACTTTTGAACCCCGTCCTAAATTAGTTTAGTTGAATTACATCGAACCAAAAAAAACCTCTAAAATCAATGACTTTAGAGGTTTGTAAAATTATGGTGGGCGATGAGGGGTTCGAACCCCCGACCCCCTCGGTGTAAACGAGGTGCTCTGAACCAGCTGAGCTAATCGCCCTATTTCATTGTGCTATCATTGCTGATTGCGAGTGCAAATATACAGCTAGATTTTATATTTGCAAGTGTTTTTTTAAAATAAATTAATAAAAAATCAACATTAATTTCTTAGCGACTCACTTACAACATTTTAATGATTTACTATTTTTTTGTAATACCCTTTGATAGTATTACATTTGTGGAAACAAATTCAATACTATGGCTCGTTTCAAAGAAAATGATTTACCCAAAGCAAAATTAACAACCAGCTCTCTCCAAAAAGCCTTAAGAATATTCAAATATTCCAAAAATCATAAATTTAAATTTTTTATAGGATTAGTTTTTTTATTACTAACCAGCGCAACAGCCCTCGCCTTTCCTAAATTGATGGGAATGTTAGTAGATTGTGTTACCAATAAAGATTTAGGCAAAGCCAATGAAATAGCCATGGCGTTAATGGGAATCTTAATGCTACAGGCTATCTTTTCTTTTTTCAGAATTTCGCTTTTTGTGAATTTTACCGAAAACACCTTATCTAATATCCGTTTTGCGTTATACGAAAATTTGATTAAGCTGCCCATGTCTTTTTTCTCTCAAAAACGTGTAGGGGAATTAAACAGCCGCATTAGTGCCGATATTTCGCAATTGCAAGATACACTTACCACAACTATAGCCGAATTCCTTAGACAATTTATCTTAATCATTGGCGGATTTGTAATTTTAGGAAGTATCAGTCCAAAATTGACTCTTATGATGTTATGCATTGTTCCTGTTGTTGCCGTAGCAGCAGTTATTTTTGGCAGATTCATTCGAAAATACGGAAAAATGACACAGGACAAGGTTGCTGAAAGTCAGGTAATCGTTGAGGAAACACTACAGGGAATTAGTAATGTAAAAGCTTTTGCAAATGAATGGTACGAATTACAACGCTATAAAAATAAAATTAAAGAAATTGTAGCTATTGCGATTAAAGGCGGTCAGTACAGAGGGTATTTTGCTTCATTTATTATTCTGTGCCTTTTTGGTTGTGTGGTAGTCGTTGTTTGGTACGGAATAACATTAACCATTAAAGGTGAAGTCGAAGGAGTAGGTGATTTAATTTCATTTGTATTATATACTACTTTTATTGGTGCTTCCTTTGGTGGAATTGCCGAAATGTATGCTCAAATCCAAAAAGCGGTAGGTGCTACAGAACGTGTATTTGAATTACTGGACGAAACTCCTGAAAAAATTAATACGGAAGTACACGAAACGACGTCTCCTAAGCTTAAAGGAACAGTAGATTTTAAAAATGTCGCTTTTAGTTATCCTTCAAGAAAAGAAATTCCGGTATTAAAAGACGTAAATTTCTCCGCTGGTTTTGGACAAAAAATCGCTGTAGTAGGTCCAAGTGGTGCGGGAAAATCGACAATTGCATCATTATTATTACGCTTTTATGATATAGACAGCGGATCAATTTTAATTGATGGTAAAAATATCTACGATTATGATTTAGAAGATTTACGCGGTAATATGAGTATCGTTCCTCAGGATGTAATTTTATTTGGAGGAACCATCAAAGAGAATATTGCTTATGGTAAACCAAATGCAACCGATGAAGAAATTCTGGCTGCTGCCAAACAAGCGAATGCCTACAATTTTATTGAAAGTTTTCCGGAAAAAATGGAGACTATTGTAGGCGAAAGAGGGATTAAACTTTCCGGTGGTCAGAGACAGCGCATCGCCATTGCCCGTGCTTTACTTAAAAATCCAAGTATTTTGATTCTGGATGAAGCTACTTCATCATTAGACAGTGAAAGTGAAAAATTAGTTCAGGAAGCACTTGAAATTTTAATGGAAGGAAGAACCAGTATCATTATTGCGCACCGCTTATCAACTATTCGATCCGCTGATCAGATATTAGTAATTGATAACGGGATAATTAGCGAACAAGGAACTCATTTAGAATTAATTGGTCTTGAAAACGGAATTTATAAAAACCTGAGCAATCTGCAGTTTAGTAATTCATAAAAACATAATGAGTATAAAAGAAGGGATGATTTAAATAAAATTATCCCTTCTTTTTTATCTTTATCAGAAGAAATTAACCTCTGATTAATTTTCTGTATTTGATTCGTTTTGGCGTTAAATCTCCACCAAGACGTTTCTTTTTATTTTCTTCATATTCAGAAAAACTTCCTTCGAAAAAATAAACTTCAGAGTTTCCTTCAAAAGCTAAAATGTGCGTACAAATACGATCCAAAAACCATCTGTCGTGAGAAATAACCACTGCACAACCTGCAAAATTTTCTAAACCTTCTTCTAATGCACGAAGCGTATTTACGTCCAAATCATTTGTAGGCTCATCCAGAAGCAATACGTTTCCTTCTTCTTTCAAAGTCATTGCCAGGTGTAAACGGTTACGTTCTCCTCCGGAAAGTGTGGATACTTTTTTATTCTGATCGCTTCCGCCAAAATTAAAACGGCTTAAATAAGCACGGGAATTTACCTGACGACCACCCATCATAATTAATTCCTGTCCGTCACAGAAATTTTCCCAAATGGATTTATTCGGATCAATATTAGAATGAGATTGATCTACATATGCAATTTTTACCGTTTCACCCACAGAAAACTCTCCACTGTCAGTTTCCTGTTCTCCCATAATCATTCTGAAAATAGTAGATTTACCGGCACCGTTTGGTCCAATAATACCAACAATTCCAGCCTGAGGTAATGTGAAGTTCAAGTTATCATATAATAATTTATCGCCAAATCCTTTGGCAACATTCTTAGCCTCGATAACATTAGTCCCTAAACGAGGTCCGTTTGGAATGTAAATTTCTAATTTTTCATCCAGTTGCTTTTGGTCTTCGTTCAATAACTTATCATAGTTTTGCAAACGTGCTTTTTGTTTGGTTTGTCGGCCTTTAGCCCCCTGGCGTACCCAATCCAACTCTCTTTCTAAGTTCTTTCTGCGTTTAGAAGCCACTTTTTCTTCTAACGCCATTCTATTCGATTTTTGGTCTAACCAAGAAGAATAATTCCCTTTCCACGGAATACCTTCTCCTCTGTCTAACTCTAAAATCCATCCCGCTACATTATCTAAGAAATACCTATCGTGTGTTACTGCAATTACAGTTCCTGAATATTGTGCTAAATGCTGCTCTAACCAAAGTACCGACTCTGCGTCAAGGTGGTTGGTAGGCTCATCTAATAACAATACATCCGGTTGTTGTAACAATAAACGGCACAAAGCAACACGACGACGCTCACCTCCTGAAAGGTTTTTAATTGGTGTATCACCATCCGGAGTACGCAAAGCATCCATTGCAATCTCTAATTTAGTATCAATTTCCCAAGCTCCAAGCGCATCAATTTTGTCTTGCAAAGCAGCCTGACGATCCATCAACTTGTCCATTTTATCCGGATCAGAATAGTTTTCTTCAAGACCGAACAAATCGTTAATTTGATTGTATTCTGCTAAAACAGCCATCGTTTCAGCAGCACCTTCCTGAACAATTTCCAAAACCGTTTTAGAATCATCTAATTCAGGTTCCTGCTCTAAATACCCAACAGTGTATCCCGGTTGAAAAACCACATCTCCCTGATAGTTTTTATCAACACCTGCTATAATTTTTAAAAGAGAAGATTTTCCTGAACCATTTAAACCCAGAATACCAATTTTAGCTCCGTAAAAGAAACTTAAATAGATATTTTTAAGAACAGGTTTATCTGCTCCCTGATAGGTTTTGCTCAATTTTTGCATTGAGAAAATTACCTTTTTATCGTCTGACATAATATTATAAATTTAATTTTTTTAAAGAATACAAATATAACATTATTAAAGAAACAATAAATAAGTTCGCTGACATTCCAATTTATTTTTTACAGTAGCAATTATTGATAAGCCTCATCAGTCAGGGTTTTCATAAAAGCAATTAAAGCTTTAATTTCTTTTTCGTTTAATTCCAATGGATCAGCGGGTAAAGTTTGATTTTCAACAGCAATTCCAAGACCAACACCTCCTCCTTTATTATAAAAATCAACTACTTCTTCTAAAGTTGTAAAAACTCCATTGTGCATATAGGGTGCCGTTACAGCAACATTTCTTAATGATGGTGTCTTGAAAGCATTTTTCAACTGAGGCATTTGGTATTGTATGTATCTTCCTAAATCAGGACTGATTTTTTTCCCGCTTTTATCAGCTGGTGTTCCAATTACTTCCTGCTCTGTTTTTTGATAATTTGGTGGAACAGTTCCGTTAAACAAAGGAATAAAATGACAAGTAGCACATTTTGCTTTTCCGGCAAAAAGATTAAATCCTAATTTTTCTTCGGCGGTAAAATCATCTGAATCACCACGCATATAATTATCAAATCTACTGTCAAAAGCATTTAGAGAACGGATATAACTCGCTAAAGCATTCTGAACCTGCCATTCCTTAATTTTTTCAGATTTTGGAAACGCTTTTTTAAACCGTTTTTGGTATGCTGCATCTTTAGTCAATATCTCAATGGCATTAGCCACATTTCCGTGCATTTCATCTTTATTCTGGATTACATCTAAACTTTGTTTTTCCAAATCCAGTTGGCGCATATCCCAAAACTGGGCATTTTGCAATGAAGCGTAAGTTAATGTTGGCGTATTTCTGCTCAAATTACTTCCGGTTAATGACTGGTTCGTTTTTAAACCATCCGTAAATGCTTTTTCGGGATTATGACAAGATGAACAGCTTCTGGTTTTATCATCTGATAAAGCATTTTCATAAAATAATTGTTTCCCTAATTCAGCTTTTTCTTTTGTGTACACATATTCTTCTGAAGGAATAAAAGCGTTTACATCAAAAGCTTCTTTGTCAAAAATAGTTGTGGCTTTTGGGTTCACAACATTATTCCTATTGACACCTTTTATCTTATTAATTTTTTGAAAAGCTACTAACTTTTTGCTAATTGGATTCAGATAGTTTTTAATAAAATAAGCTCTGTCAAATGTTTTAAAATCAGCATTTTCTTTACAATAATTTATTGCCTGATGAATTAGATTTTTTATTTCTTTTTCACACTGAACAGATTCGGTACTTTCAAAATTCATTTTCGAAATTAAATTCCCTACCGAACTCAGACTGCTTCCCGCTTCCGGAATAGACTGAAAAGCTATAGGAGAATCAAATCCTGTAATTCCTAATGCCAGAATGCGGTTGATTTCCATTTTTGAAGCATCTAAAATATGGGAATCAGAAATTGTAATTGCGCTTAAATGCTGCTGGATTTGCTTAAAATTTCCATTTAATATTTTAATGGTACGAATTAAATCGGCTTTATTTTCAAGAGGATAATCCGGAAAAATCATTTCTTCAATTACCTGAAAACCATTGGGTGGAATAAAGGTATTTTCGGCAACTTCCAGTTCATCCAGAGCGGGTCCGTTTACAAAACGGGCTGGATTTGGTGTAAAATATTCAACTGCCCATTCTATTTTTTTATAAGATAACCGCGTTTTGTTAAAAGCTTGTTGTATCTTTTTGGGATCGTTGCTTTTTTCTACTGTTTTTTCAAAATCGGCAACTTCCTGATTTAATTTTTCAATATCTGAAATTAATTCCTGTTGCGCAGTGATCTCAACGTATTTCTTTTCGCAGCCGGAGAACAGCATTACAAGTGCTAAATTAAGAGCAAGGATTATTTTTCCGGTACAATTATTTTTAAACAATTTCATTTTTAAGGTAAATAAAAAGCAAAAAACAACCCTGTAAAAGGGCTGTTTTTTTATATGTTAATATCAAAAATTATTTTTGAACGTTTCTTATTATCACGGTTTGACCACCTTCCATATTAGAATTCACTTTACTTCCATCAGCATATTTGAAAGCTTCTTTCTGCCAGGTATGAGGATGAACATTTACAATAAAAGTATTTGGCACCCCTATCACATCTGAAATATCTTCCATTGCCCCATATTCCCAGCTACCAAATTTCATTACACCTGTCTGGTTGTAAGTTGTATTCCAGGTAGCATCCTCACGCTTGTGATTCATTGTCAGCCATGGTTTATTAGCTTTTGTAGCAATGTTGTATTGCCAGATATATGAATCGTGTTTAGCAGCAGTATAATAAGAATCTCCATCTTCCTGAATGTACACATAGTTTTCAGTAACACAAAGGTTATCAGGATTGATAATTCCTGTACCGGCGGCAGAATCACCTTCAACTACTAATTCCAGTTTACCAATTAATGGATTTTTATCATCTAAATTTAATTTATAAACTCTTCCCCACATCGTATATCCATCAACCGGATTATTATTGCTCGCCTGACCTGTAGCAGTAAAATAGATTTCACGGTTATTTTTAGCAGAACCTTTTCTGTAATCAACATCTTCTACTCTTGAAAAACGAATAGCACCTAAACTATTTACTGTAGTATTAATTTGCGCACCTGTAAGATTCTTAGCATTTGGAATTTCTACAAATGAAACATCAAATGAACTTCCGATATTCATTGAAGTCTCTACCTGATTGCCATCATTTCTCTTTAAAGCATATAATTTTCCATTATTTAAATCACCAACTGTGTTACTTACATACATAATAACCTGACCAGCACTGGCATGAGAAGTTCCGTAAGATTGATCTTCTCCAATTAAAATAACTGTTTTACCCGGAAAAGCATCCTTAGTTAAAGGAACTGCATTTTCCATACTTGCTTTTCCAAGAGCAGGCAAAACTCTGTCTTTTCTGCTTTTTTCACTACTTAAACCAAATGGATTTATTCCGTGAACCATACTTTCTTCACCACTTTCTCCTGCTGTCAAAAACATAGGACCAAATCCGTGAATAGCCGGAGTAGCTAATGTAGCTGAACACAATCTGGTCATTCCTCCAATTCCGTCAACTATATATTCCCCTTTTACAGGTTTAAGTGTTTTATCAAAATAAACTCTGGAAACGGATTGTAAAATTTCATGATTAGTAATCATCATATATCCATCACCATTAGGATCCTTCATAAATCCGGCACCATCAGGCTGCGCTCCGTAAACAAAATTAGGTGACTGCGATAATACATCCGTACTACTTATCATTGCAGTAATTTTCAAATTTTCAAAACCTTCCTTAGCAACAACTAATGCAGGTTCTTTTGAAGTATTGTTAAAATCAATTGTAGCATTAGGACTTTTAGAATCATCATCATTTTGACAGCTGATTGCTGCTAAGCTTAGTATCGATAATACTCCGGCTTTTTTTAGGTAGTTAAATTTCATAGTTTTTCTATTTTTATTTTTGTCAAAACTATGCCCTAAAAAACTTTTAACGGTTAACTTATTTTGTTTAAATAATAACCAATATGTTAACGTTTTATAACAGATGCATCAAAATGTTAACTTCGGGTTAATGATTGGAATCAATATAAATAATAACCTTGTTCTAAATGAATCGCATAAAAAAACGACAGTTACTTTCAAAAATAACCGCCGTTTAAATTTAATAACTAAGGATAAGCTATACTCTCCCTTTAAGAGCGCTAAACACCCAGGCAATAGAAAAAAAACCGATTCCTACGGCTGCAAATCCGATTCCGGATATATCACGGTATTTAAATATTCCCAGACCTATTAATATGAGTCCCATTACAATCATTATAAAAGTAGCCCATCCTAAGATGGTGTTTTTATTCATTCCCATTATTGTGGTATTTATTAAACATTTTCAGAAACACAAATATCGTTAAATTTAGCAGCTAATTAAAAATATGGTAAAGCATTTCTTTTAATAAATCACCATTAGATAAAGCATTAGCTCCTACTCCTTTACTTTTAACATCGATTTCTCTTAAAGAAGCTACAATCTGACTTACTTTTCGCATCGGATAATTTCGTATTGCCAAATCATATTCTTTCAGAAAAAAAGGATTTACTCCTAAAACAGAAGCTACGTTCTTAGGATTTTTATCTTTTAGTCCGTGGTATTTTAATAACTGAACAAAGAAACCGAAAACTAAACTTGTAGTAACAACCATCGGATTATCCTTTGGATTATTAGCAAAATTTTCAGCAATCGTATAAGCTTTCAGCTGATTTCGTTCCCCAATAGCTTTTCGTAATTCAAAAACATTAAAATCCTTACTGAAGCCTATATTTTCTTCAATATCTTTAGCCGTAATAGTACTTCCTTTGGGTAAAATAATCTGTAATTTTTCCAGTTCATTATTTATTTTACTTAAATCAGTACCTAAAAACTCAACTAACATGGCGGCTGCTTTAGGCTCAATGGCATACTTTTTTCCGGATAAAACACGTTTGATCCAATCGCCAACCTGATTTTCATATAGCTTTTTACTTTCATAAACGACTCCGGATTTAGCAAGCATCTTCGTTACTTTCTTTCTCTTATCCAGAGTCTTGTATTTATAACAAAACACTAAAACTGTAGAAAGCATTGGATTTTCGGCATAACTTTCCAGTCTGTCAATAGTCTTTGTCAAATCCTGAGCTTCTTTTACAATTACAACCTGACGCTCAGCCATCATAGGATATCGTTTAGCAGTGGAAACAATGTCATCTACGGAGACATCTCTTCCGTACATCACCGTCTGATTAAAACCTTTTTCATCCTCCGACAAAACATTTTCTTCAATGTAGTCCGAAAGTTTATCAATATAATAAGGTTCTTCCCCCATTAAAAAATAAATAGGTTTAATATTTCCTGCTTTAATATCGTTAACAATTTTTATGACTTCGTCCATTTTTAGATTTCAGATTTTAGAAAACAGATTTCAGATTTGAAATCTACTATCTTTAAACATATTTTCTATTTTTGCCAGATGCAAAAACTCAATTTTCCTTCTTATTCATTTCGTTTCAAAAATAGCGAAAATAAAATGGCTATTTTTGATGAAATCAGAAAAAAGTTCATCATTCTCACACCTGAAGAATGGGTTCGTCAGCATGTTGTACGCTTTTTATCAGAAGAAAAAAAATATCCAAAATCTTTAATTAATGTAGAAAAAGTGCTGCTGGTAAACGGGTTGAGAAAAAGATATGATGTTGTAGTTTTTAACTCAGATGGTTCAATTGAAGTTTTAGTGGAATGCAAAGCGCCTGAAGTAAAAATTACACAGGGAACTTTTGACCAGATTGCCCGTTATAATATGACCATGAAATCTAATTTTTTAATGGTTAGCAATGGATTGAATCATTATTTCTGTCAAATGGATTATCAGAATGAAAAATATCAGTTTTTAACCGCAATTCCCGATTATAAATAACTAAATAACAAGATTTTGAAAAAAACAGCAGTTGTAATCCTGAATTGGAATGGGGTTCAGTTATTAGAACATTTTTTACCTTTTGTAATCAAATATTCTCCTGAAGCTACTATATATGTTGCGGATAATGCTTCTACGGATACTTCTGTATCCTATGTAAAAACTAATTTCCCCATTGTAAATATTATTCAGAATGCTGGAAATTTTGGATTTGCACAGGGCTATAATGAAGCTTTACAACACATTGATGCTGAAATTTATGCTTTAGTCAATTCGGATATAGAAGTGACTGAAAATTGGTTAAAACCTATTTTAGAAACTTTTGAAAACGAACCCAACACCGCTATAATCCAACCAAAAATTTTGGATTATAAAAATAAGGATCATTTTGAATACGCCGGGGCTGCCGGAGGTTTTATTGATAAATACGGGTACCCTTATTGCCGCGGTCGCATTTTTGAAACTATTGAAAAAGACAATGGACAATACAATGATGCCCGAGAAATTACCTGGGCTTCCGGCGCGTGCTTTTTTATCAGAAGCAATGTTTATCATGAATTAAAGGGATTTGATGCTGATTTTTTTGCACATCAGGAAGAAATTGATTTATGCTGGCGCGCCAGAAACAAAGGATATACTATCAGATTCAATCCGGAATCAGTGGTTTATCATGTAGGTGGTGCGACTTTGAAACAGGGAAATCCACAAAAAACATTTTTGAATTTCAGGAATTCATTATTAATGCTGGTTAAAAACCTACCAAAGGAAAATTTATATTCTGTTTTATTTGTCCGTATGATTCTGGATGGGGTTGCCGGACTTCATTTTATTTTACAGGGAAAATTCAGTCATTGTTTTGCTATTTTGAAAGCTCATTTTGTTTTTTATGGTTTATTTTCAAAAACTTACAAAAAAAGAGATTTTTTTCAATCAAAAAAATACTATAATGTTAAAAGTATCGTTATTATTTATTATATTAAAAATGGCAAGGTCTTTGCGAAATAAAATTAACATTAATTTATATTTAATTTCTAGATATTAAAAACTAAATTTGTAAAAACTCAAAAACTAATTTAAATTTATGAAAAAAGTTGTTATCGCCCTTTCGGTACTCGCTCTTTTAACATCTTGTGTATCTAAAAAGAAATACGCAGATTTAGAAGCAAGAAATAAAGAAACTCAGGATTTATTAAATACTGCAACTGTAAAATTAAATTCCTGTCTGGAAGAAAAAGCCGGACTAACAGCCAGAGTTGAAGGTTTAAAAGAACACAATCAAACCTTAATGGCTACTTCTAAAGATATGACTATTTTAACAGCTAAAGGTGCAGAAAACATCGAAAAAGCTTTAGAATCTATCAAAGAAAAAGACTTGAAAATCTCCAGAATGCAGGATGCTTTAAACAAGAAAGACAGTGTTACTCTTGCTGTGGTTACCAGTTTAAAAAGCGTAGTGGGATTGAACGATCCGGACATCGAAATCAATGTTGAAAAAGGAGTGGTATACATCTCTATTTCTGATAAAATGTTGTTTAAAACAGGTAGTTATAATGTAAGTGACAGAGCTAAAAGTGTTTTAGCTAAAGTTGCTAAAGTAGTAAATGACAAACCTGATTTTGAATGTATGGTTGAAGGTCATACCGATAATGTTCCTTACATTGGAAACGGAATCTTGTTAGACAACTGGGATTTAAGTGTGAAACGTTCTACTTCTATCATCCGTGTGTTAACAAACGAATTAGGAGTTAAACCAGAGCAATTAATCGCTGCAGGTAGAAGTTCTTATGTTCCTTTAGTGGATAATAATTCTGCTGAAAACAGAGCTAAAAACAGAAGAACACGTATTCTTGTTTTACCTAAAATTGACCAATTCTATGATATGGTTGAAAAAGAAATGAAAAAACAAAAATAATCTGTTTTAGATTTCATCATAAAAAAACGTCCCGTCGAGATAGCTATCGATTCGGGACGTTTTTTTTATGCTTTAATCTGTCAAAATGGGAATATCAAATCCAATATTACAAAATATCAATATCTCCTTTTCCTTCACGAATTACTTCAGGTTCATGACCGGATAAATCAATAATAGTTGATGCCACATTGTCACCATAACCTCCGTCAATTACCACATCCACCAGATTCTGCCATTTTTCGAAAATTAGTTCCGGATCAGTGGTGTATTCTATCACATCATCTTCATCACGAATAGAGGTTGTTACAATTGGATTCCCAAGCTGTTTTACAATTTCTAAAGTAATATTGTTTTCAGGTACACGAATACCAACAGTAGTCTTCTTTTTGAACTCTTTAGGCAAATTGTTGTTTCCCGGTAAAATAAAAGTATAAGGTCCGGGTAAAGCTCTTTTAAGAATTTTAAAAGTTGACGTGTCAATTTGCTTGACATAATCTGAAAGATTACTCAAGTCATGACAAATGAATGAAAACTTTGCTTTATCAAGCTTTACTCCTTTAATTTTTGCAATGCGTTCCAAGGCTCTGGAATTGGTTATATCACAACCCAAGCCATAAACAGTATCAGTTGGGTAAATTACTAAACCACCTTCTTTCAAAACTTTAACCACTTTGGCAATCGCTGCTTCAGAAGGTTTGTCTTCATATATTTTTATAAATTGTGCCATTTTTTGTTTTTAATTTAATTTTCAAAAATAATTATAATGGTTCTCGATACAATTTTTAAAGCATTACACTTTTACTTTAATCGACATTTATCTAGCTTTAAAAACCACTCGAACTGACGAGTACTTATTCAATGTTACTTACTACACCCGTCACTTCGAGTGATTTTTAATAGTAATGCGACAGCCTTACTTTTAAAAATTGTATCGAGAAGTATTTTTTAATTTAAGTTATCTAAAACTTTTTCTTTGCTAAATTAGGAAGTTTATCATATTCTTCATTAATCAATGCTTCTTTTTTAGCTCTTGACCATTTTTTAATTTTTTTCTCTATATCAATTGCAAAATTGACATCTGTAAATTCACAATAATAAACTAATTCAACTGGTCTTTTGTTTACAGTATAACAATCGGGATAAAAACCTGTTTCATGTTGAAAAAGCCTTTGGGTTTAATTACTTGTAACTCCTGTATAATATGAATTATCAGAACATTTTAAAATATAAACGTAAGACTGTTTCATTATTTAAGGAATTAGATTATAGTTCTCGATATATTTTAATTAAAAAAAGTTTCGCACTTTTTAAATAAAATACTTAAACACACGTACATTACCCAATAACATCCAACTTCGCAAAACGCAATAATAATTTCTTGATTCCGCCTACTTCAAATTTAATCTCCGCTTTTTTATCCGCTCCAACTCCTTCTAAATTCAACACTTGTCCACGTCCAAAACGTTCGTGCATGACGATATTTCCTGCTGTCAATGTGTTATCAAATAAATTAGCAGTACCAGCCGGTGCATTCCTGGAAACCGGTTTTAATTTTCTGATTTGAGCTTCTGGTTTAGGTTGATTATCGGTAATGTATTTTGGAGGCGTCCCGTTAGAAGGCTTAGCTAATCGTAATTTAGATTTGTCAACATCTCCAAAGATATCTTTGTCAATCATCGGCTTAAAGCGATAATTAGTTTCGGCCGGTGTTAAATATTCTAAATACTGACCATCAATCTCTTCAATGAAACGGGAAGGTTCGCTATCAGTGAGTTTCCCCCAACGATAACGTGATTGTGCATAGGTTAAATAAGCCTGATGTTCAGCTCTTGTCAATGCCACATAAAACAATCGACGCTCTTCTTCCAGCTCAGAACGCGTACTCATACTCATTGCTGATGGAAATAAATCTTCCTCCATTCCTACCACAAAAACATGAGGAAATTCCAGACCTTTAGCCAAATGAATAGTCATTAAAGCCACACGGTCTTCATCACTCGTATCTTTATCCAAATCAGTTGCCAAAGCCACATCTTCCATGAATTCAGCCAAAGAACCACGCGCACCGTCAATTTCTTTTTGACCTTCGGTAAAATCTTTAATACCGTTTAATAACTCTTCAATATTCTGAATTCTTGCCATACCTTCCGGTGTAGCATCTTTTTTTAATTCCTGAACCAATCCGGTTTTTTTAGAAACATGATCCGTTAAATAAAAAGCATCCTGATTTTCATTGATTACCTGAAAACTCTGTATCATTGTGACAAAATCCTGCAGTTTCTGTCTGGTTCCTGAGTTTAGCTTTAAATCAATACGATCTATATTTTGCATGATTTCAAATATTGATCTTTTATAATGATTCGCAGCAACAGTTAATTTTTCAACTGTTGTGTCTCCAATTCCGCGAGCCGGATAATTAATGACACGTACTAAAGCTTCTTCATCTTTTGGATTGATGACTAATCTCAAATAACACAAAACATCTTTAATTTCTTTTCTTTGGTAAAAAGATAATCCGCCATAAATGCGATATGGTATATCACGCTTACGTAAAGCGTCTTCCATAGCACGGGATTGTGCATTAGTTCGGTACAAAATTGCAAATTGACCATTGGTCATTTGGTTTTGCATTTTTTGTTCAAAAATAGTACTGGCCACAAAGCGTCCTTCTTCGGCATCGGTCAGACTGCGGTGTACCTTTATCTTTGGTCCAAACTCATTAGCGGTCCAGACCACTTTATCCAGTTTGGTTTTATTTTTATCAATAATAGTGTTCGCCGCTTCTACGATATTACGTGATGAACGGTAATTTTGCTCTAATCGGAAAGTTTTTACGCCCTGATAATCTTTTTGGAAATTCAGGATATTATTGATGTTGGCTCCACGAAAGGCATAAATACTCTGTGCATCATCACCTACCACACAAATATTTTGAAATTTATCCGATAATGCACGTACAATCAAATACTGAGAATGATTGGTATCCTGATACTCATCCACTAAAATATAACGGAAACGATTTTGATATTTAGCCAATACTTCCGGAAAACGAGTCAATAATTCATTGGTTTTCAGCAACAAATCATCAAAATCCATAGCTCCCGATTTGAAACATCGATCTACATAATTTTGATAAATTTCGCCCATTCTGGGTTTTTTAGCCATGGCATCTGCTTCCTGTAAATCAGGATCATTAAAATAAGCTTTTACAGTAATCAGGCTATTCTTAAAGGTCGAAATCCGGCTTAAAATCTGTTTGGGTTTATAAACATCTCTGTCCAGCTGCATTTCTTTTATAATTCCAGAAATAGCACGAAGCGAATCCTGAGAATCATAAATAGTAAAATTAGAAGGATACCCTAGTTTATCAGCTTCGGAGCGTAAAATACGGGCAAAAATGGAGTGAAAAGTTCCCATCCACAAATTTTTAGCTTCGCTGGCACCTACAATATCTGCGATACGATTTTTCATTTCGCGAGCGGCTTTATTAGTAAAAGTAAGGGACAAAATATTAAAAGCATCTACTCCCTGATACATCAGATAAGCAATTCTTATCGTTAAAACTCGGGTTTTTCCAGAACCTGCTCCGGCAATAATAATCATTGGTCCGTCTTTTTGCAATACAGGCTCGCGTTGCGCTTCGTTTAGTTGGGAAATATATTGTTGCATTTTTTTTCACTGTTTATGCAAAAATAAGTATTTAAGAATTAATTACAGACTCCGATTTAAAAAGAGTAACATATTGATTCTTTACATAAATATCAACAAATAGAAACACACTTTTTAAGTTTACTATAAAAGATTTATGCTGTTTTTTTTACACAAAAACACAAAAAATTATTTTTTCTTTTCTAAGCCTTTGTGTTTTATTAGGGAATCTTTGCTTAATAATTCTAAAAGTATATTTTTGTTTTAAAATTTTACACAAATGGATTCTATAAAAATCATCGAAATACTTGCTTATACTATTCCTTCTGTAATTACCGGAGCAGTGGCTTATTATTTATTTAACTCGCATTTTAAAGACCAGCAAAACACCAGACAGTGGTTAATTCAAAAAGACAATCAAAAAATAGCGTTGCCTTTACGCTTACAGGCATACGAAAGATTAACACTGTTAATGGAACGCATTCAGCCATCACACATTCTTGCCAGGATTAATCCTGTTTCTAACGATAAAAATGAATATGAAAATTATATCATCGCCCATATCGAGCAGGAATTTGAACACAATATCGCACAGCAAATTTATGTGTCTGATAAATGCTGGACCATTATTGTAACTGCTAAAAACGCAATTGTACAAATGATTCGTCTGGCTGCAAAAAGCGAAAAAGTTACTAATGCCGATGAGTTAAGAACTTTTGTAATAACCGAATTATTAGAAAAAACTTCTCCTGGTGCAACAGCATTAGCTTTTATTAAAAATGAAGTAGCTGAATTATGGTAAACTTATGCCGATTTTTCATCGGTTAATAAGGATTTAACAGTTTCCATAGCTTCACTTTTTTTCTGTGCATATTGAAAACCCTGCTCCCACCATTGTGTCATTTTTACTTTATTAAAAATCAAAGCATTATTGGTCAGCGCAATTGGTGTATAATACATATTAAGTTTAACATTATTGTGCGTAGCTGACAGAGTACCCAATAAAATATCATGTTTTTCTATCTGGTCTAATTCTATCTGGAACAAATCAATTAATAAAGAAAAAGGGTTTTTACCAATAGCCACTCTTGGAGTAGACTTTTCTGTTTCCAGAACAACAACATCAATTTCAGTAGCTCCGCGATTAATAGCCTCCTGAATAGGTACTAAACTGGAGAATCCGCCATCAGCATAATCACAACCTTTTATATTCACGATGCTCATAAAAGGTATATAATTACTGGAAATCCAGATCCAGTCGCAAAATTCATCATATGTACAGTTCTTAATCGATTTATATTCGGCCTGATTATTTGTCAGATTAGTAACCGTAACTACAATATCAGTTTCCAGTGCTTTCAACAGATTAAACTCTTCAATAGGCAGATTTTTTTTTATATAAGAGCGTAGTTTTTTGCTTTCGCCAAAGGTTCTTTTACCTTTAAAAAACTGTAATAATACATTAAAATGATTAATACTGACCACATCAACGCCCTTCTTTTTCTTTACTATAAACGGGTTGATATTGAAAATTTTACTCATATCGACATTGGTATAAATCCGATGAATTTTTTCAATATTTCCCAGAGCCAGATGCGGTATCAATAAACTTCCGGTAGAAGTCCCGATAAATAAATCGTATTTTATCTTTTTATTTTCTAATAAAAACTGAGCTACGCCGCCCGCAAATGCTCCTTTACTCCCTCCTCCGGAGATAACCAATGCTCTCATATTTTTTCATTTAATAATCGGTTCAGTTGAAACTGTTCATTTTCGTTCAAATTAGTTTTTATCTGAATAAAAGAATTTCTGTAAACCTGGTTTTTTAACAATGTCCGGATAGTATCCCGTCCAAATTTAGAAAATTGCCACATATGGTGCGTAGTAGCTTTGACTAAATTAATTAAAACAGTCTCATTAATAATTTTAAAACCTATTAATTTATCTAATGCATTTTGTCTGGTCGTTGATTCATATTTATCCGAAGAATAACTGACCAATTCATCAATTAAAATAGTTTTATGGCTCAAATAATCTGGTGTCATTAAGGCTAAAGACAACCATAAAGTTCTCAGATTATAATCGTTAAAACCAATCCATTTTTTTGATTTTTCTAAATATTCCAAACGCTTTTCCGGAAAATTTCTCCACAAATAAAGTAATGCAACTTCCTGGGTCTGATAAGAGGTATCATCCAAAAGACTCTCGTATGAAGTTCGGAATTCCTCGGGGATTTTAGGTAAAGAATAAGCAACAGCTTGTCTAACCTCCATATCATCAGTATCCATTGCCAATTCTAAAAAAGTTTTTTTAGCTTCAAAAGTTTCATTTCTAAGTTGGTTAACAACCATTACTTTTGCCGAATAATGCGCATCTGACATAAGAATTAATTTAAAAAAACCTGTTTTTTCTGTCAGAGGTTTTGATTTAATCTTATCTAATTCTAACAGTATTTTAGTTATTTTATTTTTGATCAATAACTTATTGACATAAGGGCTATTAATAATAGTTGATTCCAGCCATTCTTTAGAAAAAGAGGCGGTATCAAAATGACTTATTTTTTCTACCTCATTAAAAAAGTCTTCTGTAGTAACATTTTTAAAAGCATACTTTTTCAGATAGTTTTTAATGATTTTCTTAAACGCTTTGTCTCCTACTTCCTGATGCAGGACAAACAACGCCCAGGCTCCTTTTTGATAATAGCTTAATGAACTGGCTTTTTCATTTAAAACAGGAATAGTGTCGGTTCTGGAAGCATATTTTATTTGCTGAATGGATTCATACATTTTAGAATAAAAATAATCCTCTCCGTAAATATCTTTTTCGGCTAACAAAGCATAATAAGTTGCAAAACCTTCCTGCAACCAATGATGTTTGCCACTGGCTGCTGTAATCAAATCACCAAACCATTGATGGGCCAGCTCATGAGCATCTACATTGGTATAATTTCGATCTAAAAAACCGGTTGAATCTACCACATAACGGGTAGCGAACAAGGTTGCAGAAGTATTTTCCATTCCGGCATATAAAAAATCCCGTACAGGAACTTGTTTGTAAATCTGCCAGGGATATTTGACGCCAATTTCTTTCTCTAAAAAATTAAATATCCGTGCTGAATAACGATAAGTAGGTTCAAATCGTAAAGAATCTCTATTTTCTAAATACCATTCGAGTGGAATTTTACTTTTAGATAACTGATGTTGTTTTTCAAATTTTCCAATGGCAAGCATTAATAAATAGGAACTCATTGGTTTTTGCATTTCATATTCCCAGAGAGTCGTCTGATCAAAAACCGTCTTCTGTTTTAAAATTCCATTTGAAATTACCTGAAATCCTGAATCAAATTCGATTTTAAGATTAAAAATTACTTTTTCATTTACATCATCAAAACTTGGAAACCAGTTACTGGTATATTTTCCCTGACCTTGCGTCCATATTTGCTGTTCTTCCGCTCTTTCTGAATCTATAAAATACAAAGCCTGCTTAGGAATTGCTTTATATTCAAAACTAATTTGATTTTTTCCTTTTTGAAAAGGATAAACAATTAAAAGTTGTTCTCCTGAATTTACATACTGAATATTTTTTTTATTCAGTTCCACACCGGAAAACTGCATGTTTTGAGCATCAATTTTTAAAGTATCTGTAGGTTCTAAAACCTGAAATGAGTAATTAACTGTTCCCGAAATTGATTTTTCGGCTGCATTTATATTGAGTTGAGCTGAGACAGATGTGAAATCTACATACTTTGTTTGCTGTGCAAAAATAAAAGAAGAAATAAAAAGAAAGAAGTATTTCATTTAAAGGGGATTAAAACCAGAAATTCAAAGTTACAAAGGTTTGCTAAACTAAAAGAAGTATTTAGTAAGTTTACTTCTTAAAATTATAATAAAATTACATTGAAAAAAGCTATTTTTAACTGGAGCAGCGGTAAAGATTCTGCTTTAGCACTGTACAAAATCCTCCAGAATCCTGAATTTGAAATCAATTTTCTGCTAACGAGCGTAAACCAGCAATTTCAACGTATTTCGATGCATGGTGTCAGAGTCGAATTACTAGAACAACAGGCTAAAAGCATAGGAATACCTTTAAAAATCATGCAAATTCCCGAAATGCCTACTATGGAAGTGTATGAAAAAGTTATGCAGGAAACATTAGAAAAACTAAAAAATAAAGGTATTACGTATTCCATCTTTGGAGATATTTTTCTGGAAGATTTACGAAAATACCGTGAAGAAAAATTAGCAACTATGGGTTTTGAAGGCGTTTTTCCTATTTGGAAAATCCCAACAAAAGAATTAATCCATGAGTTCATTTCGTTAGGATTTAAAACTATTGTAGTTTGTGTTAACGAACGTTATCTGGATAAAAGTTTTGTGGGCAGAATAATTGACCAGCAATTTCTTGATGATTTACCAGAAAATGTAGATGCATGTGGCGAAAACGGAGAATTTCATACTTTTACTTTTGATGGTCCCATTTTCAACAAACCTATCGATTATGAAATTGGCGAAATTGTGTATCGAAAGTACGAGAAACCCAAACAAGAATCCTCAAATAATGCTTGTGATACTAGTGATACTTCCGCTTATGATTATGGATTTTGGTATTGTGATTTAATTTCGAAACATTCATAAAAACAAAAAATCCAAAATCAATTATGATTTTGGATTTTTTAATTCATGTTCTTTAATTACAATTTCTTAGCATTTTTTACCTTTTGATCCGTGATTGCAATTTCCAGTACTTCACTCATTTCTTTCACATAATGAAAAATAACTCCGCTTAGATATTCCGGTTTTATTTCGTCAACGTCACTTTTATTTTCGTGACATAAAATGATTTCTTTAATATTAGCTCTTTTGGCAGCAAGGATTTTCTCTTTAATTCCTCCTACAGGCAAAACTTTACCTCTAAGAGTTATTTCGCCTGTCATAGCAATATTTTTCTTCACTCTTTTTTGTGTAAATAAAGAAACCAGCGAAGTCAGCATTGCAATTCCTGCACTTGGACCATCTTTAGGTGTGGCACCTTCCGGTACGTGTAAATGGATATTGTACTTAGATAATAAATCAGAATTTAAGCCCAACAATTCTGCATTTGCTTTAATATATTCTAATGCAATCGTAGCCGATTCTTTCATTACCGGACCTAAATTTCCTGTAATACTCATACTTCCTTTGCCCGGAGAAAGCAAAGATTCTATAAATAAAATATCTCCGCCTACACTGGTCCATGCCAAACCGGTAACAACTCCGGCAACATCATTAGTTTCATATTTATCACGTTCCAGTCTGGGTACTCCCAAAACTTTTACAATATCTTCTTCTGTTACTTTCTTATTATACTCTTCATCCATAGCAACAGATTTTGCTGCGTTTCGGATTACCTGAGCAATTTTAGCTTCTAAGCCGCGAACACCGGACTCTCGTGTGTAGCCTTCAACAATTTTCTCTAATTGCTTTTTTCCAATAGTTAAATCTTTTGAAGTCAATCCGTGTTCTTTTAACTGACGCGGAAATAAGTGTTGCTTGGCAATTTCCACTTTTTCTTCAATCGTATAACCGGACATTTTTATAATTTCCATTCTGTCTCTTAAAGCTGGCTGAATTGCGTTCATATTATTAGAGGTAGCAATAAACATGACTTTAGATAAATCATATCCCAGTTCAACAAAATTATCATAAAAGGCATTATTCTGCTCAGGGTCTAAAACTTCCAACAAAGCAGAAGAAGGATCTCCATGATTACTATTGGATAATTTATCAATTTCGTCTAAAACAAAAACCGGATTTGATGTTCCTGCTTTTTTCAAACTTTGAATAATACGACCTGGCATTGCACCAATATAGGTTTTTCTATGACCGCGTATTTCAGCTTCATCGCGTAAACCTCCTAAAGAAATACGAACATATTCTCTTCCCAGTGCTTCAGCTACCGAACGTCCAATTGAGGTTTTACCCACTCCCGGAGGCCCTGTTAAACAAATAATTGGCGATTTCATGTCGTTTCTTAATTTTAAAACCGCTAAATGCTCAATCATCCTTTTCTTGACTTCTTCTAATCCAAAATGGTCACGGTCAAGAATTTTTTGGGCATTTTTTAAATCAAAATTATCTTTAGAAAATTCGTTCCATGGCAAATCTAAAAGCAGTTCCATGTAATTTCTCTGAATCCCGTAATCAGGTGCCTGAGGATTCATTCGGCGCATTTTTGCTAATTCTTTTTCGAATATTTTTTGCGTTTTTTCATCCCATTTTTTTTCTTTAGACTTCACTAACATCTCATCCATTTCTTCTTCCTGAGTCGAACCACCTAATTCTTCCTGAATGGTTTTCATCTGTTGGTGAAGAAAATATTCACGCTGTTGCTGATCTAAATCAAAACGTACTTTAGACTGAATATCGTTTTTCAATTCGAGTTTCTGCAACTCGACATTCATATACTTTAAAGTTTCTAAAGCTCTGTCTTTTAAATTATTAATTGCTAACAAATCTTGCTTTTCTTTCACAGAAAGGTTCATGTTAGAAGTAACAAAATTGATTAAAAAAGACTGACTTTCAATATTTTTTATTGCAAAAGTAGCTTCACTCGGAATATTAGGGCTTACTTTAATTATCTGAATAGCCAGTTCTCGCATAGAATCCAGAATAGCTAAAAATTCAGAATCTTCTTTGCTTGGTCTTTCTTCCGAAAAATCTTTAATTATTGCTGAAATATAGGGTTCCTCAGAAGTAATTGCTTCAATTTCAAAACGTTTTTTTCCCTGTAAAATTACTGTGGTCGTTCCATCAGGCATTTTAAGTACACGCAGAATACGTGCTACAGTACCAATAGAATTGATATCTTCTTTAGTAGGATCTTCAATTTCTTCATCTTTTTGAGCTACAACCCCTATAATTTTACCAGAAGCATTTGCATCATCAATTAACCGGATAGATTTATCTCTTCCTGCAGTAATTGGAATTACAACTCCCGGAAAAAGAACCATGTTTCTTAAAGGAAGAATAGGCAACGATTCGGGCAGTTCTTCGTTAATCATTTCTTCTTCGTCTTCCGGCGTTAATAATGGGATCAATTCCGCTTCTGAATCAAACTCCTGAAGTGACATATTGTCAATAGTGAGTATTTTATGTTTTGACATAGTATAATTTAAGTCTTTTTGTCATTAAACAAATAAATTCGTTCATAACAAAGTTAGTATTTCTATATTTTATAGTACTGAAAATCAATCAGTAAAATAAAAAATAATAGTTATATATTCATAATAAGACAATCATTATGCCATAATACTATAAATTAATAGCCCTCAAAAACAGATTTTACTTTTGAGGGCTATTTAATTAAAGATGCTTTTATCTAATACTCTACATCAAAAGCACCTTCGGTTATAATAAATGGTGTTGTTCCGTTAGTTGTAAAATTAAAAGTTCCCTTAATGCGATCATCCGTTTTTGAAGTAATGTTCAAAGTGCCTGAAACCGCTTTATATTCATCATTTTGATCTTCATAATATCCTTGAACATCAGCCCCAAAAGTATTTACAATAGTATAACTTCCGGTTCCTAAGGAACTTTTTATAGCAATTGCCAAATTATTTTGATTAGCATCTAAAGCGCCAATAGTTATAAAATTATTAATTTCAATAGCAGAAATATCAGTAGCTACATAATTTGTTCCTCCTACTTTTGCTGTAAAAACATCAGCCGTTTCTTCCTGACTTATGTAAGGGATATCTTTAAAGGCTCCATTTGTAAACTGCATAGCCGCTCTGGGATTATCCGAATCTGACCAATATCCTTTAAAACTAAAAGTTCCTGATATTGTTTTGGTTTGTGTATTGATACTTGTAATAATTACTGAACCCGTATTTTCCGTAGGGTTATCATCATTTACAGCCCAATAACCATACTCCGTTCCTGCTGGTGTATAAGCAACAATATTCACATTGGCAGCATAAGTTCCCGCAGCATTCCCTTCAATCAAAAATCCAAAACTATCACCCTTTGAATCAATTGCGGAAATTTCGATAAAATTTCCTGAAATAACTGCCTGAGTTTCTTTGGCTGTCCAGGTTTGTCCACTAAAATCAGCTTTAAACACTCCTGAATTTACATTTTCGCCGTCCGGATCCGGTTCAACAGTTCCATCGACAGGCTCATAAGTACATGATGTTACCAATGCAATTAAAAACAAAACTATTAACTGTAACTTAGTTTTTAACATTCTCATAAAAGAGTTTTTGATTTTTCTCAAATATAAATTATAATTTCAATACCGCAATTATTTTCTAGGTATTTTTCTTAATAAAACAACCCCAATTATAAAGAATAGAGCTAAAAATACGATAGCAAATCTTGGGCTACCGGTGATTTGATCAATAACACCATAAATGATCATTCCAATCACAATACCAACTTTCTCTGCAACATCATAAAAACTAAAGAAAGAAGCAGTATCCTTAGTTTCAGGTAACAATTTAGAATATGTAGAACGGGATAAAGACTGGATACCTCCCATAACCAAACCTACTAATCCAGCCATAATATAAAAATGCAGAGGTAACTTTATAAAATAAGCCGCTACACATAAAAAAATCCAAATGCTATTAATAAAAATCAATACCGGGATATTTCCATATTTTTCAGATGCCTTTGAAGTAGCATAAGCTCCTAAAACAGCAACAAGCTGAATTAAAAGAATACAGCTTATCAATCCTGTTGTAGCTGCTCCGGCTGACTCCCATTCAATTTCTTGTTCTCCAAAATAAGTCGCTACAAGCATTACTGTTTGCACTGCCATACTGTAGACAAAAAAGCTGATTAAATATTTTTTTAAACGTGTATTTTCCTCAAGTGAAATCCATACTTTTTTGAGTTCCTTAAATCCATTAAAGAGAATAGCCCTGGTTACTTTATGCTCTGAAGTTCTGTTTCCTTTAGGCAAATAATAATAAGTATATTGACTAAAAATAATCCACCAGATTCCTACCATGACAAAGGAATACCGCATTTGCATTATTTTTTCAGCATCAGGAGCAGTCAAAATCATTACCAAATTGACAATAAGAAGAATTACACTTCCAATATACCCCAATGAATATCCCTTAGCACTAATGGCATCCTGTTGTTCCTCAAAAGCAATATCAGGTAAATAGGAATTATAAAAAACCAGACTTCCCCAAAAACCTATTAAACCAAAAAAGTATAAAAGCAAACTAATGTAAATATGTTCGAGACTGAACCAGTATAAACCAATACACGAAAAAGCTCCTAAATAGCAAAAGAACTTCATAAAAAACTTTTTATTCCCGACATAATCAGCAATTCCGGATAAGAGTGGAGAAATAAATGCTACTTTTAAAAAAGCTGCAGCAGTTACAAAACTGATCAAAGCAGAGTTTTTAATATCAGTCCCAAAAACATGAATATACGATTGCTCTTTAGTAAACAATGCCATGTAAAAAAGCGGAAAAACTGCCGAAGCAATTACTAAACTATATACTGAATTTGCCCAATCATAAAATGCCCAGGCATTTAATAATTTTTTATCTCCTTTTTGTAATGGATTCATATCTGTTTTTTTTTGACGAATTTATTATTTTTTTAAACAGTTTCTACTTTAATTTTCTATTATTATTTGCATAAAAAAAGCCAACTCTTTCGAATTGGCTTATAAATCATTTTATTTTTTCTACTTAAATACCACTCCAAACTTGGCAGCAACTGCCTTTGCTTCTGGAACCATTGCTTTTAAATTAGCAATTCTTGTTGCGTCAGACGGGTGCGTACTCAACATTTCGGCTGGAGCCTGACCATTAGAACTCGCTGACATTCGTGTCCAGAAACTAATTGCCTCTTCCGGATTATAACCTGCAATTGCCATTAAAATCAAGCCTATTTTATCAGCCTCAGTTTCATGACTTCTGCTAAAAGGCAGCATCACTCCCACTTGCGACCCAATACCGTAATACTGTTGCCACATTTGTTGTTTTTCCGCACTTTGACTTCCTGTAGCAACAGCTACACCAGCAGCTCCTAAAGTTTGCAATTGTGAAGCACTCATACGCTGCGCTCCATGATTAGCAAGTGCGTGGGAAACTTCGTGTCCCATTACAGTAGCCAGACCGGCATCATTTTTAGTTACCGGTAAAATCCCTGAATACACTACAATTTTACCACCAGGCATACACCAGGCATTGATGTCTTTACTTTCAACTAATTTATATTCCCATTGGTATCCGTTTAAATAATCGGTTTGTCCTAATGAAGCAAGATAACGTTCAGCAGCAGTTTTAATTTTTATTCCAACCGTTTCTACTTTTTTGGCGTCAGCAGTACCGGAAATAACCTTATTTTCATTTAAAAACGTTTTATATTGCTGAAATGAAGAAGGAAACAATTCGCTGTTAGAGACAAAGTTTAATGTCTTTTTTCCTGTTAGTGGATTTGTTGCACATGAATATAATAATCCTGCAACGGCAATACCTATAAATAATAAATTCTTTTTCATAATACTTAAATTTTTCTTAACAAAAATACAATTATTATCAATTTGTATTTTACAAAATTAACTAGAATTATATCAAGATATTAATTTAGTCATTATCCCATAATATGCAGAACGTTAAAATTCTTAGGCACAATCAGATACTGATTTTCTTTGAAAAGATTGCTGTCAAAAATAATTTCCTCATTATCGATTTCTATCTTTTTTATTTCAAAAGGCAATCCTATAAAATTAATTTTAAAATTAGAATAATTGGTATCGTATTTTCCGTCTTTGTGCAATTGAATGTTAATTTCCTTTTCTTTTCCTGTTAATTGAAATGATAAAAAGCTAAATCTTCCTTTTTTATAATCATAACCATCTTGCGCATCTTCATACACCACCGATTTTTCTTTTCCTTCTTTATAATATACATCCAGCATTAATTCATCAAATTCTAATTCCCCAACATATTGCTGAACCGGATATTTAGGAATAATAGCTCCGGCTTTTACAAATACCGGAATTTCATCAAATTTACTGTCTACCCACATCTCTTTTCCTCCTTTAACCATACAGTTAGTCCAGTAATTATACCATTCTCCTTTAGGAATATACATTCTTCGTCCTAAGGAATTAGGTTCTAAAATAGGACAGACTAATATTTGGTTTCCAAAAATAAATTCATCATTTCTGTAATAAGTCTGAATATCCTCCTGATCAAAGTATACTAAAGGTTTTAACATAGGTGTACCTTCCTCAATATACTGCCAGAACATAGTATACAAATAGGGCAATAACTGATAACGAAGATTTACAAATTTTCGGGTAATATCAATAACTTCTTCATCAAAAGCCCATGGTTCCTGATTTCCATGATCTCCGGATGAATGTGTTCTGCAAAAAGGGTGAAAAACACCTAACTGAATCCATCTGGCATATAATTCTCCAGAAGGCTGCTCAGCAAAACCTCCAATATCCGATCCTGTGAATCCCATTCCTGAAATTGACATTCTTTGCACCTGAATATTAGCAATCCAAAGATGTTCCCAGGAAGCCACATTATCTCCGGTCCATGACGAAGTATAACGTTGTGCCCCCGAATAAGCAGATCGAGTTATAATAAAAGGTCTTTTAGGATACGCAAAACGCTTAACACCATGATAAGTCGCTCTGGCCATTTGTGTTCCGTAAATATTGTGTGCTTTTCGATGGCTGCAAGGATTTCCATCATAATTATGACGTACATCATTCGGGAAAGTTTTATTAGGAACTTCCATTACAGCAGGTTCGTTCATGTCATTCCATACTCCTTTTACTCCAATATCCGAAATTAACTCCTTGAATAATCCTGCCCACCATTCTCTTACCTCAGGGTTTGTGTAGTCCGGGAAATTACATTCGCCAGGCCATACCTTTCCTTTCATGTAAGGTCCATCAGCTCTTTTACAAAAATAATCCTTCTCTAAAGCTTCTTTGTAAACCCAATATTCTTTATCTATTTTTATTCCGGGATCAATAATTACAATTGTTTTAAACCCATCCTGAGCTAACTCAGAAACCATTCGTTTAGGATCAGGAAAATAATCTTTATTCCAGGTAAAACATCTAAAACCATCCATATAATCTATATCCAGATAAATGGCATCACAGGGAATCTGTAGTTCTCTGAATTTAGCAGTAACTTCTTTAACATTACTTTCAGGATAATAACTCCATTTACACTGATGGTATCCTAATGCCCATAAAGGCGGAAGTTCCGGTTTACCCGTTAAATCAGTATAAGAAGTCACTACATCCTGCATCTTAGGTCCGTAGAAAAAATAATAATTCATTTCTCCTCCATCTGACCAAAAGCTTGTTACATTTCTTCTCTCATGACAAAAATCAAAAAATGTTCTAAAGGTATTATCAAAGAAAATTCCATAGGCCTGCTTGTTGTGCAAACCCAAATAAAAAGGAACAACTTTATACAAAGGTTCCTGTTCTTTTTGAAAGGCATATTGATCCGTTGCAAAATTTTCAACTCTTTTACCCTTTAAGTTCATTTGAGTTGCCTTATCTCCTAAGCCATAAAAACATTCACCTTCTCGGGAAGCCTTACTCATTTTTACTATATTACCACCAAACTCATATGATTCTTCCCAGTGAAACCCTAATTCATCTTCTAAAAGTACATTTCCTTTTAAGTCATAAATGAAGGATCTTAAATCTATTTTGTGAATTTTACAAATAATTTTATTCGTAGTTATCTGGTAATAATTTTCTTCCTCTGTAATTTCTAAATGATTGTATCCATGAGAATGCCCCTCGTCAATTGCATATGAAAAGTCATTACTAAAATATCCTTTTGTAGTATAACGAAAACGGATGAGACTATCTCTTAATACTGTTAATTTTAAAATAACGTTGTTCTCAGTATAAAAATAAACGGAATCAACATCTTGTTTAAAAGAAACTATTTTTGATGGATATAAATCTCCTTTATATTCTAATTCTGTATTTGTAATCATGCCGATTCTTAGTTTTAATTATTATTCTCCTCCACTCTCAAACTTACAAAAAATCCTTATTATAAGTAAAGAATACTATTTTTATTCACGAAAACGATATCGCTTTTCATTGGGTTAAAAAAAAAGAAGTATTAACATTAGTTATTAATACTTCTTTATAAAAAATTGATTTATGTAGCTATTTTTAGTTCCATACAATCAATTATATATATTTAAAAACAGTCACACTTAAAGGCGGTAAAACTAATTCAGCTGAATAGTCCCGTCCGTCATAAGGTGAAGATTCGACTTCTGTTGCTACTGTATTAACAACATTACTTCCGTTGTATTTTTTAAAATCACTGTTAAAAATTTCGGTCAGTTTTCCTTTCTTTGGAACACCTATTCTGTAATTTTTTCTCACTATTTGTGTAAAATTACATACTATAATTAAATTATCTTTTGGTTCATTTCCTTTTCGGATATAAGATATAACTGCATTTTGATGGTCCGAATAATTAATCCATTCAAAACCTTCAGGACTAAATTGTTTTTCATATAAAGCCGGTTGGGATTTATATAATAAATTTAAATCCTTGATAAGTTCCTGAACACCATTATGAACTGCATATTGCAACAAATGCCAATCCAGACTTTCCTGAAAGTTCCATTCTGCCATTTGTCCAAATTCCCCACCCATAAACAATAAGTTAGCTCCCGGATGTGTAAACATATAACTGTAAAGCAAACGTAAATTAGCAAATTTTTGCCATTCGTCTCCGGGCATTCTGTCAGCAATAGATTTTTTTCCATATACCACTTCATCATGAGACAATGGCAGCATAAAATTTTCGGTAAAAGCATAGGTCATTGAAAAAGTCAGATCATTTTGATGATACTTTCTGTAAACCGTTGCTTTTTGGAAATATTTTAGCGTATCATGCATCCAGCCCATCATCCATTTCATTCCAAAACCCAGTCCGCCTACATCTGTAGGTCTTGAAACCATTGGAAATGAAGTACTTTCTTCGGCTATAGTCTGAACTCCTTCAAAATTTGAATATACTACTTCATTAAATTCTTTCAAAAAACTGATAGTATCTAAATTTTCTCTTCCCCCAAAAATATTAGGCTCCCATTCTCCATCATTTCTGGAATAATCCAGATAAAGCATGGAAGCAACAGCATCTACTCTTAAACCATCTATATGATAATAATGCAACCAGAATAAAGCATTGCTAATCAAAAAAGAGCGAACTTCGTTTCTTCCATAATTAAAAACTAAACTTTTCCAGTCTGGATGGTATCCTTTTCGGCGATCGGGATGTTCATATAAGTTTGATCCGTCAAAATAACCTAAGCCATGGGCATCATCCGGAAAATGTGAGGGTACCCAATCCAGAATAACTCCTATACCCGCCTGATGTAACTTATCTACCAAAACCATAAAATCCTGCGGATTTCCAAAACGGGATGTAGGTGCAAAATAACCGACAAGCTGGTAGCCCCAGGAAGGATCATAAGGATATTCCATAATTGGCATAAACTCAACATGAGTAAATCCCATTTCCTTTACATAACTAACCAAATCTTCGGCTAGTTCAAGATAACTTAAAAACCGGTTTCCTTCGGCACGTTTCCAAGAGCCTAAATGAACCTCATAAACGGAATAGGGTTTGTTTAAATCATTATGTTCTTTACGGGTTTTCATCCATTTAGAATCCTCCCAATTGTGATTCAAATCCCAGACTACTGAAGCTGTATGTGGTGGCTTTTCACAATAAAAGGCAAATGGATCTGCTTTTTCTGTAATAAGACCTCCGTTATTTGATAAAATTTTATACTTATAAGTAGTACCTTTTGGGATATTCGGAATAAATCCTTCCCAAATTCCGGACGAATCCCAACGAACAAAAAGTTCATGTTCGCCCTGTGTCCAGAAATTAAAATCTCCCACTACAGAAACAGAATGTGCTGTGGGTGCCCAAACAGCAAAATAAACACCCTGGACTCCATTTAATTCAATCAAATGTGCCCCTAATTTTTCATATAATTGAAAATGTTTTCCAGCTTTGAATAAGTTAATATCAAAATCAGTAAAAAGGGAATGCGAAATAACTTTACTCATAGTATTATTGGTATAATTCTAAATTTTAAAATAGAATATTGATAAAAACTGTTTGTTAACTTATTCAATTCTAAAATTATCAGGTAAAGTCACACCTTTCTTTATCACCACTATTCCATCTTTGATGGTATATAACTTTGTAGTTAAATTTTCTAAATGTGGCCCACCATTAATATATACATTATTACCTATTCGGCAATCTTTATCTACTAACGCATTGTTTATATAACATCCTTCTCCTATTCCTACTAATATCTTATTTTCTTTAGCATCTTCTTCCATATCTTCAATGCTCTGATATATATCATTACCCATTACATAGGTACTGCTGATAATGGAATCTTTACCTATTCTGGAGCGAATACCAATAACAGAATTTTTAATTTCTTTAGCATTAATAATACAGCCCTCTGAAATTAATGATTTATCAACCATTGTATTTTTAAATTTGGATGGCGGTAGTAATCGGGGTCTGGTATATATTTTATTATCGTTGTCAAATAAATTGAATTTAGGCACATCCTCAGTCAGTCCTATATTAGCTTCAAAAAACGAATCTATGTTTCCAATATCTGTCCAGTAACCTTCATATTGATAACTCAATATTTTTTTATTTCCTACTGCATTTGGAATAATCTCTTTACCAAAATCTTTTGTATCCGGATCTGCCATTAAGTCAATTAATAGCTTTTTGTTAAAAATATAAATCCCCATAGAGGCTAAATATTTTTTCCCTTCTGCTTGCATTTGTTCGCTTACTTCAGATTCCCAATCCGGCAAAAGTTCTTTGACGGGTTTCTCAATAAAGGATTCTATATTTCCTTCACTGTTTGATTTTAATATCCCAAAATCAGGAGCATCCTTAGCATTTACCGGTAAAGTAGCAATTGTTATATCAGCTTCTTTTTTAATATGTTCTTCAATCATATCATTAAAATCCATCTGATACAATTGATCTCCGGATAAAATCAAAGCATAATCAAAATTATGATTTAAAAAATGAGGCATACATTGTCTTACAGCATCAGCAGTACCCTGAAACCAGGTAGGGTTATCCGGCGTTTGTTCCGCAGCCAGTATATCTACAAATGCCTGACTAAAAGCACTAAAAACATAGGTATTCTTGATATGTGCATTGAGTGAAGCCGAATTAAATTGTGTTAATACAAACATTCTGTAAATATCTGAATTCATACAATTTGATATCGGTATATCAACTAATCTGTATTTTCCTCCAACTGGTACCGCAGGTTTTGATCTGGCTTCTGTCAATGGATACAATCTGGATCCTTGACCGCCTCCTAAGATAATTGCAATAACGTTTTTTCTTTTTGCCTTCATATTTTGTTTAGTATTAAGTTGTACATTTCTATATATTCCTGACTTGCTTTTTCCCAGGAATGATCCGTGCTCATTCCTTTTTTTCTAATTTCATTCAAATGCTCTTTATCTTCGTACAAACTTACCGCCCTTTGAATGGAATAACAGATATCTCCAACAGAAGACTGGTCATGACAAATTCCGTTTCCGTTATCCCCAAAATCAATTACAGTATCTTTCAATCCTCCTGTTCTTCTTACTATAGGAACTGTTCCATATCGTAACGAATACATTTGATTTAGTCCGCATGGTTCTACTCTTGAAGGCATCAGTAAAAAATCTGCCCCCGCATAAATTAAATGAGCTAATTCTTCATTGTATCCAATGAAGGTATTATAATTTCCTTTATAATCTGCTAATAAGCTATTGAGTTGATTTTCAATTTGTGCATTTCCGGAACCTAATATTAAAATATTAATTTCTTTATAATTTTCTGAAAGAGCTAAAGCCGAAGCCTGAGGTAATAAATCACCTCCTTTTTCATCCCATAATCTGCCTATAAAGCTAAATAAGGGTTTTGAGGGATCTAAATTAAAAAGTGTACAAAGTGTTTCTTTATTCTGTTGCTTACCTTGTTCAAAATTTTGTATCGAATAATTTTTTTCCAGCATTTTATCCTTTGAAGGATCCCAAACCTCTGTATCAATTCCGTTTAAAATTCCTTTTGATTTATAACGCACTATATTAAATAAGGATTCTAATCCATTAGCCGAATTATTGATTTCATTTAAATAACTTGGTGAAACAGTAGTAACTGCCGAAGCACATTTTATGCCTACTGCTAAGGAATTTATTTGATGATCCCACTCCAAAATTTTAGTATGAATTGAATCAAATTCCGGAAAATAATTCAATTTATCAAAACTAAACTGCCCCTGATACAAACCATTATGAATCGTTAGCATCGAAGGTGTATTCAACAATTTATGATATTTAAAACAATATTGCATCATAAAAGGTATTAATCCCGTATGATGATCATGACAATTAATAACATCCGGCATCGATGCCCTTCCTATAATCCAATCCAGTGTAGCTATCTGAAAAGCCATAAACCGTTCTATATCATCCTCATATCCATAAACATTTTTTCTGTCAAATAGCTCCGGAATTTCCATTAAATACAATTCAAAACCTAACTTATCAGTAGTCTCTTTAAGAACACTAAAAGGAAAATTAAAATTACCTAATTGAACACTCCCCCAATGAACACATTCAAAATCATTATCACTTCTGAATTTAGTTTCATAACAAGGCATCACAACTCTTAATTTATGCCCCGCTTTATTCTGATATTTTGGCAAAGCTCCAACCACATCTGCTAAACCGCCTACTTTAGCCACTGGATAGCATTCTGCACTTATATGAAATATTTCCATTTATTGTTTTCAGTTTATTTAAGGTTAAAAAAATATAATATAAAATAGATTCGTTAAATTACCTCCAAATCAATATAAATTAAGTCAAAATTGAATTTTTAAAGCTTTTCTAAATATACTAAAAAACAGAAACAATTTCAGTAAAAATGAAAAAAATTACCATTAAAAACAAAGTTTTTTAATCCCGAAAACTCTTGAAAAATATTATTTTTGATAAATTGATTTTGATTTTGATAATTTAAAAATAATTAAAGATTATATCATCATTTTCTCATATTCTACTGCTTAAAATTATGTAATTATAATTCCAAAAACAGAACATTCCTATAAAAAGTAATAATTTAATAACAATTAGAAAATAAAAATGAACTTATTTAATGAGAATATCTCCTGGAAAGAAGAATTACATCCGATATTAAAAAAATACCATCACAGAAAACATCCATTAAAGTATCATAATCTATATCAGCTAATAGTCATGGTAATCTTATCTGCACAGGATTCTGACAATAACATAAACGATATTGCACCTGATTTATTCCGTGCCTTCCCTAATATGAAAAGCATTGCAGATGCTACAAAAAAAGAATTAATTCCATATCTCTCCGGAGTCAAATATCACGACACTAAAATTAATTGGTTATTAGAGATAGCTAAAGAAATTAAAACGGAAGAAAACATTCCACTCACAATGAACGCCTTAACCTCCTTAAAAGGTATAGGACGTAAATCCGCCAATGTAATTCTAAGAGAAGCGGGTTTAGATGCAGAAGGAATAATCACCGATCTACATGTAATTCGGGTTGCACCCAGAATAGGATTAATTACCGCTACAAAAAACGGACTTAAAGCGGAAAAAGAATTAATGGCTATCCTACCAAAAGAGAGCTGGAACGAAGCAGGTATGGCTATTTCATTTCTGGGCAGGGAAATTTGCCGTCCAAAACCAAAATGTCCAGAATGTCCAATTTTGAAAGTTTGTCAATATCCATTCAAAAATATCAGATAAAAACAACTAAACTCAATTACTATAAAAAGTATTCCATATAAAGAGAAATCTTTCATAAAAAGAGTCTTAGCTGAGACTCCGAAACAAAAACAATTTGTTTGGTGTATGATTATTTCAGGACGGGACAAGTCCAAAACAAAAACCCTGTTTCTATCGAAACAGGGTTTATAGAATCTGAAACAAGTTCAGGTTAAAGAAAGGCGACGAACCGAGCTGTTAGGCGAACAGGTCGTACCTATAAAAAAAAGAGCCCCAACCTTTTCAGGTTGGGGCTCAATAAAGAAAGGCGACG
>NZ_JBELQA010000008.1:0-2792 GCF_046000495.1 Flavobacterium plantiphilum
TCAACTGTTCCGTAAACTTTAGTCTGAGAAGCATCAGCAGTTACCGTAATTGGTTTTGCTGTAATAGCAAAATCATTCGTAACATAAGTAATTAAATACTTATCTCCTGCGGAAAGTGTTCCTTGGTTTATTGCATAAGTTCCAATGTTTTCTCCGGCATCCCTTGTTAACGTTCCTGTAAAACTATCTCCAGATAATAAATCAGGCGTTACTGTGTATGTTAAAACAGGGTCATTCTCGCCGTATATTTTTGTTTGAGAAGAATTAGCTGTTACAGTAATCGAAATTTTAACTAAATAGCTTGTGCTCTCAACTGCTGAGCCAAAATCAACTCCATCTCTTGGTGTCACTTCAAAACTGATGTATTTGTTTGCATCAGCAGCAACTAAAGTATAGGTATTTGATGTTGCATTTGCGATAGCTGTTTTGTTAAGACCCGCATTGTCATCAGAACGGTACCATTTAAAGGTACTTCCGCTTTCTATATCGTTTTCTACATCATTGTAGGTGTAAGTGGCTGTTAAAGTCTGCCCCACGTCTAGCGTACCACTAATAGCTAATTCGGATGCTATGGGTGCATCGTTTACTGGTATGATATTAATAATGATAGTACCTTCAGTGCTGTTTGGGCCTCCTGTACCGGTATTATCATTGTCATTAACTGTAAAAGTAATGGTTGCCACATTATTTCCATTAACGTTAGTTGCTGGTAGGTACCAGGTATTTGAAGGCTGGCTAAGATAATTATTGATATTTGTTAGTGAGCCTGTAATACTTATTGTGCTTGTTAAGTTTCCGGAAGAGGTAATTCCCGTTCCAGAAGCAAAATCGAAAGTTCCGGAAGTAGCCGTAAGTGTTACCGTAAGGTCTGTAGATCCAGCATCTGCATCACTGATAGTTACGCTACTAAGATTCATTTCGGCTTCCTGTTGGTCTTCCGTAAATGTTAAAGTAGTAGGAAGTCCGCTAATTACAGGAGCATTGTTTATTGTTCCCGTTGTAAAGCTTACCTCATTTCCATACGCTGTTCCAGCGTTATTAATCGCATAAGCTCTTACATAATAGGTTGTTAAAACCGTAAGTCCTGCAATGACTTCAGAGAATGCCCCAGTTCCTGTTCCACCCTGTACTTTGGTATTTGCAGTTGTCGGATTGGCAGCAGTCCCATATACAAAACCACGTTCGGTTACTGATGCTCCGCCATCGGCTGTTACATTGCCGTTGAAAGTGGCACCAGTTGTGGTGATAGTAGTAACTGCTGAAGTGGTTAGACTTGCAATAGTAGAAACAGGTGCTACTGAAGTTATTGGTGACCCACCAACCCAGTTAGAGGTAGAACCACTTAGACTAAAATTACTTAAAGTAGCTGTTGTACCATTCCCTGTTAACTCCGGTAAACTCGTTACTCCTGCATTATTACCATTCGCTGTTCCTTGGTTGAAATTGTAGTAACGTACCAAACCTGTTGAAGAAGGAGCTACTTCTGTATCTTTCTGTGCTTGAATTTCAACTTGTGTTTTGGCAAAATTCCAGATACGAAGTTCATCCAATGTAAAGCCATTTAATCCATAAATGCCTCCTATGGTTACATTGCTAATAGGTAAAACGGCTCCATTAAATGCTTGTGTTCTTATTAAAACACCATCGTAATAAAAGTTGATGGAGGTACCATTGGATGTAATGGCATAATGTCTCCATGTGGCTTGCTGAGCAGGAGAAATATCCCCTTGATCTACACCATTAGCCCATGCCTGATAAGTAGTAGCCACGGAAGCAGAAGGAGTGATTGCTAAGGTTTGCGTACCATAATTGGAGCCAACATCATAATTATCCATATAAACCCCAGGTTCAGCCCCAGAGTTTTGCCAGTAAATTCCCTGATACTGTTTATTTGCATCAACAGGAGACTGATATTGAGATTTTAGCCAGAATTCGACGGTAAAACTTGTAGGAGAGATACCAGATAGATTGGTAATATTGGCATCGCTATCAAAATGGAGCGCATTGTTGGATGAAGGGCTTACAGGTGCTGAAGTTGTAAAACTAACCTCATTTCCATAGGCTGTTCCTACGCTATTAATGGCATAGGCTCTTACATAATAAGTCGTTCCAGCAGTTAGTCCGGTAATAGCCTCTGAGAAAGCTCCTGTTCCGGTTCCACCTTGTACTTTGGTGTTTGAAGTGGTTGGATTAGTAGAAGTGCTATAAACAAAACCACGCTCTGTTACCGTTGCTCCGCCATCAGCTGTTACATTACCGCTAAAAGTAGCACCAGTCGCGGCGATGGAAGTTACTGCTGAAGTGGTTAGACTTGCAAGATTTGCAGTGGGCAATGTCGTATAATCAAACGGTACGGCAAGTGAATATGCATATCCTGAATTTTCAACAAAAACTTCTGTTCCGGTTCCATCCAGATTGGCTCGTTTAATACTGTTATTCCCCGGTGTGTCATCAAACCAATAAACTTTTTCACCAATAGCGTCTACAGTAATACCTATGGCACCATGGTTAGTTGCCGAAGTATTTAATACAACATCTTGTCGACTTCCTCCCGAAAGACTTTTTGATTCTATCTTTCTTGCTTCATAATTTGGCCAATATAAGGTGTTGTTTTTTGGATTAATTACTAAAGAATAGGCATAGCCTGAATTTTCAACAAAAACTTCTGTTCCGGTTCCATCCAGATTGGCTCGTTTAATACTGTTAGTCCCCGACGTGTCATCAAACCAATAAACTTTTTCACCAATAGCGTCTACAGTAATACCTATGGCGCCATAGTTTGTTGCCGAAGT
>NZ_JBELQA010000008.1:2892-178625 GCF_046000495.1 Flavobacterium plantiphilum
GTGTCATCAAACCAATAAACTTTTTCACCAATAGCGTCTACAGTAATACCTATGGCGCCATAGTTTGTTGCCGAAGTATTCAATACAACATCTTGCCGACTTCCTCCCGAAAGACTTTTTGATTCTATCTTTCTTGCTTCATAGTTTGGCCAGTATAACTGTTGGTATAAAGAAACTGGAATTGAAGAAAGTGTAGTAAAACTAACCTCATTTCCATAGGCTGTTCCTACGCTATTAATGGCATAGGCTCTTACATAATAAGTCGTTCCAGCAGTTAGTCCGGTAATAGCCTCTGAGAAAGTCCCTGTTCCGGTTCCGTCTTGTATTTTTGTATTCGAAGTGGTTGGATTAGTAGAAGTTCCATACACAAAACCTCGTTCTGTTACCGTTGCACCACCATCGGCTGTTACATTACCACTAAAAGTAGCACCAGTTGCGGTGATGGTAGTTGCTGCTGAAGTAGTTACAGTAGGAGAAGTACTAGTCAAAATTGTACCAGCATTTTTAACCCATGTAAAAGCATCAACTCCAAGATATTGAAAATTTCCACCTCCTGTAATCTGCAATTCATCAATTACAATATTACTGTAATTTTGCCCATCTAAATTTGTAAGATCTATTAAAGTATATCCATTTGTAGAACCTAAAGACGTGACAAATCCAGTTGTTTTTGTATGAGTAAATTTAGTTACGCCATCAAGCTTTCCTGTAATTGTAAGAGTTCCGCTTACATTTAAGTTCAGGTTACTAGCAGAGGCATAAACCCAAAATCTATTTACAGTAAATAGATTTGAAGTTGTTTTGATACTAAATGAAGTTCCTACAGATTGATTTGCAGATCCTGTGTTATCAATGTACCTGTTATCATTTGCAGTACCATTCCACCCTGTGTTAGGGTAAGCCCCCTGAATATCGTAGGTATTAACATTTGAAATGATATTAAATATCACTCCGTTATCCGTGAAACTTGAACTTGCATTAGATTCATCTTCAAATTGTTCTATGGAAGTTTGTGCTCTAATATTTAATGAAAATACACAAAGCAACCACAATAAAATAAAAGTAAAGTTGTTTTTCATAAGCAGGTGGGGGTATTTATTAATAAAAATTGTAGCCAAATATACAATAAACAAAATATAAAATTTAAAAAACACTATTGCTGTTTTGGCTTTTTTTATTGCTTCTTAATATTTTAATAACAATCATTTTTGAATTGATTGATTTTAGACAGAAAAATGAATTCAAGTTCAGAAAAAAACGGCTCCCTTTTGAACTTGGTCCATAAAAAAAAACCTCTAAAATCAATGACTTTAGAGGTTTGTAAAAATTTGGTGGGCGATGAGGGGTTCGAACCCCCGACCCCCTCGGTGTAAACGAGGTGCTCTGAACCAGCTGAGCTAATCGCCCTGTTTTATTAGGTTGCTATCAGTTTGTGATTGCGAGTGCAAATATACAATGCTTTTTTGAATGTGCAAACAAAAAAGTAAAATAATTATAAAATTTCTGCAACTACAAATGTGCTTCCGCCTACATAAATAAAATCATTTTTCATGGCTTTATTTTGTGCGGTTGCATAAGCATCTGAAACAGAGTTGAATGTTTGTCCGGTTAGTCTGAATTCATGTGCTTTTGTAGCTAAAACAGATGCTTCTAGTCCGCGCGGAATATCAGGCTTACAGAAATAATAAATTGCATCTTTAGGAAATAAAGGAAGCACTTCGTCTAAATCTTTGTCGTTTACTACACCTAAAACAATGTGTAATTTTTCAAATTTCTCTTTTTGAATTTGATTCAGTACAATCTCAAGTCCGTTTTTATTATGTGCGGTATCGCAAATTACTTTTGGGTTTTCATTGAGCTGTTGCCATCTTCCCAGAAGTCCTGTGTTCTTGACTACGTTTAATAAACCTGATTCGATATTGTCTTGATTAATGCTAAAATCAGTTTGCTCATTCAGAACTTTAATAGTTTGAAGTACTGTTTTTTTATTGTGAATTTGATAATCACCAATTAAATCTGATGGATAATTATTCGAAATTAAATCGGAAGCAAAATAGATTGCAGCATTATTTTCTTTGGCTTTTGCCAAAAAAACATTTTTTGTTTCGGCTGTATATTCTCCAATAATAACCGGGATTTCTTTTTTGATAATTCCAGCTTTTTCAGCGGCTATTAATTCTATAGTGTTTCCTAAAAATTGAGTATGATCTAAGCCGATATTAGTGATTACTGAAGCTAGGGGAGTGATGATATTGGTAGCGTCCAGTCTTCCACCCATACCAACTTCAATAACGGCAATATCTACTTTTTCTTTTTCGAAATAAGCAAAAGCTAATCCAACGCTCATTTCGAAAAAACTGATGTCATTGGCTTCAAAAAAAGTTTTGTTGGAATTAATGAAATCACAAACAAAAACCTCGGTAATTTCTGTTCCGTTTATTTTAATACGTTCTCTAAAATCTTTTAAATGGGGAGAGGTATAAAGACCTACTTTGTAGCCTGCTTCTTGAAGTATTGAAGCTAGCATGTGCGAAGTAGAACCTTTTCCATTAGTGCCCGCAACGTGTATGAAATTTAAATTTTGATGGGGATTACTAAGGTGATTTATCAGTAAATGGGTGTTTGTTAAATCTTTTTTGTATGCAGAAGCTCCCTGTAATTGGTACATTGGAAGTTGGTTAAACATCCAGGCTGTAGTTTCTTGATAATTCATTTTTTAGTGTAAAATTGTTCCAATATTATTCACCCAATTTGAAATTCACTGTGATGAAACCTATTTGGGTTTCCGGAGCATTAGCATCTGGTTGCCATTTGTATTTTCTGGCTGTAGCCAATGCCGGTTCTATTAAACAAGGATTAGTATTGGTAGTTCCTTTAGTGTATTTAGCAGCAATTACATTACCATTACGGTTTACGGTAATTTGAACTACTACGGTACCAAATTCGTTACACTGTTGAACTACTTTCCCCCGGCTGCTAATTTTTCTTCCATTTAATCCCCAACCGCTTCCTGTTCCGCTTCCGCTTCCTGAACCATAGTAAGTGTTTGCATAAGGGTTACCGTTTAAACTGCCTTTGTCTCCGGCTTTATCATCGTTTCCTTCACCGCCTTTAGCTGTTCCGTCTGATTTTGGACCATTAATTAAGCTTGATAAAGCATCCGTAGTGCTTTTGGAAGGTTTTGGACTTTCTTTGGGTTTTTCTTTTACCTCTTCTTTAGCGATTTGTTTGGTCGGCTGAACTTTTTTAGCCTGTTTCATTACGACCGCTTCTTCAATATCCTGCGATAATACATCGTCATTGCTGGCTGTGGCTTGTTTGGCCGCAGTAGCTTTTGGTGCTGATTGGATGGCTTCTGTTGGTTGTATGTTTCCGCTGCCAAATTCGGTTGTACCAAAGTTAATGGCTATTCCGTTTTCTGGTGGAGGATCTAAAGAAGTAAGCCCGAGATATAAAAACAAAACAAATAGTATCACAAAAATGATAGTTGTGATAGCAAATGATTTTTTTTCTTCTTCTGTTTCTAAATATTTCATGTAGAATAAATCTGTTTTTTCTTGAAAGCCAGGTTGAATTATTTAGGTCTTACGGCTAAAACAACTTTAATTTGATTTCTGTTTGCAATGTCTAAAACGTTAACTGCTTTTTCTATTGGAACACCTTCTTCAGCTCTTAGAATAATAGCTTTGTTTTGGTCAGCAGCAACTATTGCTAATAATTTTGCCTCCAATTCGTTTTCCGGAACAGCTTCTTTGTCAATAAAAAACTCTAATTTTTTATTAATACTTACCGCAATATTTTTGTTACTGTCCGTTTTTCCTTTTGCTTTTGGTAACACTAAATCAAGTGCATTAGTGGTTACCATTGTCGAAGTCAGCATGAAAAATATCAATAACAGAAAGACTATATCTGTCATGGATGACATGTTGAATTCGGCGCTAACTTTATTTCTTCCTCTTAAATTCATAATTATGCAGGGTCATTTAATAAGTCTAAAAAGTCAACCGCATTGGCTTCCATTTGGTGTACAATTTTATCGGTTTTTACTACTAGGTGGTTGTAACCTACATAAGCAATAATTCCTATTACAAGTCCAACAACAGTAGTGGTCATTGCTGTATAAATTCCTTCAGAAAGTGCGCCAACTTCAATCTGACCACCGGCAGTAGCCATTTTGTGGAAAGCCTGAATCATTCCCACAACTGTTCCTAAGAAACCTGTCATAGGTCCGGCACCTGAAATAGTAGCCAGTAAACTTACATTTTTTTCCAGCTTGTTTATTTCCAGTTTCCCCGCGTTCTCAATAGCAGTATTGATGTCGTTTAAAGGTTTGCCAATTCGGGAAATTCCTTTTTCAATTAATCGTGCTACAGGAGATTTAGAATGAGCACAAGCCATTTTAGCATTGTCAATACGTCCGTTTTTAATGTTATCTTTAACAAGGCTCATGAAATTGGTGTCGATTTTTGAGGCTGCATTGATGGCCATCAGACGTTCGAAATAAAGATATAAGGCAACAAAAAGCATTAGGAATAATGCTGCCATTATTATTTGACCTGCTAATCCTCCGCTGGTTAGGAGTTCGATGATCGATATGGTTTTTTCAACTGGAACCGCTTCGGCTAAATTTTCACCTGCAACAGATAAGGTATCTGCTTGTAACAATATACTCATATAATTTTTCTTTGTTATTGAAACGCTAAGATATTATAAAAATTGCGATTCTATTGGATAAAATTCGAAACAAATAACACTAAGTTTTTGTTTATTAAGGATAAATATATCCTGCGCTATGGTCTTTTTGGGCACCGGTAACACTGCTCAGAGTATTGATTTCGTTTCTTAATTTTAAAATACCAAGCAGAGCAAAAATCAAAGCTTCCTTAAATTCCAGCATTTTCTTTTCAGGAATGATTAATTTCATTTCAGGTAAATAATGTTGAATTCTCGAAATTAGAAAATCATTATAAGCGCCTCCACCTGTAATTAGAATACTTCCTCTTTTCGCAGGCAAAGCCAATGCTGTTTGAAAAGCAATGTGTTCTGTAAAAGTTCTTAATTTGTCTTCGATAGAAATTGCATAACTTTCGATTATGGGTAAAACCGTTTCTTTTACAAATTCAAATCCCAAGGATTTTGGGTGTTGTTGTTGGTAAAAATCCAATTGATTTAAGGCTTTAAATAATGTGTTATTGATTTTTCCTGTTTTCGAAATGATTCCTTTATCGTCATAATTCAATCCCAATTGATTGGCATAAAAATTCAAAACGGTATTTACTGGCGAGATGTCGAAAGCAATTCTTTGATTGTTTTCTTCGAAAGATACATTCGAAAATCCGCCTAAATTCATGCAGTAATCATAATTAGAAAATAAAATCCGATCGCCAATAGGTACTAACGGAGCGCCTTGTCCTCCTAATTGTACGTCCTGAACTCTAAAGTCGCACACGACTTTTTGATGGGTTAAAGCGGCTATTTTCGGAAGATTTCCTATTTGAAGAGTAAATCCGTTTTGGGGTTGGTGTAAAATGGTATGACCATGAGAACAAACGGCATCCAAATCTTTGATTTGGTGTTTTTCAATAAAATCAACAATAATTTCAGAGAGCAGTTGGGTGTAATTCCGGTTTAGTTTTTCTAATGTTTCCGTAGAGAAATCAACAGCACTTTTTAATTGATTAATCCAATCATTACTGTAAGCTACGGTTTCACACTCCAGAATTTTAAAATGCCATTGATTGTTTTTTATTTCAAAATGGATGTGAGCTAGATCAACTCCGTCAAGCGAAGTGCCTGACATAACACCAATTACATTGTAGAAATCTTTTTTCATCGACAGAGAATCGTAAGCAATTAAAATATTAAAAACTTAAATTGTATTTTTTAAATAAAAGTAAGTAAATTTAGAAAACACAAAATCAATAAACGAAGATTAGGTGTTGAATATTAAAATATTTTTTGGACCCAAATAGTTTTTCAAAACCGATTGAAATAGCTGTTTATAAAAAGTGTTGTTATGGATTTTAATTTGACCGAAGAACAAAAAATGATTCAGCAAGCTGCCAGGGATTTTGCACAAAACGAATTATTGCCGGGAGTTATAGAAAGAGATGAGTTTTCTAAATTCCCAACCGAGCAGGTAAAAAAAATGGCCGAACTGGGTTTTCTGGGAATGATGGTCGATCCTAAATATGGCGGTTCGGGAATGGACAATGTTTCTTATGTTTTAGTGTTGAGCGAAATTGCAAAAGTGGATGCTTCGGCTGCAGTGATTATGTCTGTAAACAATTCACTAGTTTGTGCGGGTATGGAAAAATATTGTAGCGAAGAGCAAAAACAAAAATATTTAGTTCCGCTGGCCAAAGGGGATATTATTGGTGCTTTTTGTCTTTCGGAGCCTAATGCAGGTTCTGATGCTACTTCGCAAAAAACAACCGCCATTGATAAAGGAGATTACTATTTGTTAAATGGAACAAAAAATTGGATAACTAATGGCTCGACAGCTTCTACTTATATTGTTATGGCGCAAACGCATCCTGAAAAAGGACATAAAGGAATCAATGCATTTCTGGTAGAAAAAGGATGGGAAGGTTTTACCATTGGTCCTAAAGAAAAGAAAATGGGAATTCGAGGTTCAGATACGCATTCTTTACATTTTAATGATGTGAAAATTCCCAAAGAAAATCGAATAGGAGAGGATGGTTTTGGATTTCATTTTGCGATGGCGGTTTTAAATGGCGGTCGGATTGGGATTGCTTCTCAGGCTTTAGGAATTGCTACAGGTGCTTATGAATTGGCTCTGAAATATTCGCATGTGCGTGAATCTTTTGGGAAAGAAATTTTTCAACATCAGGCTATCGCATTTAAGTTGGCTGATATGGCTACTCAAATCATGGCTGCCAAAATGCTTTGTTTGAAAGCGGCTTCCGAAAAAGACGAAGGAAAAGATATTACCCAATCCGGAGCGATGGCTAAATTATATGCTTCTCAAACCGCAATGGATGTTACTATTGAAGCCGTGCAAATTCATGGTGGAAATGGGTATGTGTCTGAATATCATGTGGAACGTATGATGCGCGATGCAAAAATTACCCAGATTTATGAAGGTACATCAGAAATTCAGCGAATTGTCATCTCGCGGACATTAACTTCTTAAAATAGCAATTACTTTTATCCCAAAGTTGTCTTTTATGTATGAAGATTTAAAATATTGGTACCTGCGTGATCATAAGTTGTTTCGGACTTTGAGTTTTTCTCAAATCAAACAATTGTGTATCATTACAGGTTTCAGGAAAGCCAGTAAGGGAGAAATTATTTATTTTTCTTCATCAGATGTACCGAGAATATTTTTGCTTAAAAAAGGAAATATCAAAATTGTTGCTGTAGATGAAGAAGGCAATGAAGTCCTAAAAGATATTATCCAGAAAGGAGATTTGTTTGGTGAATTGACTTTAGAAAATGATTCTGAATCTAATGAATATGCTAAAGTGCTCTCTGATGATGTAGTAATTTGTAGTTTTCTAATGTCTGATTTTGAAAATTTATTACTTCAGCATCCTTCTTTAGCGCTTTCTTATACCAAATTTGTTGGTTTAAAAATGAAACGCATTAAAAATAGTTATGCCAATTTGGTTTCTAAAGATGCTAAAACAAGATTGTATCAGTTTCTAAAAGATTGGGCAGAGAAAGAAGGTAAGCAGGAAGGGAATGTGGTGACTCTTGAAAATTATCTTACTCAAAATGAAATCGCTCAGATTATATGTACTTCCAGACAAACGGCAACCCAATTGCTCAATGAAATGGAGTCTCAGGGAATGTTACTGTATAATAGAAGAGAAATAGTGATTACTGATATCAGGCAATTGTAGTTTTTTAATAGAACTGTAAACTAGCCGACAATACGCAGTTCAAAACGATATTACCTTTACATTAAATAAAAATAATATCATGAAAAAAATAATCAGCTTAGTTTTGTTAGTTATCGGATTTGCAGGGAATGCTCAAAGCGGTTTGCCACAAGAAGCAACCGATATTGCTCCTTTATTGATAGGAGAAAAAATCCCAAATAGTACTTTGAAATCCATTGATGGAAATGCTGTTTCTTTAAAAACAGTATTGGGTAGAAAAAGAACCATTTTAGTTTTTTATCGTGGCGGTTGGTGTCCGTATTGTAATTTGCATTTGGCAGCTTTGGGCGAAGCCGAAAAAGAATTATTGGATTTAGGATACCAAATTGTTGCTATAAGTCCTGATGCTCCAAAAAATTTAAAAGTGACAGAAGAAAAAGACAAAGTAAATTATCTTTTGTTATCTGACAGTAATGGAGATCTGGCAAAAGCTATGGGAATTGCTTTTCAGGCACCAGATAAATACAAATCCATTTTGACCAAAGGTTCTGATGGTGTTAATACTAATTTCTTGCCTGTTCCTTCGGTTTTTATTGTAAATTTAGATGGCGAAATTGAATTTGAGCACATTACGCCAGATTATAAGCATCGTATTTCGAATGATTTATTGGTTGCTGCTGCAAAATCTTTAATAAAGTAGTCGTGAAAACTTCGGTAGTTATTTGGGTATTGCGTGTAGTTGTCGCTGTAATTTTATTGCAAACGCTCTATTTTAAATTTACAGCTGCACCAGAGAGTGTGTGTATTTTTTCGAAATTAGGTGTAGAACCTTATGGACGAATTGCAACCGGAATTTTGGAACTCATTGCAGCCGTTTTAATTCTAGTGCCTCGAACGAGTTGGATTGGAGCGCTGTTGGGGTTCGGATTAATGAGTGGTGCTATTGTTTCTCATATTTTTGTTTTGGGAATTGAAGTCCAAAACGATGGCGGGACTCTTTTTCTGTTAGCACTTTTCGTTTGGATAAGTTGTATTGTTTTAATTTATAAAGATAAAAGTAAGTGGTCTAATTTGTTGAATTTAAAATTCTAATATGCTTTTACCATCCATAAATAAAAGTTTAAATGAATTGGTCAATTTGTTACGGCAATTGTCAACTGATGAATTTACAAATCCATGTGCTGAATTGAGCCATGCCAGTATTGGCGAACATTGCAGACACATTATAGAAATGTTTCAATGTTTAGAAAATCAATTGGATTCAGGAATTATTAATTATGACCATAGGGAACGCAATCAATGCATTCAAACTGATGTGGAATATGCTATAGCACAAATTCTAGCTATCCAAAACGGATTGAGAAATGAAAACAAAAATCTCGAATTACAGCAGTTTGTTGAAGGCGAGGAAATCCGAATTCAAAGCAATTATTTTAGGGAATTGCTCTATAATTTAGAACATTGTATTCATCATCAGGCATTGATAAAAGTGGCAATTTTAAAATTTGAAAATATAAGTGTCGATGCTAATTTTGGCGTGGCTCGTTCTACTATCGAATTCAGAAAAAAATGTGTACAGTAAGTTTTGTAAATAGCAATGGCAGAATTTTTATTACGTCTAATCGGGATGAGAAGATTATAAGACCCAGTGCCATTCCTCCAAGAAATTATACCGTAAATGGGAAGAATGTGATCTTTCCAAAAGACCCAAAAGCAGGTGGCACCTGGTATATTGTAGATGAAACCGGAACGGTACTCGTTTTATTGAATGGTGCAGAAGAAAAACACAAACAAAAATCCTTTTACAGAAAAAGTCGCGGATTGATTGTTTTAGAATTGATTAGCGAAAATTCGCCAAAAGATTTTTGGGAACATATAAATTTAGAAAACATCGAACCTTTTACTTTGGTTTTGTTTCAAAATAATCAGTTGTTTCAGCTACGCTGGAATGGAACAGAAAAAGAAAAATTAGTTTTGGATACCAATGAAAAACATATTTGGTCGTCATCTACGTTGTATTCCAGCCAAATTAGAAAAGAAAGAGCCGATTTGTTTTATGCGTTTTTAGAAAATAAAGGATTACTTTCGGAATCCGATATGTATCAATTTCATCGGTATGCCGATGAGGAAAATACCGAAAACGGTTTGGTGATTAATCGCAATGGAGAAACTAAAACCTTGAGTATTACCCAATCGATAATTGAAAAAAATAAAGTAGCAATTGTGCATTATGATTTACTTACCAATGAAGATTTTACCACTTCATTTATCATTGTTTAATATTGTAGGATTGTTAAGAATTAAGAGAATGAAATTACTGCTGCATAAAATTTTTCATTGGGAATATTGGCCTTTTCAAGTGGTTTATATTCCCATTTACTTTCTTTGGGGCTATTATGCCATTAGAGCCAAATCGCTTTTTTTCTTTAATGCATCCAATCCGAGTATAAAAAATGGAGGGTTTATTATGGAATCTAAAAAAGCCATCTACAACTTAATTCCACAACAATATTATCCTAAAACCGAATTGGTAAAAGAAGGAACTTCTATTGCAGAAATTGAAAGCCAATTGGAGCAATCAGGGATTCAATTTCCATTAATTGCTAAACCGGATATAGGTTTGCGTGGTTCCGGCGTGAAAAAAATTAACAGTATTACCGAGTTGAATCAGTATGCACAAAAAGCTAATTTTGATTTTTTATTACAGGATTTGATTCCATATGAAAATGAAGTCGGGATTTTTTATGTGCGTTATCCCAATGAAAATAAAGGCAGAATTACTGGAATTGTTTCTAAGGAATTTTTAATCGTAGTAGGCGATGGAATCTCAACGATTGAAACTTTAATAAAAAAGAATCCACGATTCGAATTGCAATTAGCTACTTTGCAAAAAGAATATGGAACCCAGCTTTTAGAGGTTTTAAAAATAGGAGAGAAGCGCAATTTAGTTCCTTATGGTAATCATGCCCGTGGTGCTAAATTTATCGATGGAAGCCATTGGATTTCTCCAAAATTAGAAGCTACTATTGATGCTATTTGTGTACAAATACCCGAATTCTTTTTTGGAAGATTAGATGTAATGTATACTACTATGGAAGAATTAGAATCGGGTAAAAACTTTGCTATTGTGGAGTTGAACGGTGCTGCCAGCGAGCCTACGCATATTTATGATCCTGTTCATTCGGTGTTTTTTGCCTGGAAAGAATTAGCCCGACATATCACCTATATGTATGAAATTAGTTTGTTGAATAACAAAAAAGGCGTTCCGTTTTTATCACATAAAGAAGGAATGAAAGAATATCGAATGCATTTGGCGCAAAGTCAAAAAATTGTCAATTTCTAATGATGAAGATAATTCAAAATATTGCGGTTGGATTTATAGTTAGCTTTTTAGGTTCCTTACCATTGGGTTATCTTAATATTGTTGGGCTTGAAGTGTATTCTAAATTGGGCTTGGAACCTTTAGTGTTTTATATTTTAGGAGTTGTTTGCATAGAAGCTTTTGTTGCTTATTATACTTTAATATTTGCGCATCAATTGGTTCAAAATAAAAAGCTCATGAAAGGGATTGAGGTTTTTGGAGTATTCTTTTTGTTGCTTGTTGCTTTTATTTTTTACCAAAAATCATCGCACACAGTTCATGGCGAAGGATATTTAAATGCCTATTTGCAATGGCCTGTTTTTGCAGTGGGTGTTTTCTTGAGCTGTCTTAATTTTTTACAAATTCCTTTTTGGCTGGCTTGGAACCTGTATTTTCTTAATGGCAATTATATCAGTATTTATAAGCGATTGAAATTTCATTATGTAGGTGGAACTATGGTGGGGGTTTTCTTTGGAATGCTGTTTATCATTTATTTTTTGGATAAAATTCATAAGCAAATTGCCTTTTTAACTGATTATATGGTACCCGTAATTATTCCTGTTTTCTTTGTTTGTATGTCTGGATTGCAAGGGTATAAAGTGTACAAAAAGTACTTTTATAACAAAATAACATTAGAAGAAAAGGAATCTGAATAGGTTCATTGATTTTGTTTATTTTTGTGGTATGAAGAAAATTATTATCACAGGAACCAGCAGAGGAATCGGATTTGAATTGGCTTTAAAGTTCGCCAATGCAGGACATCAGGTTTTGGCCATTTCGAGAAAAATACCTCAGGAATTAATTGCAAATGAAAATATTACTTGCCTTTCAGTAGATTTAGCAAACGAATCCGATTTAGTGCAAGTAGAACAATTTCTTTCTTCCACCTGGAAACAAGTAGATGCTGTGGTTCATAATGCAGGGAGTTTAATTTGTAAACCCTTCGAAACTCTAACTCAAACTGATTTTGAAAATGTATATAAAGTCAATGTTTTTGCTGTTGCAAATTTGACTCGCATTTGTATTCCGTTTTTGCAAAAAGGAAGCCATGTGGTTACTATCAGTTCTATGGGAGGCGTTCAGGGAAGTTTGAAATTTGCGGGTCTTGCCGCTTATAGTTCCAGTAAAGGAGCTGTAATTACGCTTTCGGAATTATTAGCCGAAGAGTACAAAGAACGCGGTATTGCTTTTAATGTTTTGGCACTTGGAGCCGTACAAACCGAAATGTTAGAAGAAGCTTTCCCAGGTTATCAGGCACCTATTTCGGCGGAAGGAATGGCAACTTATATTTATGATTTTACACTAAATGGAAATAACTATTTTAACGGAAAAGTATTAGAAGTTTCAACGACAAACCCTTAAAGAAGTTATAAGTTAAACGTTAAGAGTTAAGTGAGATTTGATTAATTTTTTTATAGTATTTATTGTTTGAATTTTACTGATACCCCATAACCCATAACTCACAACCCATAACTTAAAAAGAATTGAGCGATACATTAGCTAAATATATTCCAGAACATGCAGTCAAACCTGTTTTTGAATTGATTGTAGAGAACAGGGTGCATTTAAAAATCGTTAACGAACGTTTGACACGTCATGGTGATTATAGAAAAGCGGTGAACGGAAAACATGAAATTACCGTAAACGGAAGTTTGAATAAATACCGTTTTTTAATTACGCTTATTCATGAAATTGCGCATTTAGTGGCTTTTGAAAAATTTGGTCGCAACATCAAACCACATGGAAACGAATGGAAGTATGTTTTTCAGCAACTGATGGTTCCTTACATTCGACCTGAAATTTTTCCCAATCAATTACTTCCTTTATTGGCAAGACATTTTAGAAATCCTAGTGCTAGTAGTGATACAGATACCACTTTGTCGCTTGCTTTAAAACAATTTGATCCCCAAAACGATAAGAATTATGTTTTTGAAATTCCTTATGGAAGTATATTTCGAATCAAAAACGGAAAGGTTTTTAAGAAAATAGCGGTGCGTACCAAGCGTTTTGAATGCTTAGAAATTAGTTCCGGAAAGCTATATTTATTTAACCCAAATGCTGAGGTGGAGTTGCTGAAAAATTCAAATTAAAAAATCCCAAATTCCACTTTATAATAAAACTGGAATTTGGGATTTTTTATTCTGTAAAAGTTGTTTTTAATATCCTTTTAAATAAGCTTCTCTTACTTTTCTAAATAAATTAGATGAATAGACAAAATCAACTACAGCTTGGTTATCTGTTTTGAAAATTTCTTCTTTGCTACCTTGCCATTCTTTAAGTCCATTTTTTAAGAAAACAATATTGTCTCCTATTTCCATAACTGAGTTCATGTCATGGGTGTTGATTACAGTGGTAATGTCGTATTCCTCGGTAATTTCCCTGATTAGGTTGTCAATTAATATGGATGTATTGGGATCTAATCCCGAGTTAGGCTCATCACAAAATAAATATTTGGGCTTGTTTACAATGGCACGGGCAATAGCTACACGTTTTTGCATTCCGCCTGAAATTTCAGAAGGTAATTTATTATGGGCATCTGTCAGCGCAACTCTTTTTAAAACAAAATCCACACGTTCTTTAATTTGTGCTTTGCTGTTATTGGTGAACATTCGGAGAGGAAAAGCTACGTTTTCTGCTACTGTCATGGAGTCAAACAGAGCGCTTCCCTGAAATACCATTCCAATTTCAGTTCGGAGTTCTCTTTTTTCATCGTCGTCCAGATTCGAATAAATCCGGCCGTCAAACTCAATAGTGCCAACTTCAGGATGGTGAATTCCTAATAAACTTTTTAATAAAACCGTTTTTCCGGAACCACTTTGTCCTATGATTAAGTTGGTTTTTCCTGTTTCAAAAACAGTACTTATTCCTTTCAGAATTTTACTGTCTCCAAATGATTTTTCTATGTTTTTTACTTCTATCATGATCCTAATAACAACTGAGTTAATATATAATTAAAAAGTATGATGGATACTGATGTCCAGACAAAAGATACGGTACTTGCTTTTCCTACTTCTAATGCTCCACCTTTCATATAATAGCCGTGAAACGATGGTATGGTTGCCAGTAACATTGCAAAAATGAACGTTTTTATAAAAGCATAAGTAATATGAAACGGAATAAACTGCATTTGGGCACCGGTAATAAAATCATTACTGGTAGTAAAACCCCCGTAAACTCCGGCAAGCCATCCTCCAAAAATTCCTAAGAACATACTGATTCCAATGACAAATGGATATAATAATAAAGCGATGATTTTAGGGAAAACTAAATAATTTAAAGAGTTTACTCCCATCACTTCCAGAGCATCTATTTGTTCCGTAACACGCATAGTTCCTATACTGGAGGTAATAAATGACCCCATTTTTCCAGCCATAATTACCGAAATAAAAGTAGGAGCAAATTCAAGAATTACCGATTGTCGGGTTGCAAAACCAATAAGGTATTTTGGAATTAAAGGATTTGTTAAATTTAAAGCTGTCTGAATTGAAACAACTCCACCAACGAAAAAAGAAATAAAAGCAACAATACCAAGTGAATCTATAATTAAATCGTCTATTTCTTTAAAAATAAGATTGCGCATTACAGACCATTTAGTCTGTTTATTAAAAATTTCTTTCAGCATCAGGAAGTATCTCCCTAGTTGTGATATATAGCGGATAAGCATCATAGTTTTTTGATTATGGGCTAATTTACGAAATTAGTTATAAGTTATGGGGTATGAATTACGGGTTTTTGTTTAGAAAAGCTTCTCTTTCATTTTTTTTAAGCGATAATTTCGAATAAATTTTGCTTGTTCTGTATTGACCATTAATGGTTTTTTTTCTGATTTTGCTTTTAGAAAACCATTGATATAATCAAAAAACAATAAAGGTCTCTTTTTCATAAACGATAATTTTGCCGAAGCGATTGCTGTAATCCAGAATCCGTAACCTAAAGTGTAAAAAGCTTCGCCTTGTTTGTAACGGGCTGTTTTGTTATAATTAGCGCCGGTAGGTTTTAAGTGTTTTACATGTAAGCTTTCATCTGTGACAATTTTCCAATTATAGAATTTACAAAGTAATTCGTCTACAGTGTCCCAGCCCATCTGTGGTTTTAAACCGCCAATTTGTTTAAAAGTTTCTTTTCGGTACGCTTTTAATGCACCGCGAATGTGATCTTTATCGGTTAAGTTTTCCAGAACCCAGTCGCCATTTTTTTCGATATAACAAAATCCTCCCACCATCCCGATAGTTGGATCAGAATTAAAATGTTTGGTAATAGTTTCGAAATAATTAGCGGGAAAAATTAAGTCAGCGTCTAATTTTAGAATAACATCATAATCTTCATCCAGAGTTTCAAAACCTTTCTGAAATGCCTGAATTACTTTGCTTCCGGGTAAATGAATGGCGCTTGATTTTTTTTCTACCAGTGTAATAAACGGATTTTCTTTGGCGAAAGCCAAAACAATTTCAGCAGTTCGGTCGGTAGAATTATCATTTACAATTACCACTTTTTTAGGTAAAAGCGTTTGCGAAACCAAGGATTCTAAAGTCTGGGCAATAAATTCTTCTTCGTTGTGAGCAGGAATAACTAGGTAGTAGTTCATTGTGATAATTATGAATTATAAATTGTAAATTCCAATAACATAATTTGTGACAATTTTTGAATCATTCAATCTTTTAATCATTCAATTTTTCAGCAAAAACAATGTAGTATCTGGGTGTGAAATAACGTAATAAGGGTCTGAAACCTAATTTTTTTACAGGATGAGTGAATTTTTCTCTCGCTGTGATTGTCCAGCCAGTTTTTTCTAAAAGCCAGTCTAATTGCCAGTCTTCAAATTCATGATAATGTCTGTCCCACATATCAGTTTTACTTCTGTAAGCAGGAGAAAACCATAGTCGTAACGGGATTGAAATTACTAACTTATCGCATGTTACATTTTCTAAAACGGTATAAGGATTTAATAAATGTTCGAAAATTTCAAAAGCAGTAAAAACAGTGTAGGATTCCATTTGTAAAGCCGTTTGGTCTTTGTCTAAATCTTCACCTTTAGTGTTTTTTACCTGATATCCGTTTTCTTCCATGATTTTTGAAAATGGATTTGGAACCCCTAAATCAAAAATGGTTTCAGAAACGGAAACGTGTTTCTTTAAAAAATTTAAAGTGTGCCTGAATCTTTTATTAGGAAATGTTTTTTCGTACATTGTTTACAGCGTTATAATAGCAACGGCAAATGTACGAAGATATATTGCTTCTATAGTGTTTTTTATACCGCAAATTCGCAAATTAGAAAACACTTAAGGGATGAAATAATTTGCGAATTTGCGGTTGAATTTTTATGTTTTTGCTTCTAATTAATGAAAAATCCGCAACTTAAATAATTTCAGGTTGCGGATTTAATTATAATTGATTCTCAAGACTAGTAGCGGTAAACAAAAGCATTAATGTTCATTCCGGCACCTACAGATGCAAAAATAAGAATATCTCCTTTGTTGATTTCGTGGTCTTTAATTTGTCCGTTTAATATCAAATCAAAAAGTGTTGGAACTGTAGCTACACTACTGTTTCCTAAATCATGAATACTCATAGGCATAATATTATCCGGAGCAGTTTTGTCATATAATTTGTAAAAACGGTCAATGATAGCTTCATCCATTTTTTCATTAGCCTGATGAATCAGGATTTTTTTAACGTCTTCTATTGCAATACCACTTTTATCCAGGCAGCTTTTCATAGCTGTAGGAACGTTGCTTAGTGCAAATTCATAAATTTTTCTACCATACATTTTGATGTATTTGGTATTTTGGTCTAAGCCTGGGTGGTATGATTTTCCGTAGAATAAAAATCCCGCTTCTTCTTCAGTATAAGAGGCAGTTTCATACGAAAGCATTCCGGTTTCGTTATCAGAAGCTTCGATAATTGTTGCTCCGGCACCGTCAGAATAAATCATCGAATCACGGTCGTGATCGTCTACTACTCTCGAAAGCGTTTCAGCACCTATAACCAAACAACGTTTTGCCATTCCGGATTTTATAAAAGCATTCGCTTGTAAAACCCCTTCAACCCATCCGGGACAACCAAAAATAAGGTCATAAGCCACGCATTTTGGATTTTTAATCTGTAATTTATGTTTCACACGACTGGCTAAACTTGGAATCATATCCGATTGTACACTCCCAAATTTCACATCGCCAAAATTGTGAGCAAAAATGATATAATCAATGGTTTCCGGATCGATTCCTGCATTTTTAATTGCTTTCTGTGAAGCTAGGAAAGCCAGATCAGATGTGTTGTAATGACTTTCTGAATAACGCCTTTCTTCAATTCCGGTTATTGCTTTGAATTTTTTTATAATAACTTCATTCGATTGTTTGATAGGTGTTCCATCTTCATTTAAAAATTGATGAAGTTCAAAGTATTTGTCGGAAATCACTCTTTCGGGAATGTAACTTCCTGTTCCAGTTATTTTTATTTTCATTAGGCTGTTTCCATTAAAAATAATAGCGATAATTTAATATTTTCAAAACAAAGAGAAAATAGTAAATGCTATACATTTGGCAAAATTACTGATATTTTTTAAAGAATTTTCAAAATCAGCTGCTTTTAATTTCTGATTTAAGAAAGTTGTTTGGATAAAAAATATTTAGTTGTATAATTTTCTGTGAGTTATAAAAATGCCCCGAAATAAACGAGGCACCTTTTTAATTATGATTTTTCGAACTAGCTTTCCATATACGCTTCAATAGGAGCACAAGAACAAACTAAGTTTCTGTCTCCAAAAGCATCATCGGCTCTGCGAACACTAGGCCAGAATTTGTTTTCAGCGATATATTCTAATGGGAATGCCGCTTCCTGACGGCTGTATGGGAAATCCCAAATCTCATTAGTGAGCATGGCTAAAGTATGTGGTGCATTTTTCAATACATTGTTTTTGTCTTCAATCGTAGCAGCTTCAATTTCTTTTCTGATTGAAATCATCGCTTCGCAAAAACGATCTAATTCTTCTAAGTTTTCACTCTCTGTTGGTTCAATCATTAAAGTTCCGGCAACCGGGAAAGAAACAGTAGGAGCGTGGAAACCATAATCCATCAAACGTTTAGCTATATCTGTTACTTCAATTCCTTTTTGTTTGAATGGACGGCATTCTAAAATCATTTCGTGAGCTGCACGACCCATTTCTCCGGAATATAAAGTGTCGTAATGACCGCTTAATTTTTCTTTGATATAATTTGCATTCAAGATAGCGTGTTCTGTAGCCGATTTTAAACCTTCAGCACCTAACATTCTAATATATCCGTAAGAAATCAAACAAACTAAAGCGGAACCCCATGGTGCTGCAGAAATAGCAGTAATGGCGTTTTCTCCTCCGGTAGCTACCACTGGATTAGTAGGTAAGAACGGAGCTAATTGAGGTGCCACACAAATTGGTCCTACACCTGGTCCACCACCACCGTGAGGGATAGCGAATGTTTTGTGTAAGTTCAGGTGACAAACGTCAGCGCCAATAGTTGCTGGATTCGTCAATCCTACTTGTGCATTCATGTTCGCACCATCCATATAAACCTGTCCGCCGTTATCGTGAATGATTTGAGTAATTTCTTTAATAGCACTTTCGTAAACTCCGTGAGTGGATGGATACGTAATCATAACGCAAGATAAATTGTCTTTGTGTAAAATGGCTTTTTCACGTAAATCTTCAACGTCAATGTTTCCGTTTTCAAGGGTTTTTGTAACGACCACTTTCATTCCTGCCATTGCCGCAGAAGCAGGATTGGTTCCATGAGCTGATGAAGGAATTAAAGCAATGTTTCTGTGGTGGTCACCACGAGATTCATGATAAGCCTGGATAACCATTAAACCGGCATATTCTCCCTGAGCACCAGAGTTAGGTTGTAAAGTAGTAGCCGCAAAACCGGTAATTTCGTTTAAGTATTCTTCCAGTTTAGTAAGCATCTCCTGGTATCCTTGTGCTTGATCTAAAGGCGCAAATGGGTGAATACTGTTCCAGCTTGGAGCACTTAATGGCAACATTTCGGCTGCAGCATTCAATTTCATCGTACAAGAACCTAAGGAAATCATCGAGTGATTTAAGGCTAAATCTTTGCGCTCTAACATTTTGATGTAACGCATCAAAGCGGTTTCAGAATGGTATTTGTTGAATACTTCGTGTTGTAAGAATGTTGAAGTTCTTACCAGACTTTCAGGAAAATGATTTGTATTTGATAATTCATCAATTCTGATGGTAGCTAATCCTTTTGCAGCAGCAAAAATAGAAACTACTTTATTCAAATCAGCAAAACCTATTGTTTCATTCAATGAAATAGAAACTGAATTTTCATTTGGATAAAAGAAATTCACTTCGTTAGCTTCCGCAATTTCTCTTACTTTTTTAGCATCTGCTTTGATTACAATGGTGTCAAAGAAAGCAGTATTGGTTTGTTCGAAACCTAATTTGGCTAAAGTATTTGTCAAAGTCACTGCCGAAGCATGTACTTTGTTAGCAATATATCTTAAACCTCTTGGTCCGTGATAAACCGCATACATACTCGCCATTACCGATAATAAAACCTGAGCTGTACAAATGTTTGAGGTTGCTTTATCACGTTTGATGTGTTGTTCACGTGTTTGTAATGCCATACGCAAAGCACGGTTACCATTAGTGTCTACGGTAACTCCGATAATTCTGCCTGGCATCGAACGTTTGTATTCGTCTTTAGTAGCAAAGTAAGCCGCATGAGGACCACCATAACCCAACGGAATTCCGAAACGTTGCGTAGTTCCAAGAACCACCGCAGCACCCATTTCTCCCGGAGGCGTTAATTTAGCTAAACTTAAAATATCAGCAGCAACGGCTACTTTGATATTGTTTTCGGCAGCTTTTGCAATAAAATCAGTATAATCATTTACTTGTCCAAATTTACCCGGGTATTGTAAAATAGCTCCGTAGAATTCTTCAGAAAAGTCAAAATCTTCGTGATTTCCAACTACTAATTCTACGCCTATTGGAGTAGAACGCGTTTGTAAAACAGATAATGTTTGGGGTAAAATTTCTTCAGAAACGAAAAATTTACAAACATTGGCTTTCTTTTGTTCTCTGGTTCTTACGTCAAATAATAATGCCATGGCTTCCGCAGCAGCAGTTCCTTCGTCAAGAAGAGATGCATTAGCGATTTCCATTCCGGTTAATTCAATAACCATGGTTTGGAAATTCAAAATTGCCTCCAATCGTCCTTGTGCAATTTCCGCTTGATAAGGTGTGTAAGCAGTGTACCAACCCGGGTTTTCAAAAACATTTCGTTGAATAACTGCAGGAACAATAGCCTGGTTGTACCCTAAACCAATGTAGGTTTTGAACATTTTATTTTTATTTCCTAAAAGAGTAATATGTTTTAAATACTCATATTCGGTCATTTCAGGATCCAAATTTAGAGGTGCTTTTAGACGAATGTCATCTGGAAGTGTCTCATAGATGAGTTGTTCTATGGAATCAACTCCAATTGTTTTTAACATCTGTTGTAGGTCGGATTCCTCCGGGCCTATGTGTCTTAGAGCAAAAGCGTCTGTTTTCATTTGTAGATAAATATCTGTTTTAAATCGGAAAATGGAATTAACTCCTTATTTAATAATTACATTTTGGAGACGTTGAACTTCATTTCACATAAATCAGAATTTGTAGGATAACAAATTTAAGTTTATGCTCCTTTCCTGTAGCTATAAAAAAGTTTGTTTTTTCGTGGCGCAAAAATAAACATAATTCCGTTTTAAATCATTGTTTTTTAGGATTCATTTTATTTGAATAAAAGGATTTTGTAAATATTCTGACTAAATGTTTATTTTTGTTAGATGATTCGCATTCAGGCCCTTTTTGATTTTTACCTCAAATCCAGTATTCATGTGGCTTTGTCGGTCTATGCTTTGGTGCGAATGACTCAATTTATGTTTGCTATTCCGTATGATGAACCCATAGCTTTATTTGCTTTTTTTGGAACTATTGTGGGGTATAACTTTGTGAAATACGATGCTTTGGCCAGAGCCAAAAAAAGAATGATGCGCAATGAGTTGAAACTAATTGCCGGTTTGAGCTTTTTTTCGTTTTTGGCGGTGGGCTTTTATTTCTTCCAATTGCAGCTGGTGACTCAAGCTGTTGCTGTAGGTGTTTTGATTTTGACTCTTTTGTACACGCTGCCTTTTTTTCCTAATCGAAAAAATGCCCGTAACTGGGCTGGTGTAAAAATTTATATTGTTTCGCTGTGCTGGGTAGGAGTCACGCTGATGTTGCCATTGGTCAATGCACATCAGAATTTAGGTTTGGATTTCTTCATCAAATGCATCCAGCGTTTTATATTGGTTTTTGATTTGATATTAGTTTTCGAAATCATTGATTTGGCCAATGACGATCCGCATCTTAAAACCGTTCCGCAGCAAATAGGAGTAAAGCGAACTAAATTGTTAGGTTTGTTATTACTGATTCCTTTTTATTTTTTAGAGCTTTTTAAAAATAATTTTATCGAAAAGCAACTGTGGGTGAACTTGGCTTTAGTAGCGATATTGTCGTTGTTTTTAGTTTTTTCCAATGAAAAACGATCTAAATATTATTCTTCTTTTTGGGTTGAAAGTGTGCCGATTTTGTGGTGGTTGATGGTGGTTTTATTTTAAAAATTCTAATTTTGGTGATTATAATCACCAAAAACAACCTTAAATTGGTGAATATGTTCACTGAAAAACACTTTAAATTGGTGAATATAGTGTTTTTTATGTATCTTTGTTGAAAATTATACGGAGATGATAAATCGATTTCTGCTATCAAACATAACCGCAAGACTCAATAAAGGAAAGGTAATTGTGCTTGTTGGACCACGTCAGGTGGGGAAAACAACTCTCGTTCAAAATTTGTTGAAGGGGATTCCTTTTTTGTTTCTTGATGGAGATGACTCTGTTGTGGTTGAAACCTTATCGAATGCCAATACTGAAACGCTTAAGAATATTATTGGTGACAATAAATATGTTTTTATAGATGAAGTACAGCGCATTCCTAATATTGGTTTGAAATTAAAAATCATCGTAGATCAAATTAAAGATGTTCAGGTTATCGTGAGTGGTTCTTCGGCTTTTGATATTAATCATGTTACTCAGGAACCACTTACAGGGCGAAAATTTGAATATCATTTGTATCCAATTTCTTGGAACGAATTCGAGAAAAATATGGGTTATATGAAAGCCCAACAGCAATTGGAATTACGCTTGTTATACGGAATGTATCCTGATGTGATTAATAATTTAGGGAACGAATATGAAATTCTGAAAAATCTCGTATCGAGTTATTTGTATAAAGATATTTTGAGTTTAGCCGGGATTCGAAAATCAGAAGTTTTAGAGAAAATTTTGCAGGCTTTGGCTTTTCAAATTGGAAGTGAGGTGAGTTATAATGAAATTGCCCAACTGGTAGGTGTAGATAAAAATACGGTCAGTAATTATATTGATTTGCTTGAAAAAAGTTTTGTGATTTTTAGATTAAACAGCTTTAGTCGCAATCATCGAAATGAAATTAAAGCCAATAAAAAAATCTATTTTTATGACAATGGTGTTCGAAATATGTTGATTGGGAATTTTAATTTTTTAGAATTCCGTCAGGACAAAGGAGCACTTTGGGAAAATTTTTTAATTTCCGAAAGAATGAAATTATTAAGTTATGAAAATCGGAATGCCAAACCTTATTTTTGGCGCACAACTCAACAACAAGAAGTAGATTATATAGAAGTTGTTGCTGACGAAGTAAATGCTTTTGAAATTAAATGGAAAGTAAAAAAAGCCAAACTACCCAAACCTTTTTCAGATAATTATAAAGGTAGTTTTACTATCGTGACTGCCGATAATTTCAGGGAGTTTTTGAAATAAAAAAAACCGAAGCATCACTACTTCGGTTTGTATTTGAAATCTTATATCTGAAATCTAAATCAATCCTGCTCTTTTTAACAAAGCATCTGGTTTTGGTTCCTGACCTCTAAAACGTTTGTACAAAGTCATTGGATGTTCAGTGCCACCTTTAGACAATACATTGTCTTTGAATTTGGTAGCGACCTCTTTGTTGAAAATACCGTTTTCTTTGAAATATTCAAAAGCATCAGCATCTAAAACTTCAGCCCATTTGTAACTGTAATATCCGGAAGAATAACCACCTTGAAAAATATGAGAGAATGCCGTACTCATAGCATTTTCGGGAACGTCAGGATACAATTGAGTATTTTTAAATTGCTCGGTTTCAAAAGCTTTTAAATTAGTAATATTTGTTGGATCCTGTCCGTGCCAAGCCATATCTAACAATCCAAAACTCAATTGGCGTAAGGTTGCAATTCCTTCCTGAAAACTAGCACTTTCTTTGATTTTTTCTACATATTCCTGCGGAATCACTTCTCCAGTTTGGTAATGGGTAGCAAATAAAGCTAAGGCCTCTGGCTCGTAACACCAGTTTTCCATCACCTGACTAGGCAATTCTACAAAGTCCCAAAAAACGGAAGTTCCGGATAAACTTGGGTAAGTAGTGTTAGCCAACATGCCGTGTAATCCGTGACCAAATTCATGAAACAAAGTCGTTACTTCGTTAAAAGTTAATAAAGATGGTTTGGTTTCGGTAGGTTTTGTAAAGTTGCAAACGTTCGAAATATGTGGTCTTTCATTAACGCCGTCTTTTACATATTGCGATTTAAACGAAGTCATCCAGGCACCATTTCGTTTTCCTTTTCTTGGAAAAAAATCGGCATAAAAAATAGAAACTAAGTTGTTGTTTTCGTCGGTAACTTCATAAGTCATTACTTCTTCGTGGTATTTGTCAATATCAAATACTTCGGTAAAAGTCAATCCGTATAATTTTCCAGCAATGGTAAACGCTCCGTTTAAAACCTTTTCTAATTGGAAATATGGTTTTAGTTTTTCGTCGTCTAAATTAAATAATTGCTGTTTTAATTTTTCTGAATAATAAGCACCATCCCATTTTTCAAGTTGCTCAATGCCGTCTAATTCTTTTGCGAAAGCAGTTAATTGTTCGAATTCTTTTAGTGCTGCTGGTTTGGCTTTTGCCAATAAATCATTTTCAAAAGCCATTACTTTTTCAGGACTTTCGGCCATACGTTCTTCCAAAACAAAATTAGCGTGCGTTGCATAACCTAATAAATTAGCTCTTTGCTGACGCAGTTTTACAATCTTCAAAACAATTTCTTCATTGTTGAATTCATTGTCTTGAAAACTTCTGGCACCAAAAGCAATTGCCATTTTTTTACGCAATTCTCTGTTGTCAGCATAAGTCATAAACGGAAGATAACTTGGATGGTCTAAGGTGAAAATCCAACCTTCTTTTTCCTGGGCTTTCGCCAATGAGCGAGCGGCTTCAATAGTTCCTTCTGGTAATCCCGCCAAATCATTTTCATCCGTTAAATGCAATTCGAAAGCATTGGTTTCAGCCAAAACATTTTCGCCAAATTGCAAACTCAACTTCGATAATTGTTTGTCAATTTCTCGTAATTGGTCTTTTTTATCTTCAGGAAGATTGGCTCCGTTGCGGGAAAAACTTTTATATTTTTTATCTAAAAGTGTTGCTTGTTCAGTGCTTAAGTTCAGTGTGTCTTTTTGCTCGTAAACGGCTTTTACACGTGCAAACAAATCAGCGTTTAAGGTAATGTCATTTCCGAATTCAGATAACATAGGCGAAACTTCCTGTGCGATTTTTTGCATTTCGTCATTGGTTTCAGCCGAATTCAGATTAAAAAAGATACTGGACAGCCGATCCAGAATAGCACCTGAATAGTCCATAGCTTCAATGGTGTTTTCAAAAGTTGGTGCTTCCGGATTTTTTACAATGGTATCAATTTCGGCCTTTGCCAAAGCAATGGCTTCCTGAAAAGCAGGGAAATAATCTTCGATATTGATTTGCGAAAAAGGAGCGGTGTTGTGTTTGGTGTCGAAATGTTGGGTAAGGACACTCATTATTTTGTTATTCATAATTATTGAAAATATTATATTGTATTAATAAAGAAAACCATTAAGAGTTAAATGTATTAAGTCTTAATGGTTTTAAAAATTATTTTGTCAAAAAATTATTTTAAACTTTCCGAAGCTTTAATAACGGCTTCTTTTAAGCTTAGTTTGTAAGCGATGATTTTGTTTAAAACGTCTGCATTAGCACTTCCAATGATTTGTGCGGCAAGAATTCCAGCATTTTTAGCTCCGTTTAAAGCAACTGTAGCTACAGGAACTCCGCCCGGCATTTGCAAAATCGATAAAACAGAATCCCAGCCGTCAATAGAGTTACTTGATTTTACAGGAACACCAATTACAGGAAGTGGCGACATAGAAGCAACCATTCCTGGTAAATGTGCAGCGCCACCGGCACCTGCAATAATCACCGAAATGCCACGTGTATGCGCATTGTTGCTGAAATCGAATAATTTTTCCGGAGTTCTGTGAGCTGAAACAATATCAACTTCTGTTTCGATTCCAAATTCTTTTAATATGTTAATCGCATCCTGCATGACTGGCATGTCAGAGATACTTCCCATGATTACGGCTACTTTGCTCATTATATTTTTATTTAAAGATTAAATGATTGAAAGATTTAAAAATTATTATATCACAATCTTTAAATTTTTCAATCTTTAAATTTTTTAATTATTTTGAAATTACTCTAATGGTATTCTTTACATCCTCGGCAATTTTTCTTGCTTCAGCCATGTTTTCATTTACAATAGTTACGTGTCCCATTTTTCTAAACGGGCGTGTTTCTTTTTTACCGTAAATGTGTGGTGTTACGCCATTCCATCCTAATATTTTTTCGATATTCTGATAAACAACATTTCCGGAGAAACCTTCTTCGCCTACTAAATTTACCATAATTCCGGCCACTTTACTGTCTGTTTTTCCTAAAGGTAAATCTAAAATAGCGCGTAAGTGGTTTTCAAATTGAGAGGTATAACTTGCTTCAATGGAATAGTGACCAGAGTTGTGAGGACGCGGAGCCACTTCGTTTACAATAACTTCATCGTCCTGAGTCTGAAACATTTCTACAGCTAACAGTCCTACATGGTTGAAATTTTGAGACACATCCAGGGCAATTGCTCTTGCTTTTTCGGCTACTTTTTCGTCTATTCGGGCTGGACAAATAACATATTCTACCTGATTGGCTTCGGGATGAAATTCCATTTCGACCACTGGGTAGGTTTTGATTTCGCCCGAAGGATTGCGACAAACAATGACTGCCAATTCGTTCTTGAACGGAATCATTTCTTCGGCAATACATTCTACAGTGGCAAGATTATCCAGATCCGCCATTTCACGAATGATTTTTACGCCATTTCCGTCGTATCCAAATTCAGTGCATTTCCAGACAAAAGGCATTTTTACTTTAGCATCTAAAAGTGCTACCACCAGACTTTTTAAATCAGGAAAACGCTTGTAAGGTGCAGTAGGAATATTGTTTTGAGTGTAAAAATCTTTTTGTGTTCCTTTATTTTGAATTTTTCTTAATGTTTTAGGAGAAGGATAGACTTTTAGACCTTCGCTTTCCAGTTTTTCTAAGGCTTCAAGATTGACCAATTCAATTTCGAAAGTAAGTACATCAACCTTTTTTCCAAAATTATAAACCGTTTCAAAATCCATTAAATCTCCTTTAAAAAACTGATTGCACGCCATACGGGAAGGTGCTTCGTCACTTGGATCTAAAACGTAAGTTTGTATGTCAAATTTTCTGGTGTCAAATAACAGCATTTTTCCTAATTGTCCGCCTCCCAGAATTCCTAATTTAAAATCAGAAGAAAAATAATTCATTGTGTTGAAAGTTTATTGGCGCAAAGATACTTTTAAATGATTGAATTGGAAAATGCTATTTTATTTTCTTCAAAACTTCCCGTGCCACTGCTTTGTAAGCAGCAGAATGGTTTGCATAATCTTTGCTCAGGATGATCTGAAGTTCTGGATGAATCCAGTCATACTGATTTCCCAAAACATATAAAGTTCTTATTGAATAAGCTTTCGTGGCCACTTTTGTGTCATTTATAAGCCAGTCAAAAGAAGTCTCAATAATATCCTGCAGGTTTTCTTCGGAAAGAAAAATATTGTTTTTTGTTTTTTTGAAATGGGAAAATACTAATAGCTGAATAATTTTAGCAATGGGTCTCATTGCGCTTTCATCTGTTAAATCTTTAAGATTTTTGCATAAAAAATCAAGATAGGGCTGAAGCCAGTTTAACTTTTTATAGGAAACAAATTCTAAAACCCAGCAGGCTTTATGATTGTTTTTATCTTCAGCAGAAAGGCAAATCGAAATTAATTCATCCAAATCATTTTTGTTTTCTAAAATGTATTCAGCTATTAGAAGCCGGTCTTTACGGTACGCTTTTAGGTGTTCCAGCTTGGACTGAAGTTCAGTAATCATTCTTAAGTCAAAATAAATCGTTATACCTCATACTGCTATTTATCAGCAGTAACTTTCCAAACCGTATTTCCGCTGTCATCATTTACTAAAAGGGATCCGTCATTCATAACGGTTACAGCAACAGGGCGCCCATAGACTTTTGCTTTCTCTTTATCATCAATAAATCCGGTCAGGAAATCTTCGGGTTTTCCGGAAGGTTTTCCGTCTTTAAAAGGAACAAAAACTACTTTATAACCACTTATTTTAGCACGGTTCCAGGAGCCATGTTGTCCTACAAAAGCACCGTTTTTGTATTTCGCAGGAAATTTATCTTTATCATAAAATGCCAGTCCTAAAGAAGCGGTGTGAGAACCGACAGGAATATCAGGGACAATTGCCTTTGCGGCCAAATCTTTATGAGCACCTTCCAGTCTCGGGTCCAAATTGTTTCCGTAATAAGAATAAGGCCATCCGTAAAAGCCCTCTTTTTTGACACTGGTAATGTAATCCGGAACCAAATCGTCACCCAGTTCATCACGCTCATTAACAGCTGTCCAAAGTTCATTGTTTGCAGGATTCCAGTCCATTCCTACAGGATTTCTAAGTCCCGAAGCATAAGTTATTTCTCCCGTTCCGTCAGGATTTATTTCTAAAATATTAGCACGTCGGATTTCTTTCTCCATTCCGTGCTCTCCTACATTACTTGCTGAACCCACGGATATATAGATTTTAGTTCCATCAGTATTTGCTAGTAAATTTCTGGTCCAGTGATTGTTATATCCGCCGGCAGGGAGTTCCAGAATTTTTTCGCCTTTTGTTTCCAGTTTTAAAGGGTTATTTTTATAAGGATAGCGATATAATCCGTCTGTGTTAGCAATGTAGAAAAAGTTGTTTAAGACAAGCATTCCAAAAGGTTTGTTAAGACCGGAAATAAAAACATTGCGGGTTTCAAATGTGCCATCTTTATTGCCGTCACGAAAAACAGTTATTTGATTTTTACTTGCTTTTGTGCCGCTTTCAACAACAAAAATGTCATTGTTTGGTGCGATATAAGTCCAACGTGGATTTTCTAAATCATCAGCAAATTTTGTTATTGTAAAACCTTCGGGAGCTATTGGAGTTTTTCCTTCCGGCCATCCCACAACATTACTGTTTTTGGTAACTGATTCTGTGGCATAAGGTGGAGGAAGTGTCAAATCGCCTATTGCGGTTTTGACCACTACTGATGGTTTTTCTGCTAATTTTTCTTTTGTTTCTTCTTTTACCTTACCGTTGCAGGCTGTTAAAAGTAGTATTGAAACTGTTGAGAGTATCTGGATTATTGTTTTCATTTTATTCTGTATTAAAATTTAGGTAGCTACAATTTACTTAAATTTAATTTTTTGAAAAAAATATATGTCGAAAAATAAGTCTTATTTAACATTTTTTATGAAAATTACACTGCGTTTATTTTGATACTCAGGTTTAGTTGGAATTCTGTATCTTTGCGCATTATTTTAAAATAAAAAATAATGATTCAACTTCACGATAAACAATTTGTTCCGTTTATTTCTGCCGAAGAAATTGATTTTTCCCTACGGCAAATGGTGAATCAGATAGAAGTTGATTTTGCTGATGAAATTCCGGTTTTTGTAGGGGTATTGAATGGATCTTTTATGGTGGTTTCTGATTTTGTAAAAAAATATAAAAAACCATGTGAAGTGAGTTTTGTGAAAATGGCTTCTTATGACGGAATGAATTCTACTAATGAAGTGAAAGAATTAATAGGACTGAATCAGGATTTAACAGGACGAACCGTAATTGTAATTGAAGATATTATTGATACGGGCAATACTATTGTAGAACTGAAAGCGCTGTTTAAGAAGCAAAATCCAAAACATTTTAAGATAGCTACTCTTTTTTTAAAACCCGAAGCGTATAAAAAAGAGGTCAAAATTGATTATATCGGAATTCAGATTCCAAATAAGTTTATAGTAGGTTTTGGTTTAGACTATGACGGTTTAGGACGAAATTTACCGGAAGTATATCAATTAAAAGATTGAAAGATTCAAGAATTAAAAGATTAAAAAAAGGAATACATATGAAAGTTTAAGGAGAAAGATTAGAAGTTTCTTAAACCCTTAAATTTTTAAATTTTTAAATTAAATTTTATGACTAACATTGTTTTATTTGGCAAGCCAGGAGCTGGAAAAGGAACTCAGGCAGAGTTTTTAAAAGGGAAATACAATCTGACACATCTTTCAACAGGAGATATTTTTAGATTTAATATAAAAAATGCAACTGAATTAGGGAAACTGGCGCAAACGTATATCAATAACGGTGAATTGGTTCCGGATGAAGTTACCATTAAAATGCTTCAAAGTGAGGTGGAAAACAATCCGCAATCTGCAGGATTTTTATTTGATGGTTTTCCAAGAACAATTGCACAGGCAGATGCTTTAGATGCTTTTTTAGCAACAAAAAATGAAAAAATTACCGCTACTATTGCATTGGAAGCAGATGATGAAATTCTTGTAGCAAGATTGTTAGAAAGAGGAAAAACTTCCGGAAGAGCTGATGATCAGGATGAAGAAAAAATTAGAAACAGATACCAGGAATACAATGAAAAAACAGCGCCTTTAATTGGTTTTTATAAAGAGCAGGGAAAATTTCATGCCGTAAATGGTATCGGTTCTATTGCAGAAATTACGGAGCGTTTAAGTAATGTAATTGACAATTTATAATTAAAATTGTTTGTTTTTTAAAGTTTAAAGTTACTAAAGGTTTTTTTAGCAGCTTTAAACTTTAAATTTTTAAAACGAAAACAAAATAATGGAACTATTAATCATTCTTTTTTTAATCTTATTGAACGGGCTTTTTTCAATGTCTGAAATTGCATTGATTTCAGCAAGAAAATCAAGACTTGAAAATTCGGCTAAAAAAGGAAATTCAAGGGCTCAGGCTGCATTAGATTTAGCTAATTCACCTAATAAGTTTCTGTCAACTGTTCAAATCGGGATTACATTAATCGGGATTCTTACCGGTATTTTTAGTGGCGATAAAATTACAACAGATGTTGAAATTTTTGTGTCAGGTTTTGATTTTTTGAAATCTCAGGCACATTCTGTAGCTGTGGGGATTGTAGTGGTAATTTTGACTTTCTTTTCTTTAGTTTTAGGAGAATTATTGCCTAAAAGAATTGGGCTGAATTATCCGGAAACCATTGCTAAGTCGGTGGCTATGCCTATGAAAATAGTTTCTATTGTTACAGCACCGTTTATCTGGCTGTTAACACATTCGACAGAATTTTTATTAAAAGTGCTTCAAATTAAACCTTCTGCTGATGGAAAAGTAACTGAAGAAGAAATTAAAGCCATTATTAAAGAAGGAACCGAAGTAGGCGAAGTTCAGGAAATAGAACAAGATATTGTGGAGCGGGTTTTTCATATTGGAGACCGTAAAATAAATTCGCTGATGACGCACAGAAAATCGGTAGTGATGTTGCCTTTACTGGCAAATAAAGATCAGGTAAAGGAATTTATGCTTCAGGAGCTGCATTCTTTTTATCCTGTGTATAAGGACGATTTTGATAATATCGTAGGGGTTGTAAGTCTTAAAAATATATTTGCTACTATTGAGAAAGAAAATTTCAATTTAGAAGCAATTATAACTGAAGCACCTTATTTAATGGAACATACTACGGCTTATAATGCATTGGAAGGCTTTAAGAAAACGGGGGTGCATTATGCTATTGTAGCCGATGAATACGGGGTTTTTCAGGGAATGATTACGTTAAATGATATCCTGGAAGCATTAGTAGGAAACGCTTCTGATTTTTATAAAGAAGATTTTCAGTTGATAGAAAGAGAAGACGGAACATGGTTAGTTGACGGTCATTATTCGCTACATGATTTTCTCACTTATTTTGAATTAGATGAATTGCTGAGCGACTATGATGTCACTACTGTGAGCGGACTTATGATGACTGAACTTTCACATATTCCGAAACAGGGGGAAAAATTACATTGGCATAAATTTGAATTGGAAGTAATTGATATGGATGGTGTGAAGATTGATAAAGTAATGGTGAAAGCCTTAAAATAATAGTATTCAGGTTTCAGATTTCGTATTCGGTAAAAAGACCGATTGTGAAAAACTGATAATTGATTGCTGAAATATTAAAAAAAATGACAGAGGGAAATTTTGTAGACTACGTAAAAATATTTGTTTCTTCCGGAAAAGGAGGGAAAGGTTCTACGCATTTACATAGAGAAAAATTTATTGAAAAAGGCGGTCCTGATGGTGGAGATGGTGGTCGCGGCGGACATGTTTATTTAGTGGGTAACAAGGGACTTTGGACTTTATTTCATTTAAAATTTGCCCGTCATATTAAAGCAGGTCACGGTGGAGACGGTGGTGGAGACAGAAGCACAGGAGCTGACGGTGAAGATAAATATATCGAAGTGCCTCTGGGAACTGTTGTGAGAGATAAGGAAACTCAGGAAGTTCTCTTTGAAATTACTGAACATGGAGAGAAAAAAATACTTTGTCAGGGTGGAAAAGGAGGTTTAGGAAACTGGCATTTCAGAAGTTCTACCAATCAAACGCCTCGTTATGCGCAACCAGGATTGCTAGGAGTAGAAATGGATGTGATTTTAGAATTAAAAGTCTTGGCAGATGTAGGTTTAGTTGGTTTTCCAAATGCAGGAAAATCTACTTTGTTGTCTGTTTTGACTTCGGCTAAACCAAAAATAGCAGATTATCCGTTTACCACTTTAAAACCAAATCTGGGAATTGTTGCTTACAGAGATTTTCAATCTTTTGTAATTGCAGATATTCCCGGAATTATTGAAGGTGCAGCTGAGGGAAAAGGCTTAGGTCATTATTTCTTGCGTCATATTGAGCGAAATTCAACTTTGTTGTTTATGGTACCCGTAGATACGCCAGACATCAAAGCGGAATATGATATTCTGGTGAATGAATTGACCAAATACAATCCTGAGATGCTAGATAAAGAACGTCTTTTGATTATTACAAAATGTGATATGCTGGATGACGAATTGAAAGCGGAACTCAAAGTAGAACTCGACAAAGCTTTTAAAGATGTTCCTTATATGTTTATCTCTTCTGTTGCACAGCAGGGATTAACAGAATTGAAAGACAAACTTTGGAAAATGTTGAACGACTAAGAAAAGTTTTTGAAATATAAAAACCACTAAGGAATTGAATTTCTTAGTGGTTTTTTTTGTTTTAAGAAATTCTCATTATATTTTTATTCTTTATACGTATCAAATAAGTATTGTAATGTCTCCGGAATGTTATTGGCTTTCATTTTTGGATAAATGAGGTCTTGATTGAGCCAGTTTTCGATAATTTGTTCGAAATTTTTGCCGACTTCATAAACTACAGGGACGCCCATTTTTTTGAGTGCAGCAGCATTACATTCCTGTTCATAATGATTCATGATAGGTATAGAAAGAACCTTTTTACCCAGATGCAAGGCTTCGGCCGGAGTTTCAAAACCACCTCCTGTGATGATTCCTTCGCAGGAAATTAAGCTTTCATTAAATTTTTGCTGATTTACAGGAAAATACGTAATGTTTCCAATGGTGTGTTTGAATTCAACTCCCTGTAGAAACCAGTGAAAATGAATGTCACTTACTTTATTAAAGGCTTTCTCAAGACAATCTTTATCAAAAGAAGGGAGGTAAACCGTTATATGTTTCAGGTTCGTTGGTTCGGCCTGAACAATTTCGTCTTTAATAATAGGAGGAAGAATAAATGAATCGTATTTTTCAAAATGTAATCCTATGTTTTTAGGAGATGGCGCATAGTGTTTGAGAATCATTTCGCCCATAATACTTTTTCTCTCAGGCCGTGGAGTATTGGCGGAAATAAAACTGGCCTGATGTCCTAATTGCACCGAATGTGCTTTTTGCATTTTGCAGGCTAGCGCAGTAATAGAATCAAAATCATTGATGATAACATCATAATTTTTTAACGGCAATGCATCGGCATCTTTGTAAATTTGTCTGGGTCTGATGTTTTTTGCAATTTCCCAGTAATTTAATCCGCCGCATTTGCTGTAATGCAAACTACAACCGTTACTCTTGTATTTTACAGGTAATTGAATGTCTAAAGTGGCATTGCATCCGCTTAAAAGGAAATCGACTTCACCAAATTTTTGCAGGTAAGGATACAATTGCGTGGCTCTGCTGATGTGTCCGTTTCCTGTTGCCTGAATGGCATAGAATATTTTCATATTTACGACTTAAAATGTAATAATTAACATTTTTATTTTCTTTTACGAAAGTATTCTCCGGATGTTATTATAAGGTTGTTTTAAGATTGCTATTCTGTTATTATTTATGTTTTTTATATGAGATAAAGTTTTTATAATCCTTTTTAATTTCCTTATTTTTGAAAAATGAAACAGCTTTTAATTGTCTTTTTATTTCTGCCTTTATTGGTTTTTTCTCAATCAGATTTTGAGAAAGCGCAACAGTTTTTTCAGGCAGGGAAGTGGAAGGAATCTCAGGAAATTTTTGAAAAAATAGTAAAAACAGAACCTTCTAATATAAATGTTTTAGAAAAACTGGGCGATATCGCAGGACATCTTAAAAACTGGGATGCAGCATTAATGTATTATGGAAAATTAAAAAAAATTAAACCTTCAGAAGCTGATTTTTATTTTAAATACGGAGGGGTTTTAGGAATGAAAGCATTAGAAGTAAATAAATTTAGAGCTTTTGGGATGATTGATGAGATTAAAAGCTCTTTTGAAAAAGCAATTCAACTCGATCCAAAACATATAGAAGCAAGGTGGGCCTTAATTGAGTTGTATCTCAAGCTTCCTGGTATTGCCGGTGGTAGCGAAAGTAAAGCACTGAAGTACTCTAATGAATTAATGCAGCTTTCTCCGGTAGATGGTTATTTATCCAGAGGACATATTGAGGAATATTTTAACCGGTATAAAAATGCCGAACAACAATATAAAAAAGCGATTAATGTTGGGAATTCTAAAAAGGCTTATTTAAAACTGGCTAATTTATACAAGAATAAGATGAATCAACAGGAAAAAGCTTCAGCAATTTTAGAAACTTTAAAAAACAGCAATTCAATTCCCAAAAAAAATATATGAAAACTCATTTTATAGCTATTGGCGGAAGTGCTATGCACAATCTGGCTTTAGCACTACACAACAAAGGATATCAGGTCACAGGAAGTGATGATGCTATCTTTGAACCGTCAAAATCCCGTTTAGAGAAAAAAGGAATACTGCCAGCTGAATTAGGCTGGTTTCCCGAAAAAATAACTGGAGATATTGAGGCAGTGATTCTAGGAATGCATGCTAAAGCAGATAATCCAGAATTACTGAAAGCACAGGAATTAGGATTGAAAATTTATTCTTATCCGGAGTTTTTATACGAGCAGTCTAAAAATAAAACCCGTGTTGTTATTGGAGGTTCTCATGGGAAAACCACTATTACTTCTATGATTTTACATGTTATGCATTATCATAATATTGAAGTAGATTACATGGTTGGTGCCCAATTGGAAGGTTTTGACACTATGGTGCATCTTACTGAAGAAAATGATTTCATGGTTCTGGAAGGAGATGAATATTTATCTTCACCGATTGACCGACGACCAAAATTTCATTTGTATCAGCCCAATATTGCTCTGATTTCAGGTATAGCCTGGGATCATATCAATGTGTTTCCAACCTATGAAAATTATGTGCAGCAATTTGAAATTTTTATTGAAAAAATTACTAATGGCGGAATTTTGGTTTATAATGAAGATGACGCTGAAGTAAGTCGTGTAGCGGAAGCAGCAACCAATCCGATTAGAAAATTACCGTATTCTACACCAAATTATAAAGTAGAAGACGGAACAACTTTGCTGGAAACTCCAGAAGGCGATATGCCCATCGAGGTTTTTGGAGCGCACAATTTGAATAATCTGGCTGGAGCCAAATGGATTTGTCAAAATATGGGTGTAGATGAAGCCGATTTCTATGAAGCTATCGCCAGTTTTAAAGGAGCCTCTAAGCGTTTAGAAAAAATAGCAGAAAGTAAAGCTAAAGTAGCCTATAAAGATTTTGCACATTCTCCAAGTAAAGTGGCAGCAACTACCAAAGCTGTAAAAGAACAATATCCTGATAGAAAAGTGATAGCGTGTTTGGAATTGCATACTTACAGTAGTCTGAATGCCGAATTTTTAAAAGAATATGAAGGAGCATTGGATCATGCAGATGTTGCCGTAGTTTTCTATTCTCCGGATGCTGTAAAAATCAAACAATTGGAAGAAGTAAGCTATGAGCAGATTGCTCATGCCTTTAATCGCAAAGATTTGGTTATTTATACCAATCCAAAAGAATTTAAAGAATATCTTTTTAATTTAAATCTCGATAATACAGCCTTGTTGTTAATGAGTTCAGGTAATTATGGCGGATTGAATTTTGATGAGGTGAAAGGGTTGATAGCGTAGTTTTTATTGTAAGAAAAATTGTTTTCGGTTTAAAGATTAAACGTTATATTTACAAGGTACAATTTGTTGTAAATGAATCTTTTGCTATGGAAAATAATTCCTTCCCGATTACCAATTGGTCTGAAGATGATAAGCCCAGAGAGAAATTAATGCTCAAAGGCAAAAGTGCTTTAAGTGATGCTGAATTAATTGCTATTCTGATAGGGTCAGGAAGCAGAAACGAGTCAGCAGTTGATTTAAGCAAAAGAATCTTAGGCAGTGTGGATGCTAATTTGAATGCCTTAGGTAAATTGACAATGACACAGTTAATCAATTTTAAAGGGATCGGTGAAGCTAAAGCAATTTCTATAATCGCTGCGATGGAATTAGGACGGCGAAGAAGAGGAGAGGAAGTGATTGAATTAACTAAGATTACATCAAGTAAGACAGTTTTTGACATTATGCAACCCATTATTGGCGAATTACCACATGAGGAATTTTGGATTTTGTATTTAAATAATTCCAATAAAGTAATTTCGAAAGCACAGCTCAGTATTGGTGGTATTACAGGAACGCTGGTCGATGTTCGTCTGGTTTTTAAAATGGCACTTGAAAAAGGCGCAACCGCATTAATATTATGTCATAATCACCCATCAGGAGCTTTATTACCCAGTGATGCCGATAAGCAAATTACCCGGAAATTAAAACTTGCCGGAGACAGCTTAGATGTTAAAGTTTTGGATCATTTGATTGTGACTGAAACAAAATATTATAGTTTTGTAGATGAAGGAATATTTTAAAAGCAAAAATGAGAATTGAGAATATAAAAGATGTTTTTTTTGACTTAGATCATACACTTTGGGATTTTGATAAAAATTCCAAAATTACCTTTGAAAATATCTTTGCCCGAAATCATCCCACTGTTCTTATTGATACCTTTATCACTCATTATATTCCTATCAATCAAGCCTGCTGGAAATTGTATCAGTATGATAAAATTACGCATCAGCAATTGCGGTATGACAGACTAAAGCTGTCTTTTGATGCTATAGGATATGAAATTACAGATGATGCTATTGCACTTATTTCAGAAGAATACATCGAGTTGCTTACTGAAAATAATCATCTTTTTGATGGTACTTTAGAGATATTAAATTATTTGAGTCAAAAATATAAACTGCATGTAATAACCAATGGATTTGCGAATGTTCAGGTTAAAAAAATAAATAATGCCAAACTTAATACTTATTTTGCCACCATTACTAATTCGGAAATGGCAGGGGTAAAGAAACCAAATCCTATTATTTTTGAGTATGCTCTGGATTTGGCAAAAGCCAGAAAGGAAAGCAGTATAATGATTGGTGATTCTATAGACGCAGATGTTTTAGGAGCATTAGATGCCGGAATTGATGCTATTTATTTTAATGAAAGCAGACAGAATGTAACGCATGCGGTTAAACAAATTAATCATTTATTAGAACTTAAAAACTATTTATAATTATGAAAAATATTTTTCTATTCCTTTTGTTATTATTATCCGGTGTTGGATTTTCACAATCTTTAAATGACTATAAAACAGTTGTTGTTCCATTAAAATATGAGTTTTTAAAATCCGAGAATCAATACAGAATGTCTACTTTATCTAAATTTAATTTGAACAAAGTAGGCTTTGATGTCTATTATTCTAATGAAGTGGTTCCCGATAATATAAACAGATGCTCAGTTTTGAACTATGATATTGTTAAGGAAGGCGGTTTTTTAGTAACCAAATTGTATGTTACTTTTAAAGATTGTTATGGTAAAATAGTTTATCAATCCGAAATTGGATTAAGTAGAGAAAAGGACTTTCAGGTAGCTTATAATGATGCACTGAATAAAGCTTTTAATTCAATTTATGAATTAGAATACCAGTATAATGGCGGAACAAATGTTGTGGTGGAAGAAAAACCTGAAAAATTGCAAAAACCTGAAAAATTGCAAAAGCCCGAAAAAGCAGAGAAGGTTGAAACAGCAGCTCCGTCAGTAGCTCTTGATCCGGACGAATTGCTTTTTGCTCAGCCACTTGCAGGAGGGAACTATCAGTTAATTAATAGTAAACCAAGTGTTGTGATTAAACTTTATAAAACTTCGGATGCTAATTCATTTTTGGCTCAAAAGGGAAGTCAGCAAGGTGTTTTAGTTAAGAAAGATAATCAATGGTTTTTTGAGTATTTTAAAAATGATCAATTGATTTCCGAAAAAATAAACGTTAAATTCTAATAAAAAACGGCTTTCAAATTATTTTGAAAGCCGTTTTTTTTAATATCCGTATTTGTCTTTCCATCGGTTTTTAAGAAACTCGCGGGTAGTTTTTTCTCTGGCATTTTCTCCGGGAACATAAATGGGGGTGTTTTCTATTTCTTTGGGTAAATATTCCTGTTCAGCAAAATTATTAGCGAATTCATGGGAGTATTTATATTCCTCCCCATATCCTAATTCTTTCATTAATTTTGTGGGGGCATTTCGCAAATGAATTGGAACCGATAAATCACCGGTTTGTTTTACAATTTGCTGTGCTGTATTAATAGCCACATATGAAGCATTGCTTTTTGGCGACGTCGCCAGATAAATAGCGCATTGGCTTAATAAAATCCGGCTTTCGGGATAACCAATGGTGGTTACGGCCTGAAAGGTATTATTGGCCATAATTAAAGCGGTAGGATTGGCATTCCCAATATCTTCACTTGCCGAAATAAGCAATCGCCGGGCAATAAATTTTACGTCTTCTCCACCTTCAATCATTCTTGCCAGCCAATAAACGGCACCATTCGGATCACTTCCGCGAATGGATTTTATAAAAGCCGAAATAATGTCATAATGCTGCTCACCACTTTTGTCATATAAAACGGTGTTTTGTTGTACTAATTCCAATACACGTTCATTGGTAATGGTAATTTCGTCTCCGGCTGAAGCATTAACAACCAATTCAAAAATATTCAATAGTTTGCGTCCATCTCCACCTGAAAGGCGTAATAAAGCTTCCGTTTCTTTTAATTGAATTTTTTTAGTTTTCAGATAAGTATCCGTTTGCATAGCACGCTCCAAAAGCGATTCTAAATCGGCTTTTGTAAAGGCATTCAAAACATATACCTGGCAACGGGATAATAGTGCGGGAATGACCTCGAAGCTTGGATTTTCGGTGGTAGCTCCAATTAAGGTAATCCAGCCTTTTTCTACTGCAGCTAATAAGGAATCCTGTTGCGATTTGCTAAAACGATGAATCTCATCTATAAATAAGATAGGGTTTTTGGCAGTAAAAAGTCCGCCACTTTGTTTGGCTTTTTCAATTACATCCCGAATATCCTTTACCCCTGAATTGATAGCACTCAATATAAAAAAAGGACGTTGTGATTCCTGCGCAATAATTTGAGCCAAAGTGGTTTTTCCTGTTCCCGGTGGTCCCCAGAAAATTAATGACGGAATAATTCCTTTTGCTATTTGTTGTGTCAAAGATCCATTGGGTCCGACCAAATGCAATTGGCTGATGTATTCGTCTAATTTTTGTGGGCGTATGCGTTCTGCCAGTGGTGCTTCCATTTTTAATCGTAATTCAGCTATTATCTGATTTAAAAACCAAATTTAGAACATTATAACTACCTAATCAATAATTATTCGAAATACCGAATTAACTTTATGACAAAATAGCATAATATTCTGTTTGGTTACAAAATTGATTGAATTGTTTTAAAGAAAACAAAATGGATAAGAATTTTAAATTTACAAACGCAGTTATAGGACTGCCACTTTTTTTTGTGTTGTTCCTGTGGTTTGTGTATTGGCTCGAAATCCGTTTCGATTTTGACTTTGTGGAAAACGGAATCTATCCCCGCACTTTTTCAGGATTACAGGGCGTATTTTTCAGTCCGTTTATTCATTCTGATTTGGAGCATCTGTATAATAATTCTATTCCACTTTTAGTTTTGCTGGCCGCTATACAATTTTTTTATTCTAAACAATCGATGCGGGTAGTAGGTTATGGTATTTTATTTTCTGGGATTTTAACCTGGCTGATTGGAAGAGAAAGTTATCATATTGGTGCTAGCGGCTTTATATATGTATTGTTTGCTTTTATTTTTTTTAAAGGAATATTCACTAAATATTATCGATTAGTAGCTTTGTCTTTATCGGTTATTATGATGTATGGAGGTATGATATGGTATATTTTCCCAAAAGTGGATGATAGGATTTCCTGGGAAGGGCATTTGGCAGGATTGATAACGGGCTTTGCTTTGGCAGTTTTATATCAAACGCCTGAATTTAAAAAAGTACCCAAATACGATTGGGAAATGTCTGACTACGATCCTGCAAAAGATAAATTCATGCAGCGTTTTGATGAAAATGGTAATTTTGTAAATCCTCCTATCGTAGAGCCCGAAGAGGAAATACAAGCATATTATTCTTCTAATTATGATATTAATTACAATCTTGTTGAAAATAAAAAAAACGAATCAGAGCCTGAGTCCTAATTCGTTTTGATATTTTCTGAAATCTGAAATCTAAGTTCTGCTTTTTAAAATTGCCTAGCTTCTTTGTCTTACTGCTTCGTACAAGAAAGCACCGCAGGCAACTGAAACGTTCAAAGAACCAATTGTTCCAAACATAGGAAGTTTTGCTTTCTCATCCACAATTTTTAATACTGAAGGATTTACTCCTCGGTCTTCAGAACCCATAATAATTGCGACAGCTTCGTTTAGATTTACATTATAGATAGTGTCTTCTGTCTTTTCAGTCGCTGCAACAGTTTTGATTCCGCTTCCCTGCAAAAGAAAAATAGCATCTTTAATGTGCTCTACTTTACAAATAGGAATGTTGAAAACTGCGCCGGCTGAAGTTTTCACAGTGTCGCCATTTACAGGAGCAGACCCTGATTTTTGGATGATGATTCCGTTTACTCCTGTACATTCGGCAGTTCTGATAATTGCACCAAAATTACGGGCATCTGAAATTTGATCTAAGATTAGGAATAATGGTTTTTTACCATTTTCAACAACAGTTTCAATCAATGTTTCTAAATCAAAAAACGAAATAGGAGAGATGGTTGCTACTGCACCCTGATGGTTGTTAGGAGTGAGTTTGTTTAATTTTTCAACAGGAACATAAGAAAAATTGATATTCGCTCGTTTCATTACCTTCATCAGGTCTTTCATCAATTCGCCTGAGGCTTCTTTTTGAATGTACACTTTATCTATTGTTGTACCTGCCTGAATTGCTTCAATAATAGCTCTAATCCCGAATATTTGATGTTCTTTTTCCATGGCGCAAATATATAAAAAAAAACCATCCTATTTTAGGATGGTTTTTAGTGTGTTTTAATTTTATTTAAGTCAATTGATGTATAAATAATTAAAAAAATCTACTTTTTTATTTTATATTTTTAGTTATTTATGTTTGGATTAGCATCAATTTCTGATAAGGGTATAGCGTAAATCATTCTTTTATCTAATGCGGGAATTACTAAATCAGCACCGGGCATTACAGGATTTAATCTGCCGTCTTTTCTGTTCAAACCAATGCCATTTCTTGCCATATCAAAAGAAGCTACCCCATCACCCCATAATTCAACTCTTCTATACATCAAAATTTCATCTATAAGCGCTTGTCCAGTTTTACTAGATTTAATGTAGTTATCATCTCTAATAGAGTTTAAATCAAATAATACCTGCTGTGCTTCAGAATTTTTATTTTGTCTAGCTAGAGCTTCAGCTTTTGTTAGATAAAACTCTGTGTTTCTTAAATAAATGTAATCTCCAATAAACTCACCTGGCCCTGGCTCTGATATAAACTTTAAGCTTGTATATTTAGGAGTGTCATCGTAATGAGCCCATGTGCCAGGAATTATAACGGTATTGGCTGGATAAAGTTGATCCGCAAACCATTTTTTTCTTTTGTCTGTAGATGGTATAAAATCATATAAATTAGAATTAATCGTTTTGACATGATCCCAACCACTATAACCGTCATTTATTTGACTGGAATGAGCAAAGAAAGAAGCATATATTTCAGATGTAGCTGGTGTTACATCTGCTCCCCATAAAACTTCGGAAAGAGAAATGTCGTCGAATCCGTGTAGGACATCACTACTGATACTTCCAACTTGCATAGCAATATCTGAATATTTTTCGGCTTCAGCCCAATTTTTGTAAGTTAAATGATATCTTGCTAAAAATGCGGCTACTACATTTGCATCAACTTCCTCTTTAGATGCTCTTTGGTATGATTCCAACCCTTCATATGCTGTGTTTAAATCATCAAGTATCAACTTTTTAACATCGCTAACATTGGATTTAGGCTGGCCCACAAAATCCCCTTTGTCTATAGGAATAGCTAATGTCGAATCATCTGCTGTTGTGTGCTGATATATTCTTAATAAATAAAAATATGCGATGGCTCTATAAGCGTGTGATTTATATTTGAAAACCAAACTTTCTTCTGGTGCGGTAGATGGAACTAAATTAATTATGGCATTTGAATTGTTGATAATTTTATAGAAGAATTTCCAAATAAATGCATTATCATTTGAAGTTAAGATAACATTATCATAATTATTATAGAAGCCAAACCATGTATTGTCACTCATGTCCATATCATTACTTCGTAAATCCATTCCGAGATCAACAGCTTTAATTCCAAATTCATCGTCATCAGATTCACCATCTCTGATATAAGCTAAAATAGCACCATCTAGAGCTTTTAATCCTTGTGTACTGCCGGAATTTATAACTGCTGTAGCGTGTGAATCTGTATATAACTCCTGTTTGTCAAATTCTTGATCTAAATCGGTACAAGATGTTAAATTCGACAAAATTAGGATCAAGAACGTATAATTGATTATTTTCTTGTACGGATATTTTTCAATTTTTTTCATGATAATTTTAATTTAATTTAACATTGATTCCCAATACAATTGTTCTATTAGCTCCATATTCACTTGAAGACGAACCAACCAAACTAAGACGGGGATCGTAGCCTTGTCTAGCACTGTATAATAAAAATCCATTATTTACAATTCCGTAAATCTTAACACTTTCGATATGGTTTCTTTTTAAAGCATCATTTTTTAACAGATAACCTATATTAATATTAGATAGACTTAAATAGCTTTGGTCTACAAGATATAAATCAGAAATTCTATATTGATTAGGGGACAACGGATCTACTCTGGGTAAGCTTGCTGTTGTATTTTCTATAGTCCATGTTTTATGATAATCTGGAAAATTAGTAACGTCTTGAGTGGCACCTAGAAGTGCAAAATACTCGTTATCTAAACCGTAGCCACCAAATTGATATGCAAATTGAAGTCCTAAAGAAAAATTACCTAGCTGTAAGTCTGCCCCAAAACCTCCAGTAATATCTGGAATTGCTTTTTTGTTCAGAAATTCTCTTCCAGATGTAACAGCACTTGCATAATCTTCGGTTATGATTTCTTCACCTGTACTATCATCTTTTGTGAAGTATTGTGCATTACCATTTTCAGGATTAACACCAGCAAACTTTACCATGTAATAGTCATAAATACTTCGTCCAACAGTTCTTCTAAAACTCCCAACTTGTATATTATCCCTTGGGAGTTCTTTAATTACATTGTTAAGCGTGGATAGGTTCGCATTAAAGGTTAAATTAGTTTTTTCTCTTTTTATTGCATTCCATGATATTTCGGTCTCAATGCCGCTATTTACCATTGTGCCAAAGTTTTGAGGACTGGTAGCTTGTCCAGTTGAAAGTGGTATAGGATTGTTAAACAAAAGATCTTTTGAAGTTTTTCTAAAATAGCCTAAATTAATATTCAACCTATCAAATAAACTCATATTATATGCGATGTCAAAACTTGCTGCTTTTTCCCAAGTGATATCTTTATTTCCTAAATGTTTTAAAGTTTGAGTTAATTGGCCATTGCTTTCACCTATCTCATATTGGTTTTCATATACAGTAAAGTTTCTTGTTTGAAATCCGTCTGGATATAAAATTCGGTCATTACCAGTAGTTCCATAGTTAACAGATAATTTGGCATAATTTATAATTTTAGATTCATTCATAAACTTTTCTTTGCTCATTATCCAGGATCCACCTGCTGACCAAAAGGCACCCCATCGTGCATCAGGATGGAATACAGAAGAAGCATCGTATCTCCCAGATAAATTCAGATAATATTTGTTGTCTAATCCGTAAACAAATCTTGAGAAGTAGCCTTCGGTAACATATCTTGTATTATAATTACTCGCATCAATATAAACAGAAGTGTTGTCTAATATGGGGCTAAAATCTCCTATTATATTATATTTAGTTAAGCCCAATGTGCTAAAATTCTCTTCATAAGTTTCATGACCAAGAAGAAAGTCTACTTCATGTATTCCAAAATCTTTTTTCCATGTTAGCAATTGTTGATTAGTAAATGCGGAATAATTATCTTTAGTGTTTGTTAAAAGGCCATTTTGTGCCAATGCAAATGCTCCTGCGCCTGGTTTGGTAAAGTCAATGTTTTGATCAACTTCTACAAGGTAATTCATTACATATTCAAATTTTAAACCAAAAGGCAAATCTATCTTGGTTCTAAATGCAGCATTAAAATTATCTTTAGCATTTGTTTGTTGAGTATTTTCTATGACAGCAAGAGGGTGTTCGCCAGGGGCATAATTTCTAGGGCCTCTTACTATTCCACCGCCAAAATTTTGTGTGAATCCAAAATCATAGGCATATCCACCGGGATTATTGGTGTTAATTATTGGATTCCAGTTGGCATCGTATTGATAAACTGGAAATATAGGCGCAATTCTTCTTGTCCATGCGAAAGCATTAGAGAAATCTGTTGATGGAGTACCATCTGTTAGACTAAAAGTAGCCGGTATTGCCTGGCTATTAGATTTAGCATACGATACATCACCACTCAAAGAAATTATGTTTACAATATTAGCAGCGTTTACTTTTAATCTTGCGGTGCTTCTTTTAAAATTACTTCTTACCGTGTAACCATTATTTTGTTCGTTCCCTAAAGAGAAGTAATAATCTATATCTTGATTACCACCAGAGATATTTAAGTTTGTTGAAGTAAAGTTTGCTGAATCCCTGAATAATGCTTCTTCCCAACTGTCATTTACTAATAAACTTGCAGAACTATTAAGTTTGCCAGTAATTGGATCAATCAAGACATTGTCAGCAACATTATAAACATTGTAGCCTAGTCTGTCAATCAAATTATCACTGGCAAATTGTCTCGCTTGTTGTAAAGTAATTGGAGTTCCATTAGCATTTTGTCTATAATATTCAGAGTTTGTTAATACACTATGGTATGCTTCATAAAAATCTTTAGGATTCTTAATAATATTGTATTCTTTTGAACCTCTCTGTGTTATACCATACCTAGTATCAAAGTTTATTTGAGGCTTATTATTTCTTTTCCCTTTTTTTGTTGTAATTAATAATACGCCATTTGATGCTTTATTACCATACAAAGAAGTAGAAGATGCATCTTTCAAAACAGTGGTTGACTCAATATCCTGCGGATTTATACTACTTAAACTTCCTGAATAAGGTACTCCATCTAAAACAATTAAGGGAGAGCTATCAGCATTTATTGAGCCAAACCCTCTGATTCTGATAATTGGATCTGCTCCTGGGTTACCGTCAGCTTGTGTTATTCTTAAACCTGATACTAAGCCCTCTAAACTTTGGACTGCATTAGAGAAAGTTGCGTTTTCTATCTTATCCGATTTTATAACACTAATTGATCCTGTAATTGCCTCTTTTTTCTGTGAGCCGTAAGCTACAATTACGACTTCGTCTAGATCTCGTGCACTTTCTTGCATTGTAATATCTATTTTTGTTGAAATTGCTTTGTATTCTTCAGTTTTCATACCTATAAAACTAAAGATAAGGACTTGGTCTGATTTTGCTTTGATGCTGAATTTTCCATCAAAATCTGTTTGGGTACCTGATTGTGTCCCTTTTATTAAAACACTGGCGCCTGGCAGTGGAAGTCCTGTATTATCTAATACAGTACCGGTTACTGTTCTTTCTTGTGAATAAGAAAGTTGGGTGATTATCATTAATAATAATAATGACAAAAATACATTAAGTTTTCGTTTCATTGATTGTAGCTTTTGGGTTCCAGAAACAAATCTCTTAATTTTTTGTTAAACAACCTAATTGTTGTGTGTTGTTTTTTTGTTTCAAAGGCTTTTTTGAGAATGTGTTTAAAATATCACTTTTTTTTAAGTTAATGTTATAAAATTATTGTCTTTTTTTTAATTTTTAATAGTGTAAGATGATGTTATTGAAAATTAATGAATTAACATTTGTAGAGTAAAAAATAATTTATACATTTGCAGCCCGTAAAAAGCGGGATTTAAATTTACATAATAATTTTTAGTATTAATTATGCCAACAATTCAACAATTAGTAAGAACAGGAAGAACTCAGATAACTAAGAAGAGTAAATCGGTTGCTTTAGATTCTTGCCCTCAACGAAGAGGAGTTTGTACGCGTGTTTACACTACTACACCAAAAAAACCAAACTCAGCGATGCGTAAAGTAGCGCGTGTACGTTTGACAAATGGTAATGAGGTAAATGCTTACATTCCTGGTGAAGGTCACAATCTACAAGAGCACTCGATAGTATTAGTTAGGGGTGGAAGGGTAAAAGATTTACCAGGAGTTAGATATCACATCGTTCGTGGTGCGCTTGATACATCAGGTGTGGCTGGAAGAACGCAAAGAAGATCTAAGTATGGTGCTAAACGCCCAAAAGAAGCAAAAAAGTAATTTAAAACGTTAAGAGTTAAAGGTTAGGAGTTGAGGGTTGATGATTGCTGTTGTTGATAGCGTCTATAACACATGACATTTAACGGATAACCCATAACTTTTTATTAAAAAAAAGACATGAGAAAAAGAGCGGCAAAAAAGAGACCCCTTTTACCAGATCCAAGATTTAATGATCAATTGGTAACGCGTTTTGTGAACAACTTAATGTGGGATGGTAAGAAATCTACAGCTTTTAAAGTTTTTTATGATGCAATTGATATCATTGAAACTAAAAAGCAAAATGACGAAAAAACTTCGTTAGAAATTTGGAAAGATGCTTTAACTAACGTTATGCCTCACGTAGAAGTACGTAGCCGTAGAGTAGGTGGAGCTACATTTCAAATTCCAATGCAAATTCGTCCAGACAGAAAAATTTCTATGGCAATGAAGTGGTTGATACTTTATTCCAGAAGAAGAAACGAAAAGTCAATGGCGCAAAGGTTGGCTTCAGAATGTTTAGCTGCGGCTAAAGAAGAAGGAGCGGCTGTTAAGAAAAGAATGGATACTCACAAAATGGCAGAAGCTAATAAAGCTTTCTCTCACTTTAGATTTTAATTCGTAAGAAATGGCTAGAGACTTAAAATATACAAGAAATATAGGAATTGCGGCTCACATTGATGCTGGTAAAACAACAACAACGGAGCGTATTCTTTTTTATACAGGTAAATCACATAAGATTGGTGAGGTGCACGATGGTGCTGCAACAATGGACTGGATGGCACAAGAGCAAGAAAGAGGTATTACTATTACTTCTGCTGCTACAACTTGTGAGTGGAATTTTCCAACTGAGCAAGGTAAGTTGTTGCCAGAATCGTTACCATATCACTTTAATATTATTGATACTCCTGGACACGTTGACTTTACTGTAGAGGTAAACCGTTCGTTACGTGTATTGGATGGATTAGTTTTCTTGTTTTCTGCAGTTGATGGTGTTGAGCCTCAATCGGAAACAAACTGGAGACTTGCTGATCAATACAAAGTTCCACGTATGGGGTTTGTTAATAAAATGGACCGTCAAGGATCTAACTTTTTGGCAGTTTGTCAACAAGTTAAAGATATGTTGAAATCAAATGCTGTTGCTATTACTTTGCCAATTGGTGAAGAGAATGATTTCAAAGGAGTTGTTGATTTAGTGAAAAACCAAGCGATTGTTTGGCATGACGCTACTCAGGGGGCAACTTTTGATATTGTTGATATCCCGGCTGATATGGTTGATGATGTGAAGCATTATCGTTCTATTCTTATCGAAGAAATCGCTACTTATGACGAGAATCTTTTAGATAAGTACATGGAAGATGAAAACTCTATTACAGAAGAAGAAATTAACACTGCTTTAAGAGCTGCTGTTATGGATATGGCTATCATTCCTATGATTGCTGGTTCTTCTTTTAAAAACAAAGGGGTTCAGTTCATGTTAGATGCAGTATGTAAATATTTGCCATCTCCATTAGATAAAGAAGGTATTCAGGGGATTCATCCTGATGACGCTGAGTTATTGGAAGAGGATCAAACTAAAATCTTGCGTAAGCCAGATGTAAAAGAGCCTTTTGCTGCTTTGGCGTTTAAAATTGCTACTGACCCATTCGTTGGTCGTTTAGCGTTCTTCCGTGCTTATTCAGGAAGATTAGATGCGGGTTCTTATGTATTGAACACTCGTTCAGGAAATAAAGAAAGAATTTCTCGTATTTATCAAATGCATGCTAACAAACAAAATCCAATCGAATATATTGAGGCTGGAGATATTGGAGCTGCTGTTGGATTTAAAGATATTAAGACTGGAGATACATTGTGTGATGAAAAACACCCAATTATTCTTGAATCTATGAAATTCCCTGCACCGGTAATTGGTATTGCTATTGAGCCTAAAACTAAGGCTGACGTAGATAAAATGGGTATGGCTTTGGCTAAATTAGCTGAAGAGGATCCTACGTTTACAGTTAGAACTGATGAGGCTTCAGGGCAAACCATTATCTCTGGTATGGGTGAGCTTCACTTAGATATCTTGGTGGATCGTATGAAGCGTGAGTTTAAAGTTGAGGTGAATCAAGGAGAGCCTCAGGTAGAGTATAAAGAAGCGTTTACAAAATCTGCTCAACACAGAGAGGTTTATAAAAAACAATCTGGAGGTCGTGGTAAATTCGGTGATATCGTATTTAGAGTTGAACCTGCTGATGAAGTTGATGGTAAAGTTCCTGTGGGATTACAGTTTGTGAATGAAGTAAAAGGTGGTAACGTTCCTAAGGAATATATTCCTGCTGTTGAAAAAGGTTTCAGAGAAGCTATGAAAACTGGTCCTTTAGCTGGTTATCAGGTTGATAGTTTGAAAGTGACTTTGTTAGATGGGTCTTTCCATCCTGTGGATTCAGATGCGCTTTCTTTTGAATTAGCAGCTAGAATGGGTTACAGAGAAGTAGCTAAAGCTGCCGGAGCTGTGATTCTTGAGCCAATTATGAAAATGGAAGTTATTACACCGGAAGAAAATATGGGAGATATCGTAGGAGATATTAACCGTCGTAGAGGTCAGGTAAATGATATGGGTGACAGAAATGGAGCTAAGACTATCAAAGCTGATGTGCCTTTATCAGAAATGTTTGGTTATGTAACAACATTAAGAACATTGTCTTCTGGTAGAGCTACTTCAACAATGGAATTCTCTCACTATTCAGAAACGCCTTCTAATATTTCAGAAGCAGTAATCAAAAAAGCAAAAGGAAACGCTTAATCTTTAAGAAAATGAGTCAAAAAATCAGAATAAAATTAAAATCTTACGATCATATGTTGGTAGATAAGTCTGCTGAAAAGATTGTAAAAACGGTTAAGACTACCGGAGCAGTGGTAACGGGACCAATTCCTTTGCCAACTCATAAAAAATTGTTTACTGTATTGCGTTCTCCGCACGTAAACAAAAAAGCAAGAGAACAATTTGAAGTAATGTCATACAAGAGATTGATTGATATTTATTCATCTTCATCTAAAACTATCGATGCTTTGATGAAATTAGAATTACCTAGTGGAGTTGAAGTAGAAATTAAAGTTTAAGTTTTTTTTCAAGAGTAAATTAGAGCACTTCGTTTAAGTGAAAAGTTTTTTTGGTTTGTGTGTAAATAAGTTATACTTTTGCACCACTTTTAAAAACAGCTTCACTTAAACGAATGTGTTCTGTTTTTATATTTAATAATTAATAATTAATATTTATGTCTGGGTTAATTGGTAGAAAAATCGGCATGACTAGTCTTTTTGATGAGAACGGGAAGAATATTCCTTGTACTGTTATTGAGGCTGGACCATGTGTTGTTACCCAAGTCAGAACCAATGAGGTTGACGGGTATGAAGCGTTGCAACTTGGTTTCGATGACAAAAACGAGAAACATTCCACAAAAGCGGCTTTAGGTCACTTTAAAAAAGCGGGAACTGTAGCTAAGAAAAAAGTCGTTGAATTCAAAGAATTTGCAACTGAACAAAAATTAGGAGATCTTATCGATGTTTCTATTTTTGAAGAAGGAGAATTTGTAGATGTACAAGGTGTGTCTAAAGGTAAAGGTTTTCAGGGTGTTGTAAAACGTCACGGTTTTGGTGGTGTTGGACAAGCAACTCATGGTCAGCACAACCGTTTAAGAGCGCCAGGTTCTGTGGGAGCTTCTTCTTATCCATCTAGAGTATTCAAAGGAATGCGTATGGCTGGAAGAATGGGAGGAGATAATGTAAAAGTACAAAACCTTAGAGTTTTAAAAGTGGTTTCTGAAAAGAATCTGCTTGTTGTAAAAGGATGTGTTCCTGGTCATAACAACTCTTATGTAATCATTCAGAAGTAATGGAAGTAAAAGTATTAGATTTCAACGGAAAAGATACTGGGAGAAAAGTTCAACTTTCTGATTCAGTATTCGCAATTGAACCAAATAATCACGCTGTGTATCTTGATGTAAAGCAATATCTTGCTAATCAAAGACAAGGAACTCATAAGGCTAAAGAAAGAGCTGAGGTTGCAGGAAGTACGCGTAAGATTAAAAAACAAAAAGGAACAGGTACTGCTCGTGCGGGTAGTGCAAAAAATCCTTTGTTTAAAGGTGGGGGAACTGTTTTTGGACCTAGACCAAGAAGTTATTCATTTAAATTGAATAAAAACTTGAAGCGTTTAGCTAGAAAATCAGCATTCTCTATTAAGGCAAAAGAATCAAGTATTATCGTCTTGGAAGACTTTAATTTTGAAGTTCCAAACACTAAAAATTTCATTAACGTTTTGAAAGCTTTAGAGTTAGAAAATAAAAAATCATTATTTGTGTTGGGTGATACTAATAAAAATGTATATTTGTCGTCACGCAATTTAAAAGCGTCTAATGTTGTAAGTAGCTCAGAATTAAGTACTTATGATATTTTAAATGCTAATAATTTAGTGCTTTTGGAGAGTTCTTTGGAGGTAATTGAAGAAAATTTAAGTAAATAATAGGAGTATGAGTATCATAATTAAACCTATAGTAACGGAAAAAGTAACCAAAGAAAGTGAAGTTTTAAACCGTTTTGGATTTGTGGTTAACAAAAAAGCAAACAAAGTTGAGATTAAGAAAGCTGTTGAAGCTGCTTATGGAGTAACTGTTTTGAGTGTTAACACCATTAATGTAAGACCAGACAGAACTACAAAATACACTAAAAGTGGTTTAATCAGTGGAAAGACAAATGCTATTAAAAAAGCAATTGTACAAGTACAAGAAGGAGAAACAATTGATTTTTACAACAATATCTAAGATATAACAATGTCAGTAAGAAAATTAAAACCTATTACCGCAGGTCAGCGATTTAGAGTTGTGAATGGTTATGACGCCATTACAACTGATAAGCCGGAACGCTCTTTGATAGCGCCGATAAAAAACTCTGGAGGTAGAAATAGTCAAGGAAAGATGACCATGCGTTATACGGGTGGTGGTCACAAGCAAAGATATCGTATTATTGATTTCAAAAGAACTAAAGATGGGATTCCAGCTACAGTGAAATCAATTGAGTACGATCCAAACAGAACTGCATTTATCGCTTTGTTAGCTTACGCTGATGGAGAGAAAACTTATGTAATTGCTCAAAATGGTTTGAAAGTAGGTCAGAAATTAGTTTCTGGTGCTGAAGCTCAACCGGAAATTGGTAATACATTACCTTTAAGTAGAGTTCCTCTAGGAACTGTGATTTCTTGTATTGAATTGAGACCTGGTCAGGGAGCTGTAATTGCTCGTTCGGCAGGAACATTTGCTCAATTAATGGCAAGAGATGGAAAGTATGCTACAATTAAAATGCCATCTGGTGAAACAAGATTAATCTTGTTGACTTGTTCGGCTACAATTGGAGCAGTTTCTAATTCTGATCACCAATTAGTTGTGTCTGGAAAAGCAGGTAGAACTAGATGGTTAGGAAGAAGACCAAGAACAAGACCAGTAGCGATGAACCCTGTTGATCACCCTATGGGAGGTGGTGAAGGACGTTCTTCTGGAGGTCATCCACGTTCAAGAAACGGAGTACCGGCTAAAGGTTATAGAACTCGTTCTCCGAAAAACCCGAGTAGTAAGTATATCGTAGAACGTAGAAAGAAATAATTAAGATATGGCACGTTCATTAAAAAAAGGACCTTTCGTTCATTATAAGTTAGAAAAGAAAGTTGAAGAGAACATTGCAGGTGGAAATAAAGGAGTGGTTAAGACTTGGTCTAGAGCTTCTATGATTACTCCTGACTTTGTTGGACAGACTATCGCAGTTCATAACGGTCGTCAGTTTGTACCGGTTTACGTAACAGAGAACATGGTAGGTCACAAATTAGGAGAGTTTTCACCAACTAGATCTTTTAGAGGTCATGCTGGAGCAAAAAATAAAGGTAAAAAATAGAAGCAATGGGAGTTCGTAAAAGAGAAACAGCAGATGCGAGAAAAGAGGCTAATAAGTCTATTGCTTTCGCAAAATTGAATAACTGCCCTACTTCACCTAGAAAAATGCGCTTAGTAGCGGACTTGGTAAGAGGTCAGAAGGTAGAAAGAGCACTTAACATTTTAAGATTCAGTTCTAAAGAAGCATCAAGAAAATTAGAAAAACTATTATTATCTGCAATCAACAACTGGGAGCAAAAAAATAGTGAAGGTAATTTAGAAGAAGCTGGATTATTTGTTAAAGAGATCAGAGTAGATGGTGGAATGATGTTAAAAAGACTTCGTCCAGCTCCTCAAGGTCGCGCACATAGAATTAGAAAACGTTCAAATCACGTAACAATCGTGTTAGGAGCTATTAATAATAACACACAAGCAAATTAATAAGATGGGACAAAAGACAAATCCAATTGGAAATAGACTTGGTATCATCAGAGGATGGGACTCTAACTGGTATGGTGGAAATGATTACGGCGATAAATTAGCTGAAGATCACAAAATCAGAAAGTATGTACATGCTCGTTTATCAAAAGCTAGTGTATCAAAAGTAATCATTGAGAGAACTTTAAAACTTGTAACCGTTACTATCACTACTGCCAGACCTGGTATCATTATCGGAAAAGGTGGTCAAGAGGTAGACAAGTTGAAAGAAGAACTTAAAAAGATTACAGACAAAGAGGTTCAGATTAATATCTTTGAAATCAAAAGACCTGAGTTAGATGCTTATCTTGTGGCGACAAGCATCGCTCGTCAAATCGAAAGCCGTATTTCTTACAGACGTGCAATCAAAATGGCTATTGCTGCTTCTATGCGTATGAACGCTGAAGGTATCAAAGTTTTGATTTCTGGTCGTTTAAATGGTGCTGAGATGGCGCGTTCAGAAGGTTTCAAAGAAGGAAGAATTCCTTTGTCAACTTTCAGAGCTGATATTGATTATGCGCTTGCTGAAGCTCATACTACTTATGGTAGAATGGGAATTAAAGTGTGGATCATGAAAGGTGAAGTTTACGGAAAGAGAGATCTTTCTCCGCTTGCTGGAATGGATAAAAAACAATCTGGTGGAAAAGGTGGAGATGCTCCTCGTGGTAAATCTAACTTTAACAAAGGTGGTAAACCAGACGCTCGTAAAAGAAAGTAATTTTTAAATTAAAGAAAAATGTTACAGCCTAAAAGAACAAAATACCGTAAGGTACAAAAAGGTAGAATGAAAGGGAACTCTCAAAGAGGGCATGAACTTTCAAATGGAATGTTTGGTATTAAATCTGTTCATGAAGATGGTATGTTTCTTACTTCACGTCAAATCGAGGCTGCGCGTATTGCTGCAACTCGTTACATGAAAAGAGAGGGACAATTATGGATTAAAATATTTCCAGACAAACCTATTACTAAGAAACCATTAGAGGTACGTATGGGTAAAGGTAAAGGTGCCGTTGAATATTGGGCAGCTGTTGTTAAACCCGGAAGAATTATGTTTGAAGTTGGTGGAGTTCCATTGTCAGTTGCAAAAGAGGCTTTACGTCTTGCAGCTCAAAAACTACCAGTAAAAACTAAGTTCGTCGTTGCTAGAGATTTCGAAGCATAATCTATATTATTATGAAACAATCAGAAATAAAAGATCTTTCTGCAGCACAGTTGCAAGAAAATCTTAGCCAGGCTAAGAAAACATATGCTGACCTAAAATTGGCTCATGCAATATCTCCAATTGAGAATCCGCTTCAAATCAGAAGTATGAGAAGAACAGTTGCTAGATTAGCTACAGAGCTTACAAAAAGAGAGTTGCAATAATTGTAATCTGCGAAAGATGGAAAAAAGAAATTTAAGAAAAGAAAGAATTGGTGTGGTAACTTCAAACAAAATGGATAAATCTATTGTTGTTGCTCAGGTTACTAAAGTAAAGCACCCATTATACGGTAAATTCGTATTGAAAACAAAGAAATTTGTTGCACATGACGAAACAAACGACTGTAACATTGGAGATACTGTAAGAATTAGCGAAACGCGTCCTTTAAGTAAATCTAAATGTTGGAGATTAGTTGAAATCCTAGAAAGAGCTAAATAATTATGGTACAACAAGAATCAAGACTAAAAGTAGCAGATAACACAGGAGCTAAAGAAGTTTTAACTATCCGTGTTTTAGGAGGTACCAAAAGAAGGTATGCTTCTGTAGGTGATAAGATTGTAGTGTCTATAAAAGATTCAACTCCGAACGGAAACGTGAAAAAAGGAGCTGTTTCAACTGCAGTTGTTGTACGTACCAAAAAAGAAGTGAGAAGAGCTGATGGTTCTTATATCCGTTTCGATGATAATGCATGTGTTCTTTTGAATGCTGCAGGTGAAATGAGAGGAACTCGTGTTTTTGGTCCGGTAGCAAGAGAACTTCGTGAAAAACAATTCATGAAAATTGTATCATTAGCACCAGAAGTGCTTTAATTCGTTTTTAAGATGATAAAGCTAAAAATAAAATCAGGTGACATTGTAAGAGTAATTGCCGGAGATCACAAAGGTGCTGAAGGTAAAGTATTACGTGTTGACCGTGAGAAAAACAAAGCGATTGTTGAAGGTGTAAACATGGTTTCAAAACACACGAAACCAAGTGCGAAAAACCCTCAAGGTGGTATCGTAAAGAAAGAAGCTCCTATTCAAATTTCTAATATCTCTTTGATTGATCCTAAAACTAAGGAAACAACAAGAGTAGGTGTAAGAGTTGAAGGAGATAAGAAAGTAAGATTTTCAAAAAAATCTAATCAAGTACTATAGTAATGGCGTATATACCTAGATTAAAAGAGGAATATAAGAGTAGAGTAATCTCTGCTCTTAAAGAAGAATTCGGATACACAAACGTAATGCAAGTTCCTAAATTGGAAAAAATCGTTTTAAGCCGAGGAGTTGGTGCAGCAGTATCTGATAAAAAATTAATTGACTATGCAGTTGATGAATTGACTAAGATCACTGGACAAAAGGCAGTTTCTACAATCTCTAAGAAAGACGTTGCGTCTTTTAAATTGAGAAAAGGAATGCCAATTGGAGCAAAAGTTACTTTGCGTGGAGAAAGAATGTATGAGTTTTTAGACAGACTTATTACTTCAGCATTACCACGTGTAAGAGATTTTAGTGGTATCAAAGCTACTGGATTCGATGGTAGAGGTAACTATAACCTTGGAGTTTTAGAGCAAATCATTTTCCCTGAAATTGATATTGATAAAGTGAACAAAATTTCAGGAATGGATATCACTTTTGTTACAACTGCTCAAACAGACAAAGAAGCAAAGTCATTATTGGCTGAATTAGGTTTACCTTTTAAAAAGAATTAAGATATGGCTAAAGAATCAATGAAAGCCCGTGAGGTTAAGAGAGAGAAAACGGTAGCTAAATATGCTGAGAAAAGAAAAGCTTTGTTAGAAGCCGGAGATTTCGTAGGTTTGCAAAAATTACCGAAAAATGCTTCACCTGTTCGTTTACACAATCGTTGTAAATTAACAGGAAGACCAAGAGGGTACATGCGTCAATTCGGTATTTCACGTGTAACTTTCCGTGAGATGGCTAATAATGGATTGATACCAGGAGTTAAAAAAGCCAGCTGGTAAAAAAAAAAGAATTTTAATTGGTTAAAGGTTCAATGAGAAAGACTCAGAGAAAACCATAACCGCAAATTAATAAATATGAATACAGATCCTATTGCAGATTATTTGACGCGAGTTAGAAACGCTGTGGCTGCAAACCACAAAGTTGTTGAAATTCCGGCATCTAATCTAAAAAAAGAAATTACCAAGATCTTATTTGATCAGGGTTATATCTTAAGTTACAAATTTGAAGACAACACTGTTCAGGGTTCTATCAAAATTGCTTTAAAGTATGATAAAGATACTAAAGAGCCAGTTATTAAAGATATCCAGAGAATTAGTAAACCAGGTTTACGTAAGTATTCAAGTTCTTCAAATATTCCTAGAATCCTTAACGGATTGGGTATTGCTATTGTTTCTACTTCAAAAGGTTTGATGACAGGAAAGAAAGCTAAGCAATTAAATGTAGGTGGTGAAGTAATTTGCTACGTATACTAATTTAAAAAGACTTATAAGAGATGTCAAGAATAGGAAAGAGTCCAATTGTAATCCCTGCTGGAGTAACTATAGAAGTTAAAGATGGTATCATTACAGTAAAAGGAAAAAACGGTCAACTAACACAGGAGTTTTCGGATGTAACTGTAACAGTTGAAGGTGATCAGGTTCAAGTAGAAAGATCATCTGATCATAAAGATCAAAGAGCAAAACACGGTTTATACAGATCATTAATCAATAACATGATTATTGGTGTGACTGAAGGTTTTACAAAATCTTTAGAGTTGGTAGGAGTAGGTTACAGAGCTTCAAACCAAGGACAAAAATTAGATTTAGCACTTGGATTTTCTCACAATATTATTTTGGAAGTTGCTCCTGAAGTAACTGTTGAAACTATATCTGAAAAAGGTAAAAACCCAATTGTAAAGTTAACATCATTAGATAAACAACTTTTAGGTGCTGTTGCTGCGAAAATCAGAGGTTTCCGTAAGCCAGAGCCATATAAAGGAAAAGGTGTTAAATTTGTAGGTGAAGTATTAAGAAGAAAAGCAGGTAAATCAGCTTAAAAAATAAGATTATGTCATTAACAAAACCTGAAAGAAGACAGAGAATCAGATTCAGAATCAGAAAAACGATAAGCGGTACTGCTGCTAATCCAAGATTGTCTGTATTTAGAAGTAACAAAGAAATTTATGCTCAACTTATTGATGACGTAAATGGTGTTACATTATTATCTGCTTCTTCAAGAGAAAAAGAAATAGGAAAAGGTACTAACGTTGAAGTTGCAGCTGCAGTTGGAAAACTTGTTGCAGAAAAAGCGTTAAAAGCTGGGGTTGAAACAGTAAAATTCGATAGAGGAGGATACTTATACCACGGTCGTATTAAATCATTAGCAGAAGGCGCAAGAGCGGCTGGACTTAAATTCTAATATATTATGTCTAAATACAAAAATGTAGAATTGGTAAAACCAAGTGGTCTTGAACTTAAAGATCGTCTGGTAAGTGTTAATCGTGTTACTAAGGTTACAAAAGGAGGTAGAGCTTTTGGTTTTTCTGCGATTGTAGTTGTAGGTGATGAAAATGGAGTAGTTGGTCACGGATTAGGAAAATCTAAAGACGTTTCTGAAGCAATTGCGAAAGCAGTAGAAGATGCTAAGAAAAATTTAGTAAAAATTCCTTTGAATGGTCAGTCAGTTCCTCACGAACAAAAAGGTAAATTTGGTGGTGCACGTGTATTCTTAATTCCTGCCTCTCATGGTACAGGAGTTATTGCTGGTGGAGCTGTTCGTTCAGTTCTTGAATCAGTAGGTATTCACGATGTATTGTCTAAATCTCAAGGATCATCAAATCCTCACAACGTAGTGAAAGCAACTTTTGATGCATTATTACAAATGAGAAGTGCTCATACTGTTGCAAAACAAAGAGGAGTATCTTTAGAGAAAGTTTTTAAAGGTTAATTCAAGGAAATTATGGCTAAATTATTAGTAAAACAAGTTAGAAGTAAAATCAACTGTCCACTTGATCAAAAAAGAGGATTAGAGGCTTTAGGTCTACGTAAAATGGGTCAGGTTGTAGAACATGATTCAAACCCTGCAATCCTTGGGATGATAAACAAAGTTAAACACTTAGTTTCTGTAGAAGAAGCTAAATAACAAAAATATTGTTATGAATTTAAGTAACTTACAACCAGCTGAAGGGTCAACACACAATCAAAATAAAAGATTAGGTAGAGGAGAAGGTTCTGGAAAAGGTGGTACCGCTGCACGTGGACACAAAGGAGCAAAATCTCGTTCTGGATATTCTAAGAAGATTGGTTTTGAAGGAGGTCAAATGCCGCTTCAAAGACGTGTTCCTAAGTTTGGTTTTACAAACATCAATCGTAAAGAATACGAAGGTGTAAATCTTGATACGCTTCAATTATTAGTTGATAATGGTGTGGTTACAGATACTGTTGATATGACAGTTTTTGTTGCAAACCGCTTAGCTACTAAGAATGAAATTGTTAAGATTTTAGGAAGAGGAGAATTGAAAGCTAAATTAAAAGTAACTGCTCACAAATTTACTGCTACTGCAAAAGCTGCTATTGAAGCTGCTGGCGGAGAGGCTGTAACAATATAATTTTTCAATTAACTATGAAGAAATTTATTGAATCAATAAGCAATGTTTGGAAAATCGAAGAGCTAAAAAACAGGATTCTAATCACTTTAGGATTACTTTTAGTTTATCGTTTTGGAGCACATGTTACGCTACCAGGAATTGACGCTACACAATTAAACAGTTTAGCAGGCCAGACCGAAAATGGTATAGGGTCTATTTTAGATATGTTTACTGGAGGAGCTTTTTCTAAAGCGTCAGTTTTTGCTTTAGGAATTATGCCTTATATTTCTGCATCTATCGTTGTACAGCTTATGGGAATTGCTATTCCTTATTTGCAAAAATTACAAAGTGATGGAGAAAGTGGTAGAAAGAAGATTAACCAAATTACTCGTTGGCTTACTATTGTTATTACTTTAGTTCAAGGGCCTACGTATATTTATAATCTTTACAGAACTTTACCAGGAAGTGCATTTTTATTAGGTTTTAGTTCTTTTGAATTCTTATTTTCTTCGGTAATTATCTTAGTTACAGGTACAATTTTTGCCATGTGGTTAGGAGAAAAGATAACTGATAAAGGGATTGGAAACGGAATTTCACTATTAATTATGGTGGGTATCCTTGCAAGATTTCCTCAAGCATTTATTCAGGAATTTACAACTAGAGTTACTAATAACAACGGAGGTCCAATGTTGTTAGTGATTGAAATAATTATTTGGCTTTTAGTTATCATTGCTTGTGTATTGTTAACTATGGCTATTCGAAAAATACCAGTTCAGTATGCACGTCGTACTGCTTCTGGTGATTTTGAACAAGATATGTTAGGAGGAAATAGACAATGGATTCCTTTAAAGCTGAATGCTTCAGGGGTTATGCCAATTATTTTTGCGCAAGCAATTATGTTTATTCCTGCTGCTTTAGCAGGATTGTCAAAGTCCGATACTTCACAGTCTATTGTAGGTACATTTAGTAATATGTTTGGGTTTTGGTATAATTTTGTATTTGCTACATTAATTGTAGTATTTACTTTCTTTTACACAGCAATTACAGTTCCTACTAATAAGATGTCAGATGATCTAAAAAGAAGTGGTGGTTTTATTCCGGGTGTAAGACCTGGAGCTGAAACTTCTGATTTTCTTGACAAAGTAATGTCTTTGATAACTTTTCCAGGTTCTTTATTTCTTGCTCTAATAGCTGTGTTCCCAGCCATAGTTGTAAGTCTTATGGATGTTCAGCAATCTTGGGCAATGTTTTTTGGAGGTACTTCATTGATAATTATGGTAGGTGTTGCAATTGACACAATTCAGCAAATCAATTCGTATTTGTTGAATAAACATTATGATGGTTTAATGAAAAGCGGAAAAAATAGAAAAGCAGTAGCTTAATTTTATGGCAAAACAATCAGCAATAGAACAGGACGGATCAATCATTGAAGCATTATCAAATGCAATGTTCCGTGTAGAATTAGAGAATGGACATGTTGTAATTGCTCATATTTCAGGAAAAATGCGCATGCATTATATCAAATTATTACCTGGTGATAAAGTGAAATTGGAGATGAGCCCTTACGATTTGTCTAAAGCAAGAATTACTTATAGATATTAAAGATATTCACAATGAAAGTAAGAGCATCAGTAAAAAAGAGAAGTGCCGAGTGCATTATCGTACGTAGAAAAGGTAGATTATACGTAATAAACAAAAAGAATCCTAGATTTAAACAAAGACAAGGATAATTATGGCAAGAATAGCAGGGGTAGATATCCCAAAAAACAAGAGAGGTGTTATTGCACTTACCTACATCTTCGGATTAGGAAAAAGTAGAGCTATAGAGATTTTAGAGAAAGCTCAGGTTAGCCAGGACAAAAAAGTTCAAGATTGGAATGATGACGAGATCGGAGCAATTCGTGAGGCTGTTGGAGCATTCAAAATTGAAGGAGAATTGCGTTCAGAAGTTTCTTTGAATATCAAACGTTTAATGGATATTGGATGTTACAGAGGTATTCGTCACAGAACTGGTCTTCCGTTAAGAGGACAAAGAACTAAAAACAACTCTAGAACTAGAAAAGGTAAAAGAAAAACTGTTGCTAACAAGAAAAAAGCAACTAAATAATAAGTAATATGGCTAAAGCAACTACAAAAAAACGTAAAGTTATCGTTGAATCAACGGGAGAAGCTCATATTTCTGCTACCTTCAATAACATCATCATTTCTTTGACAAACAAAAAAGGTGAAGTTATTTCTTGGTCTTCAGCTGGTAAAATGGGTTTTAGAGGTTCTAAAAAGAACACTCCATACGCAGCTCAGATGGCCGCAGAAGATTGTAGTAAAGTAGCTCTTGAAGCTGGATTGAAAAAAGTTAAGGTTTATGTAAAAGGACCAGGAAACGGACGTGAGTCTGCTATCCGTTCTATTCATAACGGAGGAATCGAAGTAACTGAAATCATTGATGTTACTCCAATGCCTCACAACGGATGTCGTCCTCCAAAGAGACGTAGAGTTTAATAATATAATTTAAGTATAACTAGGTAGAAAATACGATTATCGAAGGATATGACCTGAATTCATAATCTCTACCTTAATTAATTCATTGAAATGGCAAGATATACTGGTCCTAAAACTAGAATTGCTCGTAAATTTGGCGAAGCAATCTTCGGAGATGACAAATCTTTCGAAAAAAGAAATTACCCTCCTGGACAACACGGGATGGCTAAAAAAAGAGGTAAAAAATCTGAATATGCTATCCAGTTAATGGAAAAGCAAAAAGCTAAATATTCTTACGGAATTTTAGAGAAACAATTCAGAGGTTTATTTAAAAAAGCATCAGCTACTAAAGGTGTTACTGGTGAAGTTCTTTTACAATTATGTGAGGCAAGATTGGATAATGTAGTTTTTAGAATGGGGGTTGCTCCATCTCGAAGAGGTGCAAGACAATTAGTTTCTCACAGACACATTACTGTTAATGGTGAAGTTGTAAATATTCCTTCTTACCACCTTAAACCTGGTGATAAAGTTGCTGTTCGTGAGAAATCTAAATCTTTAGAAGCAATCGAACGTTCTTTATCTAATTCAAGTCAAGTTTATGAATGGATTACCTGGAACAATGACGTTAAAGAAGGTACTTTTGTAAGTGTACCTGCAAGACTTCAAATTCCAGAAAACATTAAAGAACAATTAATCGTAGAGTTGTACAACAAATAATAATTGACTTAGTCGAAATTTATGGCAATATTTAATTTTCAAAAGCCCGATAAAGTTATCATGATCGATTCAACCGATTTTGAAGGTAAATTCGAATTTAGACCTTTAGAACCTGGTTATGGATTGACTGTTGGTAATGCACTTAGAAGAGTTTTGCTTTCAGCATTGGAAGGGTATGCAATTACATCTGTTCGCATAGAAGGTGTAGATCATGAGTTTTCTACTATTTCAGGGGTTGTTGAAGATGTTACCGAAATTATCCTTAATCTAAAACAAGTACGTTTCAAACGTCAGATTGAAGATATCGATAATGAATCAGTTTCTGTTTCTGTTTCTGGTAAAGATCAATTAACAGCTGGTGATTTTCAAAAATTTATTTCAGGTTTTCAAGTTTTGAACCCAGAACTTGTTATCTGTAATTTAGATCCAAAAATCAAATTGAGTCTTGATTTAACAATCGAGAAAGGTAGAGGATATGTTCCTGCTGAGGAGAACAAAAAACAAAATGCTGCAATTGGAACCATATTTACAGATTCTATTTTTACTCCGGTAAAAAATGTAAAATATGCAATAGAAAACTTCCGTGTGGAGCAAAAAACAGATTATGAAAAATTAGTTTTTGAAATAAAAACTGATGGTTCTATTAATCCTAAAGATGCACTAACTGAAGCTGCTAAAGTTCTAATTCACCATTTCATGTTGTTCTCTGACGAAAGAATTACACTTGAGGCTGATGAAATTGCACAAACAGAATCCTATGATGAGGAATCATTACATATGAGACAATTGCTTAAAACTAAGCTTGTTGATATGGATTTATCTGTGAGAGCCTTAAATTGTTTGAAAGCGGCTGAAGTTGATACACTTGGTGATTTAGTATCGTTCAATAAAAATGACCTAATGAAATTCCGTAATTTTGGTAAAAAATCTTTAACAGAGCTAGATGAACTTGTAGCAGTTAAGAATTTGACTTTCGGAATGGATTTAGCAAAATACAAACTAGATAAAGAATAATTTACTTCATATTTTGCTCTCCATAGTGGATTGTAGCAAGATGAAGTTAAAATAAATTGGTCATGAGACACGGAAAAAAATTCAATCACTTAAGCAGACAGACTGCGCATAGAAAATCTATGTTAGCTAATATGGCTTGTTCTCTAATTGAGCACAAACGTATTAACACTACTGTTGCTAAAGCAAAAGCACTTAAACAATTTGTTGAGCCGCTTATAACAAAATCTAAAAATGATACGACTCACAATCGTCGTATTGTTTTTGCTAACTTACGTAGCAAATATGCTGTAACTGATTTATTCAGAGATGTAGCTGCTAAAGTTGGTGACCGTCCGGGAGGATATACTCGTATCATTAAAGTTGGAAATCGTTTAGGAGATAATGCTGATATGGCAATGATCGAATTAGTAGATTTTAACGAGCTTTACAACGGAGGTAAAAAAGAAGTTAAAAAAGCAAAAAGCCGTCGTGGTGGTAAAGCTAAGAAAACAGAAGATGCTCCGGTTGCCGAAGCTCCTGCTGCAGAAACTGAAGCTACTGACGAAACTGCTGCCGAATAATTATGAAGATAATCATTCTATAGAATCAAGGATAAACTATTTTTTTAGTTTATCCTTTTTTTTTGACTTTTTACTGATGAGTTTGTGTTGGCTGAGAATTACATAATTAATTACAATTCTAAAATAAATTTTAAAATTGTTGCTTTCACTGCTTTAATGAATTAAATTTGCATCATATTTAACAACAAATGAAATACACAACACGAAAAAGCGCCATCCTTTTATTAAGTGATGGAACTATATTCCACGGAAAATCTATCGGAATCAGCGGAACCACTTTTGGTGAAGTATGTTTTAATACTGGTATGACAGGATATCAGGAAATTTTTACAGACCCATCCTATTTTGGACAAATTATGGTCGCGACTAATCCACACATTGGAAATTATGGCGTTAACGATAAAGAAGTAGAGTCAAACGGTATTAAAATTGCCGGTTTGGTTTGTAAAAATTTTAGCTTTAATTATTCCAGAGAAGATGCTTCAGGGAGTTTGGAAGATTATTTTACAAAACATAATTTAATCTGTATTTCTGATGTCGATACTAGAGCTTTAGTAAGCTATATTAGAGAGAATGGAGCGATGAATGCTGTTATTTGTACAGATGATACTCCTGTTGAGGAACTAAAAGCGGCTTTAGCTCAAGTGCCGGATATGAAAGGCTTAGAGTTGGCTTCACAAGTCTCAACTAAAGAACCTTATTTTTACGGAGATGAAAGTGCCACTTACAGAGTTTCCGCTTTAGACTTAGGGATTAAAACAAATATTTTACGTAATCTGGCTAAAAGAGATTGTTATATTAAAGTTTATCCGTATGATTCTTCTTTTGCGGAGTTAAATTCTTTTAACCCTGATGGGTTCTTCCTGTCAAATGGACCTGGTGATCCGGAGCCTTTGGAAAATGCCATTGAAGTTGCCGGAGAAATTCTTGCCAGCAATAAACCTTTATTTGGGATATGTTTAGGACATCAGGTGATAGGATTGGCAAATGGGATTTCAACGTATAAGATGTTTAACGGTCACCGCGGAATTAATCATCCTGTTATGAATTTGGTTTCAGGAAAAGGAGAAATTACTTCTCAAAATCATGGTTTTGCTGTGAATAGAGAAGAAGTTGAAGCTCATTCAGGATTAGAAATTACACATCTTCATCTTAATGACGGAACAGTGGCAGGTATGCGAGTGAAAGGTACGAACTGCTTTTCTGTTCAATATCATCCGGAAGCAAGTCCGGGACCACATGATTCCTCTTATTTATTTGATCAGTTTATTGAGAGTTTAAAAAAATAATTTTCTTTCAAAAAAATAAGTAAAGGCTAAGCAATTCTTTTGTTTAGCCTTTTTTTTTAAATCTTTTGAAGGCTGTTTATTTGTAAAATTTATTTTAAATTATGTTTAAAAAATAGATTTATAACGTTTTCGTTGATAAGATTGAAAAAATAAATACGGTGTTTGAAAAACTTAGAATATATTTGTATTTTAAAATTTAAAAACTAAGTAATATGAGTATTATTATCAAAATTCATGCAAGACAAATTTTCGATTCAAGAGGTAATCCTACAGTAGAGGTAGATGTAATTACAGAAAACGGTGTTTTAGGAAGAGCGGCAGTTCCATCTGGAGCTTCAACCGGTGAACACGAAGCTGTAGAATTACGTGATGGTGGAAAAGCTTTTTTAGGAAAAGGAGTTTTAAATGCAGTGAACAATGTTAATACTGTAATTGCTGAAGAACTTGTAGGTACTTCTGTTTTTGAACAAAATCTTATTGATCAAATGATGATTGATTTAGATGGTACTGCTAATAAATCTAAACTGGGAGCTAATGCAATTTTAGGAGTTTCTTTAGCTGTTGCTAAAGCTGCTGCTGCTGAATTAGGATTACCTTTATACAGATATGTAGGTGGAGTTTCTGCTAATACATTGCCTGTTCCAATGATGAATATCATCAATGGTGGTTCTCACTCTGATGCTCCGATAGCTTTTCAGGAATTTATGATTTTCCCTGTAAAAGCAACTTCTTTTTCTCATTCGATGCAAATGGGAACTGAAATTTTTCACAGCTTGAAAAAAGTGTTACACGATAGAGGTCTTTCTACTGCTGTAGGTGACGAAGGAGGTTTTGCTCCTAACTTAGCCGGTGGTACTGAAGATGCTTTAGATACTATCAAATTGGCAGTTGAGAAAGCAGGTTATACTTTTGGTGACGAAATTATGATTGCTTTAGACTGTGCTTCTGCAGAATTTTATGTAAACGGAAAATACGATTACACTAAATTTGAAGGAGAAACAGGAAAAGTAAGAACTTCTGCTGAACAAGCTGAGTATTTAGCTGAGTTGACAACTAAATACCCAATTATCTCTATCGAAGATGGTATGGATGAGAATGACTGGGAAGGTTGGAAATTGTTAACTGAAAAAATTGGAGATAAAGTTCAATTAGTAGGTGATGATTTGTTTGTAACGAATGTGGAGCGTTTGTCAACTGGAATCGAGAAAGGGATTGCTAACTCAATTCTTATTAAAGTAAACCAAATTGGTACTTTAACTGAAACGATAGCTGCAGTTAACATGGCTAAAAATGCAGGGTATACTTCTGTAATGTCTCACCGCTCAGGAGAAACTGAAGATAATACAATTGCTGACTTAGCTGTGGCTTTAAATTGTGGACAAATTAAAACAGGTTCAGCTTCCCGTTCAGATCGTATGGCTAAATACAATCAATTGATTAGAATTGAAGAAGAATTAGGAAATACAGCTTATTTTCCCGGAAAAAAAGCATTCAAAATAAAATAAGAATAACAAATTGTTATTTTTTTAAAGCCATTCATTTTAAAATGAATGGCTTTTTTTATCAAATTTAACAATATCGCTGTTTTTTTCTCTTTTTAATTAACGTTATTATCCTTAGATTTGGTAAATTATTAAGTGTAAAGATTTATTTCAAATTATTATGTCAAAAACAGCTATATTAGAGATTGATGGTCAGAAGTATGAGTTTCCTGTTATTAAAGGAAGTGAGAACGAAGAAGCTATCAATATTAACAAATTAAGAGATTTAACAGGAGCAATTACAATTGATCCTGGTTTTAAGAATTCAGGTTCTTGCACTAGTGCAATTACTTTTCTGGATGGAGAATTAGGAATTTTACGCTATAGAGGCTATGCTATTGAAGATTTAGCCGATCAGGCAAACTTTTTAGAAGTTTCTTATCTTTTAATTTTTGGAGAACTACCAACAGCTGCACAATTAGAGCAATTTGAAACAGATATCAGAAAACATACCTTAGTAAATGAGGAAATGAAAAACATTATTGATGGCTTCCCAAAAACAGCGCATCCAATGGGTGTTTTAGCTGCTTTAACGAGTGCATTGACAGCTTTCAATCCAAAATCGGTAAATGTTGAGAATGAAAAAGAATTGTATCAGGCGGTTTGTAAAACCATGGGTAAATTCTTGGTAATTGCAACCTGGACTTATAGAAAAGCAATGGGATATCCTTTGAATTATTATGATAATACAAAAGGATATGTAGAGAATTTTATGAATTTGATGTTTGCTTTACCTACCGAGCCTTATAAAGTAAATCCTGTTGTTATTGAGGCCTTAGATAAATTATTTATTCTGCATGCTGATCATGAGCAAAACTGTTCTACTTCTACAGTAAGAATGGTAGGTTCTTCTCATGCTGGTTTATTTGCATCTATTTCTGCCGGAGTATCTGCGCTTTGGGGACCTTTACACGGAGGTGCTAATCAGGCTGTGTTAGAAATGTTAGAAGAAATTCATCAGAATGGTGGAGATACAGAAAAGTATCTGGCTAAAGCAAAAGATAAAAATGATCCGTTCCGATTAATGGGATTTGGACACAGAGTTTACAAAAACTTCGACCCGCGTGCTAAAATTATCAAAAAAGCAGCCAATGAAGTTTTAGGAACTTTAGGAGTTGATGATCCAATTTTAGAAATTGCTAAAAAATTAGAGGCAGCTGCTTTAGAAGACGAATACTTCAAAGCCAGAAATCTATATCCAAACGTTGATTTCTACTCAGGAATTATCTATAGAGCATTAGGAATTCCTACTGATATGTTTACTGTTATGTTTGCTATAGGAAGATTACCGGGATGGATTGCTCAATGGAAAGAAATGCGTGAAAATAAAGAGCCAATTGGAAGACCAAGACAAATTTATACAGGATCTGCGTTAAGAGAATTTAAAAGACCCGTATAATCTTTAAATTAAATCAAACTGAAGCTTCACTGAAAAGTGAGGCTTTTTTTTATCTTTGATAAATAATAACAGATTCAGATGAAACAAGTAACTAATTCGGTTTTAATGATACGTCCGGTAGCTTTTCGGATGAATGAGCAAACCACGGAAAACAATCATTTTCAAAAAGAAATAAACGGAATGTTGCCTTCGGCTATAAATGCTAAAGCCCGGCAGGAGTTTGATGGTTTAGTGAGCCGGCTTCAGGGAAACGGTGTGCAGGTAGTGGTTATAGAAGATACTTTAGATACAGATACTCCGGATAGTATTTTTCCAAATAACTGGATTTCTTTTCATGAAAACGGGGATGTGGTTTTGTATCCTATGTTTGCTGAAAACCGTCGGGATGAGCGTCGGGAGGATGTTTTGGATATCCTTGAAGAAAAAGGTTTTGTGATTGAAAATAGTGTTGATTTTACATCAGCAGAAGAGGATGGGCTTTTTCTGGAAGGTACCGGAAGTTTAGTTTTAGACAGAGCAAATGCAATAGCCTATTGTGCTTTATCACCAAGAGCTGATGAGGAACTCTTTATTGAATTTTGTGAAGATTTTGATTATGCTCCGGTTATTTTTGAAGCTTTTCATACAGTAGACAATAAACTGAAATTGGTTTATCATACGAATGTAATGATGAGTATTGGGGAGCATTTTGCTGTAATTTGTGCAGATATGATTGCAGATAAAAAAGAACGCAAAATGGTTTTAGATAACTTAAGAGCAAGCGGGAAAGAAGTTGTTCTGATTAGTGAAGAACAGCTTAATTATTTTGCCGGGAATATACTGGAAGTTTCAGGTGCTGATGATAAAAGATATATTGTAATGAGTACTACAGCTTTTAAAGCGCTTCGTCAGAATCAAATAACACAATTAGAAAAATACGGTTGTATTTTAACCGCTGATTTAGAAACCATCGAAGCTTGTGGAGGAGGAAGTGCAAGATGTATGATGGCAGAAATTTTTCTGCCTAAAAATAATTCTTTTTGAAGTATTGAAATTTTGTATCCTTCTGTTTAAGTTCTATTTGTCTACCTTTGCAAAAATAAATAATAATGAAAAATAAAAAAACGCTGGTTCTGGGAGCAACTACAAAATCTGACAGATATGCTTTTAGAGCCATAAATATGTTAACACAAAAAGGGCATACTGTGCTGGCTATTGGTCAGCATCAGGGGGAAGTTGCAGGAGTGAAAATACATACTAAGGCTATTCCTGTTAAGGCTATAGATACTGTTACATTGTATTTAAATCCAAAAAATCAACGGCATTATTATAATTATATTATTGAAGCCCAGCCTAAGCGGGTAATATTTAATCCGGGAACAGAAAATCCGGAGTTGTATCAGCTTTTAGAATTGAATAATATCAAAGCCGAAGTTGCCTGTACATTAGTTTTATTAGCTACAAACCAATATTAATTTTTGTTCCGAAAATAAAGTAAGCTGTTTTTCATACGAAAAATGGCTTTTTTAATTAAATATAGTGAACGGAATCAGGTTTCAGACAGATGATTCAAAAGGAATTTATTTTATCAGGCATTTTGGAATAATCAGTTATTTCAATGAACAAATTATTACATTTGCAACTATGGAATTTTCTTCAAAATTATTAGAAAAAGCTGTCAATGAAATATCGCAATTGCCGGGAATAGGGAAAAGAACTGCTTTGCGGCTGGTTTTACATTTGTTAAAACAGCCCAGAGAACAAACGGCTTTCCTGACGCAGGCATTGGTGAATATGAGGGAGGAAATTAAGTTTTGCGAAAGCTGTCATAATATTTCGGACACTGTGATTTGTGAAATATGCAGCAATAAAAACAGAAATCATGAAGTAGTGTGTGTTGTTGAGGATATTCGTGATGTAATGGCAATTGAGAACACAGGACAGTTTAAAGGAATTTATCATGTTTTAGGCGGTAAGATTTCGCCAATTGACGGAGTAGGTCCGAGTCAGTTGAAGATTTCGACTTTGGTAGAAAAAGTAAAGTCAGGAAATTTAACGGAGGTTATTTTTGCCTTGAGTTCAACAATGGAAGGGGATACCACTAACTTTTATATTTACAAGCAGATTGCTGATTCAGATATCGTGATTTCAACTATTGCCAGAGGAATTGCTGTAGGCGACGAATTAGAATATGCTGATGAAGTTACTCTTGGACGCAGTATTTTACAGCGTTTACCATTTGAAAAGGCAATAAAAAATAATTAATGAGTTATTATTAATACGGCTTCTGTTTTCATAAAATGAAAGCTATATTTGTTATATAAAATTATAAAATGACTAAGTATTTATTTGGTTTATTATTAAGTATCAGTGTCTTGTTTTCGTCTTGTATATCAACAAAAGATTTGATTTACCTGCAAAATAAAGACGAAACAAATACTGAAACGACTATTTCGGCAGTTGCTTCAAAGCCGTATCGGTTACAAACAAACGATGTTTTAAGTATTACTATTAAAGCCAATGATCCAAAATTAGTCGAGATTTTCAGTACTACAAATGAGGATGAATCCGGAAAATCTGAATCAGCTTTGTATTTTAACGGCTTTACAGTAGATGATCATGGAAATATCAGGATACCTCTTTTGGGAGAATTCAATGTGACAGGGTATACTTTAGATGAAGTAAGGCAACGAATCGAAAAACAGTTATTAACAGAATATTTTAAAAAAGAAGCTAATATTTTTGTTATCGTAAAGTTGGCAGGATTTAGATATACAATTAATGGCGAAGTAGGTAGTACCGGAACTAAGACCTTGTTTCAGGAACAGGTAAATATCATGGAAGCGATTGCTAATTCAGGTGATATTACACTTACCGGAAACAGAAAGGAAGTAACTATTATCAGAAAAACTCCGACAGGTACTGAAATGCATGATATTGATCTTACTGATCGTAATGTGATACACTCTCCTTATTATTATTTACAGCCTAATGATTATATTTATGTGAAACCTCTGAAACAAAAAAGCTGGGGTACAGGGAAAACAGGTATCGAATCTTTAGGTACAATATTAACGCTGATTTCTTTAGGAACAACTGTTTTGTTATTGTTAAAAAGATAAAATACTTTGTAAAAAAATGCTAGATATAAAAGACTTTTCCATTTTTGAAAACCAGCTAAGCTTTGATTTTAAGGGATTGCTCCTGAAAATAGTGAGTTACTGGAAATGGTTTTTGGTAAGTTTGATAATTGCTTTTACAATTGCCTATCAGGTAAATATTCGTAAGGAGAAGATTTATGAGATGGAGACTTTGATTTCGATTAAGGAAGAAAATAATCCGCTGTTTACTTCCAATACCAGTCTGACATTCAATTGGGGTGGGATTTCTGATCAAATGCAGACTGTTTCCACCACATTACAATCAAGATCCCATAATGAATTAGTGGTTGATAAATTAGAATTTTATATTGATTATTTACAGCAGGAAAAGTACAATATGGTTGATGCTTATGGAGCTGTACCGTTTTATGTATCGATTGATAAAAACAAAGGACAATTAGCAGGTAGTTTAATCCAAATTACTTTTTTAAGCGAGTCCCAATACCAGATAAAAATTCCTTTTCAAAACAATTCTGCTTCCTTAATTAGCTATTCTGATAATTCGTATAGCAGTACGAATGTTGCAATAGGCGATTTCATTAAGCAATATAAGGTTGGAGAGCCAGTCTCGTTGCCGTTTTTAAATTGGAAATTAGAGATAAAAGAGAATCCTGGTTTTTATAAAGGAAAAGTATATTTCGTTCGATTTAATGATTTTAACGGGGCAGTATCCCGTTACAAAGGAGTGAGTGTTATTTCTGATAATAAGGGCGCTTCTATTTTAACCTTAAAGATGACCGGTACCAATAAGGCCCGAATGGTCGAATATCTTAATGCAACGGTTAAGATGCTTATTAAAAGGCAGCTTGATAATAAGAATCGATTTGCAACCAATACGATTTCTTTTATTGATAGTACGCTTGTTGCTATGGAATCGCAATTGAAAACAGCAGGGGAAGAACTGAAATCTTTTAAGAAAGATAAAGATGTTTTTAATCTGGAAGATGGGGGAGCCCGGTTTTCGGATAAAATTCTTGAGTATGATGTTGAAAAAGATGCTATCGTTCGGAAAATTGCTTATTACAATTCCCTTAAATCGTATTTAAAAAGCAGTGTAGATTATTCTAAACTTCCGGCGCCATCTGTTGCCGGAATTGAAGATCCTAATATTGTAACGAATGTCTCTAAGCTTATTGCACTTTCTACACAGCGTTCTGAAATGGCTTATGCGGTAAAAAGCGATAAATTATTTCGGGATTTCGACAATCAAATGGAAGCGGTAAAAAGCGTTCTGCTTGAAAATATTGCTAGTGCAAAATCGGCATTACAGTTTGATTTAGGATTGGTGAATAGTAAAATTAATCAGGCAGAAGGAAGTATTAAACAATTGCCTGATGACCAACAAGAATTGGTGAAAATCAAAAGGAAATACGATTTAAGCGATAATATTTACAGCACGTTTTTGCAAAAAAGGAGCGAAGCTGATATCGTAAAGGCAGCCAATTTATCTGACATTCATTTTATTGATCCCGCTAAAGATGTGGGTGGAGGACTGATAGGACCTAAAACATCCGTGAATTATGTTTTAGCGTCTTTCTTAGGAATCCTGATTCCGTTAATGTTTATATTTATTATCTTTTTTATTAATAATTCTGTTCAAAATGCAGAAGATGTGAGTAAACAGACTCAGATTCCTTTGATAGGTGTTGTTGGGGTGTATAAGGAAAAAGGTGAACTGGCGGTTTTTGATAAGCCCAAATCAGCATTGTCAGAATCCTTTCGGGCGATTCGTTCTTCGTTACAGTTTTTATATAAAAAGCAAAATCTGGAAGGAGGGAAAACCTTAATGATTACATCTTCTATCAGTGGTGAAGGAAAAACATTTTGTTCGATAAACATCGCTACTGTTTTTGCTTTAAGCGAAAAGAAAACAGTAATTGTAGGTTTGGATTTAAGAAAACCCAAACTGGCTGATGAGTTTGGTTTGTCTAATGACTCAGGGGTTGTAAATTATCTCATCAGACAAAAAAAACTGGAAGAAATAGTAAATAAAACAGCAGTTCCTTATTTAGATGTTATTCTTTCGGGTCCTGTTCCGCCCAATCCTTCTGAATTAATTATCGGAGAAACAATGGCTGAATTTGTTGAAGAATTAAAAACAAAATACGATTACATTATTCTCGATACACCGCCTGTAGGTTTAGTTGCAGATTCATTGGAGTTAGGCCAGTATGCCGATGTAACCTTGTATATTGTAAGACAGAATGTAACCAAAAAGGAGATGATTCCATTGTTAAATAATCGTGTGAAGAGAGGTGAAATGACCAATGTAAGTATTATTCTGAATGGTTTTGAAAACAAAGCAAAGTACGGTACGTCTTATGCTTACGGTTATGGCTATGGAGATTATTCCAGCGGTTATCATGAGGATGAAAAACCCAAAAGTTTTTTGGGAAAAATAAGAGATAAGATTAGAAAAGCGTAGGAACCGTTAGATTAAAAAATAGAAATTTTCTTTTTCCTCGCTAAAGATGAAAAATTTCTTAAATACAGTTCTACAGCAAATTTTGAATAAAAAGATGAGAGAAATAACAAATTATACTATTTTAATTACCGGAGGAGCAGGTTTTATTGGTTCTAATCTGTGTGAGTACTTTTTAGCAAAAGGGAATAAGGTGATTTGTCTGGACAATTTTGCTACGGGACACCGTCATAATTTAAAAGTATGCTTGGATAATCCTGAATTTTCTCTGATTGAGGGTGATATCCGTAATTTTGAAGATTGTAAAAAAGCAATGTCAGGGGTTGATTATGTTTTGCATCAGGCGGCTTTGGGTTCTGTACCACGTTCTATAAATGATCCTCTTACTACTAATGAGGTGAATGTATCCGGTTTTTTGAACGTATTACAAGCAGCTTCGCAGGCTAATGTAAAACGCTTTGTATATGCTGCGAGTTCTTCCACTTATGGAGATTCTGCCGGATTACCAAAGGTAGAAGATGTGATTGGAAAACCGCTTTCGCCTTATGCTATTACCAAATATGTAAATGAACTGTATGCTGAAATATTCAGTAAGACCTATGGAATAGAAACGATTGGTTTGCGTTATTTTAATGTTTTTGGAAGAAAACAGGATCCGAACGGTGCTTATGCGGCTGTGATTCCTAAATTTGTGATGCAGTTAATGAATCATGAAAGTATCACTATAAATGGGGATGGTAATTATTCCCGAGACTTCACTTATATAGATAATGTAATTCAGATGAACGAGCGGGCTATGGCAACAGATAATCCTGAGGCCGTTAACACGGTTTACAATACTGCTTTTGGAGATAGAAATACGCTGAATGATTTAGTACTTTATTTGAAAGAATATTTGAGTATATATGATGCAGAAATAACGAATGTTAAAGTGATTCACGGTTCTAACCGGGCGGGAGATATTCCACATTCTTTAGCCAGTATTGATAAGGCAAAAGAACTTCTGGGGTATAATCCTGGATATTCTTTGCAGCAAGGACTTAAGATTGCAGTGGATTGGTATTGGAATAATTTAGGAGAAAAAAGAAAATAGGAAAATGAAAATTACAAAAATTTGTTGCATTGGTGCGGGCTATGTTGGAGGGCCTACAATGGCAATTATAGCACAGAAATGTCCGCAGATACAAGTCACAGTGGTAGATTTAAATCACGAAAGAATAGCCGCCTGGAATGATGCCGATGTAAATAATATCCCTATTTATGAGCCTGGACTTTCTGAAATTGTAAAAGAAGCGAGAGGGCGTAATTTGTTTTTTTCTACTGAAGTAGATCAGGCTATAGAGGAAGCTGAAATGATTTTTATTTCGGTAAATACCCCTACAAAGACCTATGGGAAAGGAAAAGGAATGGCAGCCGACTTAAAATTTATTGAATTGTGTGCCAGACAGATTGCTAAAGTATCCCAATCCGATAAAATAGTTGTGGAAAAATCTACTTTGCCGGTACGTACTGCTGAAGCGATAAAAAGCATTCTGGATAATACCGGAAACGGAGTGAAATTCCAAATTCTTTCTAATCCGGAATTTTTAGCAGAAGGTACTGCTGTTCAGGATTTATTGCATCCGGATCGAATTTTAATAGGCGGTGATACTACTGTAGAAGGGCAGAAAGCTATCGAAGCATTAGTAGGTGTTTATGAGAACTGGGTGTCAAAGGACAGAATTCTGACGACTAATGTCTGGTCTTCAGAATTATCAAAGCTAACAGCCAATGCTTTTCTGGCACAAAGAATTTCTTCTATTAATGCTATGTCTGAACTTTGTGAGAAAACAGGAGCAAATATCAATGAAGTGGCTAAGGCTATTGGGATGGACAGCAGGATTGGTTCTAAATTTTTAAAAGCTTCTGTAGGTTTTGGAGGTTCTTGCTTTCAGAAAGACATTTTGAATTTGGTTTATATAGCTAAATCTTATGGTTTGCAGGAAGTAGCCGATTATTGGGAGCAGGTAATCATTATGAATGACCATCAAAAAAGACGTTTTTCTGATAAAATAGTGAAAACTTTATACAATACGGTTTCCGGTAAAAAGATTGTTTTTTTAGGCTGGGCATTTAAAAAAGATACTAATGATACCAGAGAATCTGCTGCTATTTATGTTGCAGATGATTTGATAAGTGAAAACGCTCAAATTGCAGTATATGATCCTAAGGTTGCCCGAAAAAAGGTTTTGGCTGATTTGGATTATTTAGAGTCAAGAAGCGCTGAAAATAATGCAAGCAGTGTTTTGTCGTTTGAAAATCCTTACGAAGCTTGTGCCGGAGCTCATGCAATTGCGGTTCTTACGGAATGGGATGAGTTTATTTCTTATGACTGGCAAAAAATATACAATGCTATGCAGAAACCTGCGTTTGTATTTGACGGAAGAAATATTTTAGACGGTTCTGCGTTAGAAAAAATAGGATTTGTTTATCAGGCTATCGGATCATAATGTAAAAATGATATTGTTATAGACTCATTTCTTTAATCAGGGATGAGTTTGTTTTTTTAGAAGAAAAACATACTATTTGCTTAAACAGGCAGAACAGAAATAAATGTAGTACTAAAATTTAGAGGTATGAACTGGTATGTAGTGTATACAAAACCAAAATGGGAAAAGAAAGTTGCGGAACAATTAACTCAAAAAGGAATTGAATGTTATTGCCCTTTAATGACACAAGTAAGGCAGTGGACGGATAGAAAAAAGAAAGTAGAGGTTCCTCTTTTTAATTCTTATGTTTTTGTTCATCTGGACGAAGCGGACAGAAACTTGGTTTTTCAGGTTACAGGAGTCGTGCGTTATCTTTTTTGGTTAGGAAAACCTGCTGTTGTACTGGATCAGGAAATCAATACCATCAAAGAATGGCTTGGCGCTTCTGATCAATATGAGGTTTCCTTAACTCCTTTGCAGGTGGGAGACAGAATTAAAGTAGCATCAGGGCCTTTCAAATCACAGTCAGCCATAGTTCAGGAAGTGGGTAAATCACATTACATGCTGATTTTGGAATCAATTGGTTGTGTTTTAAAAATGAAATTAAAGTAACATATAGAACTTTTAAACCTTTTGAGTAGTAGTATTTCGACGTAAGAAAGTTTTTATATTGCTAAATAACTGGTTTTTAACTTTTTTGAGTTAGTCATTTTTGATAAATAAACATTAGGTTCTTCTTACTGTTTCGATTTTGAAGATTTTTATAGGAATTCCGCTTATAGTCTGTTATATTTGCGCACTGAAAAAAAACGGATTTTCAACCTATTTATGTGGGTTGGAGTCGCGAAGCGGTGGAAGAAAAACAATAAAAGAAGTTCATACAAAAGTAAATTAATGAATTCTGATTCTAAAATAGCAATTATTGGTCTTGGTTATGTAGGTTTGCCTTTGGCTCGCTTATTTGCTACAAAATTTGCTGTTGTTGGCTTTGATATTAACGCATCAAGAGTCGGGCAGTTACAATCAGGAGTTGATGTAACGCTGGAGATTGATTCCGCTACATTGAATTCAGTACTAGTGGATAAAAAACCCGAGGAAAAAGGCTTGTATTGCACTTCTGATATAAATGATATAGCGCATTGTAATTATTATATTGTAACCGTTCCTACACCTGTAGATAAAAACAGCCGTCCTGATTTAACACCTTTGTATAAAGCAAGTGAAACGGTAGCTAAGGTTTTGAAAAAAGAAGATATCGTCATTTATGAATCTACTGTTTATCCCGGAGTTACAGAGGAGGAATGTGTTCCTGTTTTAGAACGAATATCAGGATTAAAATTCAATAGTGATTTTTTTGCCGGTTATTCGCCGGAACGAATTAATCCCGGGGATAAAGAGCATACCGTAGATAAAATTTTGAAAGTTACGGCCGGTTCTACTGCTGAAACAGCACAAAAAGTAAATCAGCTATACCAATCGGTTATTACAGCCGGAACCTATCTCGCTCCATCGATAAAAGTAGCCGAAGCTGCTAAAGTAATCGAGAATTCGCAGCGTGATATTAATATTGCTTTTGTAAATGAACTGGCTAAAATATTCAATCTGATGGATATTGACACTCAGGATGTTTTAGAAGCTGCGGGAACAAAATGGAATTTTTTACCCTTTAAACCAGGATTGGTAGGAGGACATTGCATAGGGGTAGATCCTTATTATTTAGCTCAAAAAGCACAGGAATTAGGATACCACCCTGAAATAATTCTGGCAGGACGACGTTTGAATGACAGTATGGGCGAATACGTGGCTTCTCAGGTGGTGAAACTCATGATTAAAAAAGGAATTTCTGTTAGTGGAGCTGAGCTGTTGATGCTAGGGATCACTTTTAAAGAAAATTGTCCTGATGTTCGCAATACTAAAATAGTAGATGTTATTAAGGCATTAAAAGAGTATGGAATAAGTGTTACCCTTTTTGATCCTTTGGCTAACCCTGCTGAAGTAAAAAAAGAATACGAATTGGTTTGTCATCCTGAGATTGCCGAAGGGCAAAAATTTGATGCCGTTGTTTTAGGAGTTGCTCATGCTCATTTCCTGACCATGGATTTGTCAAAACTCCGGAAAACAACAAGTGTCATCTATGATGTAAAAGGTGTTTTGGGTGATTGCGTAGATGGCAGACTGTGAGTAAGCGTTAATCGTTGACCGTTTATCGTCCATCGAAAAAAGCGAATATCAACAATGAACATCGAAAATCAAATAACAAATAATAAAAAATGGAAATCAATTTAGATGTTTGTAAAGTTTCTCATCAATTGGTGTTAGAAGTTTATAAGATAACTAAGTGTTTCCCAAAATCGGAACAATTTACTTTGACTAGTCAGCTTAGAAGAAGTGTGTCCAGTGTTCCAACTAATATAATCGAAGGGCAAGCCCGACAATACAAAAAGGAATTTGTTCAGTTTTTGTACATATCAAAAGGCTCGTTAGAAGAAACCAATTATCATTTGTTTTTGTCTAAAGAACTGGGATATATTACAGATGATGATTATAAGATGTTATTAGATTTGTGCAACAGGATTAAAATGATGTTGTATAAGTTAATTAAATCTCTGCAACAGTGAACGTTCATCGAACATCGAACATCGAAAATCGAACAACGAATATTAAATTATGAATAAAAAACATACAATCATACACGTCATTCTTACCGGAGGGGTAGGAAGTCGTTTGTGGCCTTTATCCAGAAAAAGCAGACCCAAACAATATTTAGAGATTTTTGAAGGAAAATCGTTGTTTGAATTAACAGTAGACCGTAACCGAGAAATTGCAGATCAGGTTATCGTGGTAGGAAATGTCGATAACTGTCATTTGAGCAGGCATATTTTAGAAAAAAACAATATCCCTTATTTGGATATTGTGGAGTCAACGCCACGTAATACGGCTGCAGCTATTGCATTTGCCGCGTTTGCTGCTGATCCGGAAGCCATTTTGATTGTTACTCCGATGGATCATATCATTGAAAAGAAAGATTTGTATGATCAGGCTGTAGCTGATGCAATTGCAAAAGCGGCTAATGACCATATTGTTACATTCGGAATTGTTCCTACTAAGCCGGAAACAGGATACGGTTATATAGAATCTAAAGGGGAAAATGTACTGTCATTCAGAGAAAAACCAAACCTTGAAACGGCAAAAACCTTTATCGCTAAAAAGAATTTCTTATGGAACAGCGGAATGTTTTGTTTCAAAGCGGGAGTTTTTCTGGACGAGTTAAAACATTTTAAACCCAAAGTATATAAGAAATCCAAAATTGCATGGGAAAATAATACCGATGGGAAACTGGATTTGGCATTATCTCTAGACATTCCTTCTATTAGTATTGATTATGCTGTAATGGAAAGAAGTAAAAAAATTAAGGTAGTTCCTTCGCAATTTTTATGGTCTGATTTAGGATCGTTTGAATCGGTTTATGACTATTTGGTTTCTAAAGGACATGCGGTAGATGAAAATGGCAATATGACCATTGGAACACAAAATTATACCGCTTTTATTGGCATGAAAAACACGATTTTAATAGCTACGGATAATGCAAATCTGGTGTTGCAAAAAGAACATTCTCAGGATGTAAAGGATTTGTATAATGAATTGGAAAGAATAAAACCGGAGCTGTTAGAATAAAATACAGTTTAACAATAAACAAGACATGAAAAAGAGATATACATTCATTTTATTATTAGTTACTTTTTTACAATTTTCAACCGGATTCGCTCAGGATTTATTGAAAAGTACAGATTTAAGTACGCTGAAGGTGGATAATTTGACAGAAGCTGATCTGTCAAAAATTAAAGCACAGCTGCAATCGAATAATATGACGTTAGATCAGGCTGAGCCAATGGCTTTGGCCAAAGGGATGTCTGCTGCAGAATTTTCAAAACTGCGTGCCCGTCTGGCCACTACAACCATAAGTGGAGGAAGTTCGGATACTAATCCGCAACTTCAAAACAGTGGAAGAACACAGGAAAAAATAAGTAATAGCAAAGTAAAAGGTACTAGTAATACTTTGGTTTTTGGTTCGGAATTGTTTGATAATCCCACACTAAATTTTGAACCCGATTTAAAGTTGGCAACTCCTGTAAATTATGTTTTAGGACCAGGTGATGAATTGCAGGTGAGTGTATATGGTGTCCAGGAGTTTAACGCCTCCATTCCTGTGAGTATTGAAGGAAAAATTAGTATTCCATATGTGGGACAGCTTGCTGTTTCAGGTATGACCATAGAAGCAGCTTCTCAAAAAATAAAAAATGCAATTGCCGGAGTCTATAGTACGGTAGCTTCAGGACAGTCTCAGGTGGATATTAGTCTGAGTCGTATTCGTACTATTAAGGTAACTATTATAGGAAGTAAACAACCCGGTAATTATTCGGTTTCCTCTTTGGCTACGGTCTATAATGCGTTGTTTTTAGGAGGTGGGCCTGCTCTTAATGGCAGTTACCGTAATATTGAATTATTACGTAATAATAAAGTATATCGTGTGATTGATTTATATCGTTTTCTGGTTAAAGGTGATCAATCAGACAATGTTGGTTTGAAAGATAATGATGTTATTCGCATTCCGTCTTATACGCAGCGTGTTACTATAACGGGAGAGGTTAAGCGTCCCGGTATTTTTGAAATGAAAAAAGGGGAAACTTTTTCTGATTTAGTTAGCTTCGCTTCGGGTTTCAATGAGATAGCTTATACAGCATCAGTCAGTGTAACCCAAAAAACCAATAAGGAATTTAAAGTTCGTGATATTCTTAAAAGTGAATTCAACAGCTATCTTCCGCAGGCAGGAGACGTGTTTCAGGTGACAAAAATATTAAATCGTTTTGAAAACCGTATCAGTATTGAAGGAGCCGTTTTCAGACCTAATACTTATTCTTTTTACGAAGGCATGCGAATTTCTGATCTGGTAGCTAAAGCCGAAGGTTTAAAGGAAGATGCTTATACACAAAGAGCTCGTATTGTGCGTTTAAAAAGTGATTTGAGCACCGAAATCATCAATGCCAATTTAGCAGCGGCACTTTCAGGAGACGCGAATGCTGATATTTTATTGCAAAGAGAAGATATTGTGACGGTTTATTCTGTCCTGGATTTCAGAGAAGAATACAATGTTACGATAGCTGGTGAAGTGAGAAATCCCGGAGAATATACCTATTTAGATAATTTAACTTTAAATGACCTGTTGGTACAGGCAGGTGGTTTAACAGGTTCAGCCTCTAAACGTGTTGAAATAGCAAGAATGATAAAATCAGATAATATCTACGCTGGTAATCCCAATCGTATCGAACTGATTCATTTAGAGTTGACACCGGAAAATAATGAACAGCTTAAAAATTATGCTTTAATGCCTTTTGATGTCATTAGTATTCGAAGAGTAGCGGTGTATGAAAAACCACAAATGGTAAGCATTAGCGGAGCAGTGGTGTATCCGGGTAGTTATGTGTTAGAGAATAAAAAAGAAACGATTTTTAATATAGTTTCCCGTGCCGGTGGATTGAAGGATATCGCCAACACTCATGGTGTTAAAATCAAAAGACCTGTTAAAGCCGATCAAATTGAGCAATTACAAAGTATTGATTTAAATTTGCCTCTTTCCGATTCAAGTGTTGTGAATTCGAATGAAAAATTAAAGAATCAATTGCAGTATGCTACGATACCGGTAGATTGGAACAAAATCGAAAAAGACCCGGGGCATTACTCTAACGTAACCTTGTTTCCCGGAGATCAGATTGAAGTGGCTGAATTGAATGAAGGTGTAAGAGTTTCCGGAAATGTATTACTGAACTCTGAAATTCCGTATCGCAAGGGCAAATCTTTCCGATACTATTTAAGTTCAGTAGGAGGTGTGGATGCCAAAGGCTGGAAAAAGAAAGCCTACATTATCTATCCTAACGGAAAAGCAGATGTGACCGGTTCTTTCCTGTTTTTTAGATCCTATCCTAAAGTATTACCCGATTCTCAAATTATAGTGCCTGAAAAACCGGAACGTAAAAAACTAAGTGCCGGAGAGGTTGTTGGATTTGGTAGCGTAATTTCCAGTTTGGCATTATTGATTATTACGGCATTTAAATAGATGCGATAACGAATATTCTCTGCGGATTTTCGTTGACGGTCCATCGTCAACGACCATCGAACAACGATCATCGAATAACAATACATATGAACGAACAATATCCAAACGACGAAATATCCCTTAAAGAACTAATTGAAAAGGGAAAAGAATGGTATCAATACCTGCTTTCACAATGGAAAGTGATTGTGTTAGCAGGAATTATTGGAGCAGCTTTGGGGCTTACTTATTCCTTTATTAAAAAACCAGTCTATACGGCTACCTTATCTTTCGCATTAGAAGATGAAAAATCCGGTGGATTAGGTGGCGCATTAGGATTAGCCAGTTCTTTCGGACTCGATTTAGGAGGCAGTGGCGGTGGTGCTTTTTCAGCATCTAACTTAATTGAATTGTTCAAATCGCGCTCTATGGTCGAGAAAACCTTACTAAGTCCTGTAGTAGTAGATGGAAACACTATTTCTCTGGCACAAATGTATATTCAAAATAAGGAATGGGGTGATAATTGGAAAGAAAAACCAGCTCTCGCTAAATTAGAATTTGCACCTAATGCCAACCGTCAACAATTCACACGGGTTCAGGATAGTATTTTAGGTTTGATTTACAAAGATTTATCCAAATCTGCTTTATCTGTTGCTCAAAAGGATAAAAAGATTGCTATAATTAGTATAGATGTCGCATCTACAAATGAATTGTTTTCAAAATATTTTTGCGAAGCCCTGGTAGATGAAGTATCCGATTTTTATGTGGAGACGAAAAGCAAAAAGGCCAAAGAAAATATGCTGATTTTAGAACGGCAAACCGATTCTGTCCGTCGGGAATTAAATAGTGCCATAACAGGTGTAGCGGTGGCTAATGACAATACCTTTAATTTGAATCCCGCTTTGAATGTCCGCCGTGCTCCTTCTGCCCGTAGGCAGGTAGATGTACAGGCGAATACAGCTATATTGACAGAATTAGTTAAGCAAAGTGAATTAGCAAAAGTGACGCTGCGTAAAGAAACGCCTTTAATTCAGGTAATTGATAGACCTATTTTGCCTTTAGCTAAAGAACGTTTTGGTAAAGCTAAAGGAATAGTTTTGGGTGGATTTTTAGCGGGATTTTTGATTGTTTTTTATTTGATTATTAAACGATTGCTAAAGGAATTGTCCGTGTAGTATAATTATGTGGGATTAGGGAAAGAGGTATTAGCTGTTGATTCTGAATATTTCATGCCTACTGAAGTTGTTTTGTTAATTGGAGATACTACTAATAAAGCAAAAACTAAGCTGGGATGTCAACCTAAATATGACCTTGCCGGATTGATGAAAGAAATGCAAGCAATGATTTGATAAATATTTCAAATGAATAAAATTAAAATAACATATAAAAATATATGAAAATATTAGACTGTACTCTTCGTGATGGTGGCTATTACACCAACTGGGATTTTAATCGTAAATTAGTAGACACCTATATAAAAGCTTGTAATGATTTACCCATTGATTATATCGAAGTAGGTTATCGTTCCATACCTTTAGAAGGATATTTAGGTGAATATTTTTATTTACCAGTTTATGTAATGGAACGTTTGAAAACACAAACTAACAAAAAATTAGTAATCATTCTAAATGAAAAAGACATTCGTCCAGAACATGTTCCTGTGCTTTTAGCTCCTTGTATTGGACTCATAGAAATGGTACGTATAGCCATAGATCCAAATAAATTTGGAAGAGCATTAAAATTGGCAGAAGCAGTTAAAAAAATGGGTTTTGAAGTTGGGTTCAATGTCATGTATATGTCCAAATGGAAACAACAAAAAGATTTTCTAAAACTTTTACCAGAAGTAAAAGGAATCGCTGACTATTTTTATATGGTAGATTCCTATGGGGGAGTTTATCCTAATGATGTGAAAGAAACCATACAATTGGTGAAAAATTATGTAGATGATGTTCCTTTAGGATTTCATGGGCATAATAACATGGAGTTGGCTTTGATTAACACACTTACAGCCATAGAAGAAGGTTGTGAAATTGTAGACGCAACTATAACTGGAATGGGAAGAGGAGCAGGTAATTTAAAAACAGAATTGCTTTTTACAGCCTTAAATGCGCAAGAAAAATTAGAAGTTGATTTTAGCCCATTGTCGAAAGTTGTGGATGGATTTTCAGAGCTTCAAAAATCGTATGAATGGGGTACTAATTTACCTTATATGGTATCTGGTGCATATTCTTTACCCCAAAAAGATGTCATGGATTGGGTAGGTAAGCGTTATTATTCTTTTAATTCTATTATTAGGGCTTTGCAGAATAAGGCAAATGGAGTTTTTGATAATATTAAATATGCATCGTTTAAAGCGAATCATGAAAAAAAAGCTATTCTTATTGGTGGTGGTCAATCTGTGGCAGATCATTCTGAAGCAATTCATAAATTTTTAGAAAGCAATTCAGATATAATTGTAGTTCATTCTAGTGCAAAGAATGCATTGTCAATTAAAAGTAGTAATTGTCGTCAAATATTTTGTTTAGTGGGAAATGAAGGTCATAGGATGGAAGACGTTTTTGGGGAGAATATACCATTAAATGCAATTTGTGTTTTACCACCATTTCCAAGAAAAATGGGGACATATGTGCCTGAAAAATTGACCAGTAATACGTTTGAACTTGAAAATAATAGTTTGCTTCAGCCCTATTCTGATTCACATACTGGAATTGCATTAAATCTAATTTTGAGTATAGGTATAGAAGAATTGTATATTGTAGGCTATGATGGTTATAAAGATACAATGTCCACTAAAGAGCAAGAGTTGTTTTATGAAAATAGTTTCTTATTTAATGTACTTAGTAAACAAATAAAAATGAAATTTTATTCACTTACTGAAACTAAATATGATATTAAAACTAATTCAATATTTTCAATAATTTCAAAATAACTGGATATGAAAGACTTTGTGTTTTTTTTGCCGACTAGAAAAGGAAGCGAAAGAGTTTTATCTAAAAATACTAGAAAATTTTCTAATTTTGAAGGTGGAATATTAGAGCTAAAAATTAAACAATTATTAAATTTAAATCTTGATATTCCAATTATATTATCTACTAACGATGAATTATCAATTGATGTTGCTCTAAAGTTTAAAGATGATAGAATAAAAATTATAGAAAGACCTGAGCATTTATGTCAATCATCAACAAATATAAATGATTTCATAAATTACATTCCCACTATTTTTAGTGAAGATAAGCATGTTTTTTGGCTTCATGCCACATCGCCTTTTGTTGATGAGTCTACATATTTGAAAGCTATTGAAATCTATAATAAATTAGACTATAATTTTGATAGTTTAATGAGTGTGACAAAAATCCAACAGTTTTTATGGAATCCAATTAATAATTCTTGTGTTAATTATGATAGATCTATTGTTAAATGGCCAAGAACACAAGATTTACAAGTATTATATGAGATCAATCATGCATTTTATATTAATAGTATAAAAAACTACTTAAAACTAAATGATAGAATAGGATTAAAACCCTATTATTTTGAGCTTGATAAGTTGAAATCTTTTGATATTGACTGGGAGGATGATTTTGTTGTAGCAGATAAGATCCATAAATCGCTTTTTAAATAATTTTATGATGTCAAAGGATTTAAAATTAATTAAAGTAATTTTCTGGGATTTTGATGGGGTGCTTATGGATTCTAATGCAGTTCGTGATTTAGGTTTTGAAAAGGTTTTAGAAGAGTTTCCTAAAGAACAAGTAGAAAGGCTTTTAAATTTTCATAAAGCTAATGGTGGTTTGTCAAGGTATGTTAAATTTAGGTATTTTTTTGAAGAAATCAGAAACGAAGCAATCACAGAGGACCAAATACTCCTATGGGCAGAACGGTTTTCAATAATAATGAAAAATTTATTAGTAAATCCTAATTTATTAATAAATGAAACTTTAGATTTTGTGCGGCAAAACCAAGAAAAGTATAGAATGCATATTACATCTGGTTCAGATCAAGAAGAATTAAGATATCTCTGTAAGTCCATGAGTATTGAAAATCTTTTTGAATCTATTCATGGTTCTCCAAAGCCGAAAAAACAGTGGGTAAAGGAATTAATTGATAGCCATGACTATAATATTAATGAGTGTGTTTTGATTGGAGATAGTGTAAATGACTTGGAAGCTGCTCAGTTTAATGGTATTCACTTTTATGGTTACAATAACAATAATCTGACAGTATACAATACTAATTTATTTAAATTTTTATGAGTTGGGATAAATTCATACAAATAAACAATTCGTTTAAATTAATTAAAAATAATGTTGATTTTAACAAAGCAATTGCGCATGATATTTTGATTGTCGCTTATTTTAAACCTCCCTCATATTATGCCATATTTAAATCTTTTATAAAGACTTTAAATGTTAAGGATTTTGTTAAACATTTTAATTTATATACTAATATTTATACATGCTTTGTTGATAGAATGGATCATATCAAATTAGTAGAAAATTGTAGATCAGACATTCCTAATTCTATTCTCCTTCAATCAGAAATCATTCAACCTAAACTAAAAATCAGCATAATAAATATTTTCATCTCAATTCATACACTAATAAATGCTCGACAACTAAAAATAGATATTAAATCAAAATTATATTTAGCATCACAACTTTGTTTTAACCTAAACATAGAAAAGGACTTGAGAAATGAATTAATAAAGCGAAGAAATAGATTTACAAACCATAGCTATATTTCATTGATTAGTTCTTATGGAATAGAAAATTTACTTTGTCAAGTTATTAATCATAATTCAACCATAAGGACATATTCATTATCTCATGGTGTAAGTTATATTAATTTCAAACAACAAAAACCGCTAGATTATATTAATGGCTTTAATATTAGTTCACAATATGTAATTGTATGGGGGAAATCATCAAAGAGGGATTTAAATAAAAATTTTGATTTTCCTCAAGAAAAAATACTAGTTGGGGGAAATCCCAAATATCCTGCAAAAAAAATAAACTTAAAAATCGAATTCAAAAATTGCATTGTTTTGTTGCCTAGGGAAATCTACGATAAATCGAATCTAGAACTTTTAGACTTAATTGCTGAGTATAAAAAAAATAATTCAGTTAAAGTTAGTGTAAAATTACATCCAAGTTTAAACTATCAAAAATATGAGGGTATTGCAAATCAACTTGGGTTTGAAATATGTTCAAAAAATAATAGCTTAATTAATGAGTTAAGCTCCGATAAGTATGATTTTGCGATTGCGTATAACACAACAGCGTATTATGAAGCAATGTATTTTAATTTGTTTTGTCTAAGATATGACAAGAATGAAAATGAATTATTTGATGGTTTAGAAGATAAGTTTTCAACGGTATCTGATTTGGAATATATAATTAAACAGTTTAAAAGTATAGATACAAATATAGTTGACAAACAAGCAATAAAATTACTTGAAGAAACCTTGGGAATGGGCATAAATAATTATGCCGAAATTTTAAATTCCCAATAGTGTTCAGTTAAAGAATTTCTGATTACAGAAAAAATATTTAATAATTTATTTTTTTCGATTTTAAAATAACAACAATAAATTTGAGAAATACAATATTCATCAATATAGCTGGGAAGGGAAAGAAATTGGAATCGCATAGTACTGCAAAATATGTTGCTAAATCATTTATTTGGGGCACAATTTCTAAAATTATAAGTGCTGCTATTCAATTTATTTCAGTGCCATTATTATTATCAAATTTCGGGCAAGTTGATTTTGGATTGATTGCACTTGCATCTTCTATAAATGCCTATATGACACTTTTAGATATGGGAGTAGGTACAGGAGCCGTTAAATATTTTTCTGAATGGATCGGAACAAAGGATTATAATATTTTAGATTCAGTGGCAAGAACCAGTATTAGCTTTTATGGGATTGTTGGTCTAATAAATGCATTGGTACTAATTATAATAGCATTTTGGGGTTTATCTATGTTTTCTCTTGAACATGATCAGATTCCTGTAATACGTACTATGTTTTTAATCTTAGCCTTTTTTTCGGTTATAAATTGGAGTTCCTCTGTATTTAATCAACTTCTTATCGCAAATGAACAGATGTTTTTGGTGCAACAAGTAAATATTATTAGAAGCTTCATTGGTTTTGCAGTAGTTGGAATTACTCTTTGGTTGAACTGGTCAATTACATACTATTTTTTCGCTTACACTTTGGTAAATACCTTAATTTTAGTCCCTTTTTATTTACAATCAAAAAAACACAAACTTGTCCAGTCTTTTGTGCCAGCAAGTGATTGGAAAAATTTTGGTATTATTTTTAAATACAGTTTGGCAATTATTACGATGGGTTTATTTCAAATGTCTGCCGTACATTTACGCCCCATTGTTCTTAGTATTTATTCTACTGAGGGCATTCAAATTGTGACAGATTACCGAATTCTTGAAACTATTACATTGTTTGTTATTTCTGTCGGAGGAAGTTTTACCTCTATTTTTATGCCAAAAACAACAAAGTTATTGATAGAAAATAATATAGAGAATATTTCTAATTTTATATGTACTGCAACTAAATACACTACTATAGTAGTTGTTTCTCTATGTATCCCTATAATTTTAAACAGTAGAGAATTGCTTGTTTTTTATGTTGGCAAGGATTTTATAGATTTAAGTGTATGGCTAGAATTATGGATATTTATAATAATATTTGGATTGCATAGTAGTCCAGTTGCAAGTCTGGTTTTATCTACAGGAAAGACGAAGATGTTGGTATTTAGCTCTGCTATTGCATGTGTTATTTCATTAATTATAAATGCAGTTCTAACTCCTCATTTTGGTGTGGGGGCTGCTGTAATTGGCTATGTTGTTTATATTGTGATTCAAATGTCTTTCTATTATTTTTATTTTAACAACCATGTTTTAGGATTAAGTTCGATGAAAATATTTAAATCATTTTTTGTGCCAGCGGTGTTTAGTTTTATTTCTGCTTTCATAATATGGTATTTAGACCTTAGTTTTAATAATTTATTATTTCAAATATTTGTAAAAACAATAATTTGGTTTATTTTGTATGGAGGTTTTTTGTATTTCTTTAAAGTAATAACTTTAGAAAATATTAAATCGTTTCAGAAAAATACATTGTAAGTTAGAAATTTGAAGTTGCGAAAAATTCAAAGCATAATTATTTAACAGTTGTCGATGTTTTAAACGAAACTTTATGGTCTAAACCTTCAGAAGATAGCATTTCAGATATTATTTATATTCAAACAAAAGGAGTTTTTATATTTGAACAGTAATTGATTTTATATGATCGAAAATTAATTTACAAAATTTTGAATAATACCCTGAGCATCAATGGAATATAGACAGTTCGTTGGTGTGACAATAACAATCAGAGTTGTCATAAAATGATTAATATTCCATTCCGACCAAGGATTCCAATACACAACCAAAAAACTTGTTAATAACATTGAATTTTATGGAGCAGTAATCTGAAATATAGGTAGAAAAGAAATTCTTGCGACAGTGCAGTTGCTGAAAGTCTTTTTAATTTTTTTAAAACAGAACTTATCTACAGAAATAAGTTATTATCAAATAAACAAATGAAACTTGAAATATTTGAGTATCTTGAAATATAGTATAACAGAAAAAGAAGGCGTCGTACACTAAATAACAAAACAATATGAGTTAGTTTAATAATTAATCTCTATTTATAAAAATTTAGCTTAACTAAAACAGTAATTTTTTGCATATCCATTCAACATTTATAGACAAAAAAAATACCGACTTTGCAAGAATTTTGTATTTCCGTGGATTCTAAAAATATGTATTTAAAAATGATAAATATTTTCAAACAGATGGAGTATTCAAGATACTTTTTAGCAAATATTGGTATGAGCCTTATTTTTATATCATTTGGCTGCGTTTTTTTATTCATAAAATTAGATCATGAAGAAACTACTGAGAAGTTTTGTTAGGCAGTTTGTAAAATTTCTTTCAAGCATTTTTACATTTCAATTTTTTCAAAATTTGAATGTGAGAAAAAATAGTTACTATACAATATGGATATCAGAACAATTTAAAAAAATTGGTGATAATGCAGGGATTAATAAACCTATATATTTGACTGGAGGCAAATATATAACTATAGGAAATAACTTTCATTGTGATCATAGATTGCGAATGGATGCTATCGATTCATACAATAATCAAGTTTTTATTCCAAGCATTGTAATTGGGGATAATGTTACTATACAAAAGGACTGCCATATTGGAGCAATTGATAAGATTGTGATTGGTGATAATGTATTGATGGGAAGTAAAATTTTTATATCAGATCATTCACATGGTGATATATCACTGTCTTCTATTCTTTTGCCTCCTGTCGATCGTCCTTTAGTTAGTAAAGGGCCAATTTACATTGAGAAGAATGTTTGGCTAGGAGAAGGGGTCGTTATTTTATCTGGTGTTACAATTGGAGAAAACAGTATTATTGGAGCCAATTCAGTAGTAACAAAGTCAGTTCCTAAGAATTGTGTTGTTGCCGGTAATCCAGCCCAAATAATTAAAGAATTAATATAATATGGATGTTTCTATAATAATTGTAAATTATAATACAATTTCTTTATTGATAAACGCTGTCGACAGTGTTTTGGAAAAAACGAAAGATATTATGTATGAGATAATTGTTGTTGATAATAATTCAGATGACAATTCACAATTTATAATCAGCCAAAAGTACAACAATCAGGTTAATTACATAGCATTGGCAGATAATATTGGATTTGGGAGAGCAAATAATAAAGGAATTGAGGTTGCAAAAGGAAGAAATATTTTTTTATTAAACCCCGATACCATTTTGCAAAATAATGCAATAAAAACTTTATCTGATTTTCTAGATGATAATTCTTCTGTAGGAGTTGCTGGAGCAAATCTGTATAATGATGATGGAACATTTCAACCTTCTTTTTCTCAAATGTATCCTTCATTGGGAGTAGAATTAAGCAATTTATTTCATCTAATGTTTCTTCAAAATAAGCAATGCGTAAATGAAAGCGAAAAGGCCATTGAAGCAAAAAGTGTTGTCGGAGCCGCAATGATGATTAAAAAAGAAGTGATAGAAAAAGCAGGTGTTTTTAATCCCGAATTTTTTATGTACAGTGAAGAAGAAGAGTGGTGTTATAGAATAAGAAAAAAAGGGTTTAATATTTTTAATGTTCCTTTAGCAAAAATTACACATTTGGATGGAAAAAGTTTCCAGTTTTCGGAGAATAGGCAAAAAAGACGTTTGGATGGTGTAAGAACATTGTATAAAGTATCATATAATGGACTTTATTGTACTTTATTAAAAATAGTTGAATATATAACCATTGTAAGTCGATTAATAATATTTAAGATACTCAAAAAAGATCAAAAAATTAATTATTGGTTATTTATGTACAAAAACCGAAAATGGCATATTTAATAATTTCAAAATTAAATATTAAAGTCCAAATATATTCTGCATTATTAATCATTACTAGAATTTATTAAGTTGAAAGATCTGCTGGCTGATTTAAAAAAATACAGCGTCCTTTATTTTCTTATAGTATTGCATCTTTGTGGTGGTATAATAGCCAATTTCGCAATTATTGTTAGTTCCTGTTATGCCTTTTATTATTTTTGTTTTAAGAAAGAAGTAGATCTGTATGTGGTTTTTTTACTTCTATACACAGGTATCTGTATGGGGCAAAATTCAGAAGCCGAAAATGTATCCAATATTAATGTAGGATTGTATACATTGTTTAAAAATGTATTAATAATTGGTCCAATAGCCTTGTCAACTAAATTTGCTTTTGCACTAGCTACACCTGTACGTGCACTTTTAAATTTAGGAAAAACAAAATCTTATTGGATGCTAGCACTTTGGTATCTTGTTATTTTGTTTTCTATAATTGGCTTGTTTGTTTCATTTTTTTCTGGACAAGAAAATAAAGCTGGTCTTACAATAGGATTTAGGATTGCCTTGACAATGGGGGTGGTATTGATCCCTCAGCTTGTTTCATCAAAAGAAGAATTTTTAAAGCAATTTGACAAAATTTTTATTTTATCAGCAATTTCTTTGTCTCTTGGTTTAATGAATGCTCATTGGCTTTTTATAACTTTTGGCTTTTTACCATACTTATGGTTTAGGTATAAATCAATTTCTTTAAAAGTTGTAATCCTTTTATGCTTAGGACGAACATTGATCGGTCTTGAAGCAACGATTACAATTATAGCAATGATATTACTTAGTTTTATTTTTTTATTTTTTACTAAATTTAAAATTTTTAATCAAAAAAATTTAAAATATTTAGGCTTGATTTTTGTTCTTGTGCCTATTTTAATAACTATTTATGTTGTTCTATTACCTGTAGACAAACTTGGTTACGATTTTACAAGTATAATGGGGTATGTCAAATTTAAATTGATAGGTGACAGAAAACCAATTTGGGATGCTTCCTTTCTTCAAATAATTACTCAAAACTTTTTTATTGCTCCCGCGGGTAGTTCACTCGAAGTTTATTTCGACTATATTGATAAATGGAGAGAATGGTCTGAAGGATCACATAATATCTTTTTAGAAATTGGACGTCAGATTAATGGTTTTTCAATGCTTTTTTTTACTGTTTTAATTTCTAAAACGCTATATACTAGTTATAAAGTCTTATCAAATAAAATAGAATGTTTTATAATTCTATCTTTTACTTCAATTTATCTAGCATTTGGACTTTCTGGCCAACACCTTGTTTATGATGGTGTAGGCTTTATGTACTGGCTGCTAATTGCTCAGTTTGCTCAATTTAACTCTAAGAAAAATGAAAATATTACATATCTCGGCAGCTAATTCTTCGGCAGGGGCTGGGATAGCCTGTGTTAAGTTACATGAGGCATTAATAAACGAAAGCGTACAGTCAAGGATATTGTTTTTAAATAAACAATCTAAAAATATTATCAATACATCCTTTTACGAAACAACCAAAGTAAGAAAGATAAAACGAATTTTGTTAACTTTTGCAGATAGAATTCTTCTTAAATATTACACTAAAAGGAAACCAGAAATATTTTCTCCGGGGTTGTTTGGAATAGATCTTTCAACAAATGAAGAAGTAAAACAAGCCGATGTTATTCACCTTCATTGGATTAATCATGCCTTTATTGATATTAAAGATTTACTTAAACTCAATAAGCCAATTGTATGGACCATGCATGACTGTTGGATTTTTACTGGAGGCTGTCACTACTTTTCTTCTTGTGACAATTTTAAAAATGATTGCGGTAAATGCCAAGTGTTAAATAGTACAAATACTAATGATTTGTCTAATTATCTATTTAAGAGAAAAAGAAAATACTACTCAAAATTAAATATTCAATTTTTGGCTATAAGTACTTGGATGAAAGAACAAGCAAGACAAGGAAGTCTTCTTAAGAACGAATTAATAGACGTAATACCAAGTGGTATAGATTGTAATGTGTATAATTTTGAGGTTGAAGATAAAGGATTACGTGAGAGCTTTAATTTAAAAGTTGACGATACAGTAGTGCTAATGGGCGCACAACATTTAAATTCACCATTTAAAGGAGTTTATTTAAGTGTAGATGCATTAAATAAATACAATGAAAAGAAGCTAAAAATAATAACTTTTGGTGGAGGAGAAATTGTATTGTCAAATTCTCTTCATGAAGTAATAAATTTTGGTTTTGTTTCAAACCCACGAGAAATGGCTAATTTATATAATGTCGCAGATTTGTTTTTATGCACATCAGTAGCAGAGGGTTTTGGAATGACGGTAGCTGAAGCACAATGTTGCGGTACACCAGCAATTGCATTTGAAGAAACTGGACCAAGTGATATTATCAATCACAAAACAACTGGATATCTTGCAAAATTTAAAGATGTTCATGATGTGGTAAGTGGAATATCATATTGTTTAAGTAATAAGTTTGATAGAAAAAGTATTTCCGTAGAGTCAGAGAAGAAATTTTCTATAAAAAATTGCGCGATTAAATATAATACTATTTATAAAGAGATTTTAAGTGAAGAAAAGAAAGAATAAAACAAACACTTCAGTTTTTATTGGTAATTATTTAGACGAAAAAATAATAAAAGAAAGAGGTTTACTTGCTCCTAATCCAGCTGGTTCAAACCGAATGTGGAGATTGTCAAAAGCAGTTCAAACCCAAGGATTTTTGCCCTATATAATTTCACCTGCTTGTAGTGCTAGAATTAAATTTAACTCTAAAATTATTCATCCTACACATATAGTGCGAAAAAATGGAATTATCATTGTTTATGCTCCAGCTTTAGCAATTCCTTATTTAAGTATTTTATTTGAATTTTTTTCAATGTCTTGGATTTTTCTAAGATTAAATTTTTTGCGAAATATCAAATTGACAATACTTTATTGTTATTATCCATCAACAATTTTTGTTGCATTTATTGCTAAAATTTTAAGAATAAAAATAATTGAAGATTTAGAAGATATTGTTACACCTAAAGCAAGTGACTGGTTTAGTACATCAATAATGTTTGCAATACAGCAGTCAGTTGGTAGCTTTTTAATGAGAACATCAATAGCGTTGTCAGATTTAATTATTATTCCATCTTCAAAATTTTTATTTAAAAAAATTGAGAGTAAAAGCTTTCTTATTGTAAATGGATGTATCGATGTTTCAGGTGATACAAACCTAGTTTTTGAAGATGAGAGAATCAATGTTCTATTAGCAGGCATGCTAGATGAAGAACAAGGAATAGGTTTATATTTGCAAACGTTAGATATTATAAATAGGGAAGAAAAACTTTCAAAAAAAATTAGATTCGATATATGCGGTCTTTCACTTAATGAAGAAGAATTAAAAGTTTCTTTAGAAAAGTTTAGCAATTTAGATATAAACTACTACGGATTTGTTAGTTCACAAGAATTTAATGCTATATTAAAGAAGACACATATATGCTTAGTATTACAAAACCCAACTGGTAGAAATTCACAACAGAAAACACCCTCTAAAGGTTACGAATATATGGCTTTTGGGAAGCCCATAATTGTTACCGCTATAGGAGACTATGTTAATTTACCTGAAAATGTATGTTTCTTAATAAAAGACTACTTACCTAGCAATATCATCAATATTCTAAATGAAATTAAGAAAGAAAGTATTGTTGAGATTGGTGAAAATGCAAAAACGTTTGCTAGAGCAAATTGGGGATTTGAAAATGTTGGAGAAAAAATTATTAATGGTCTAATATAATGAAGCAACTTATAGTAACCTGTCTGCCTAGCTTTTATAAAAATCTAGCTTTTAAAAGAATAGCACAGCATACTAGCCTAAAGGTATTTTTTACATATGACTCTAAAATAAAGAGAGAAGGAGATTTTTTTCGATATGAATTGAATGAGGAAAATATTGTAAAGAATACTAGTAAATTTTATAATATAAAAAATCTTTACCTAGAGAGCAAAAAATCGGATTACGTTACTTTAGGAGGCTGGGATGATTTGTATTTCTGGTTTTTGCGATTTGTGGTTCCAAAACATAAACTAAGATTAATCGTTGAATCAAGTATTTATGAGTTTAGACATTCTAAACTCCTAACTCCAATAAAAAGAATTTTTATCAGTGGTATTGCGGAATGTATCGTAAGTGGTCAGCCTCATTCTCGATTAGTTAAAAAATTAGGTTTTAAGGGTAAAATAACAATTTCGAGAGGAGTTGGGGTTTTAGATTTTGATTATAAACCAAAAATAAAATCCAAACCAGACGAAATAATAAATTTTCTATATGTTGGTAGAGTATCTGAAGACAAAGGGTTAGATTTATTATTTACTTTTTTTAAAAAAAATCAAGATCTTCATTTAAATATTGTTGGAAGTATTGAGAACGAAAAATATCTAGATGTAATCAATAAAAATCATAATATAACATTTCATGGATATAAAAATCGACATGAATTAAAGGATATCTATGATTCTAATGATGTTTTTGTTTTGGCCTCGTTGGTTGAACCATGGGGGCTTGTAGTAGAAGAGGCATTGTATCATGGGTTACCTGTTATGCTTTCCGATAAGGTAGGTTGCAATGAAGATTTGGTAAAGTTCTACAATGTAGGTGAGGTTTTCGAAACAAATAATTTAGAGGATTTATCAGAGAAAATGCTAAACATGAGAAATGTTGATCAATATATAAAGTATTGCTCAAATATCAATTCAATTGACTTTAATGATATTTCTAATAATTATGTGAAAAGTTTTTATGATTAGAAGAATGAAAATGTTTTTGGGTAGAATAATATTGAAATTGCTTCCCTTACAGGCTTTTCCTGAAATTAACAGATTATGTTATTTATTGATGGGACATAAACTAGGTGATGGCGTGGTAATTTATAGCTCAGTTGAAATGCTTGGTATAACTAAAATAAAAATTGGAAATAATTCTTTTGTGGGACATAAGACCCTTTTTATGGGTGGGGATTCTTCTATAGCAATAGGAAGTAATTGTGATATTTCATCAAATGTTAGTCTAATATGTGGATCACATGAAATAGGTGATAGCAATAGAAGAGCAGGAAAAGGAATAAGTAAAGATATAACCATCGGTAACGGAGTGTGGATAGGATATGGAAGCTTAATCTTAGGAGGAGTGACAATAGGGGATGGGGCAATTATAGCTGCAGGAAGCTTAGTTAATAAGTCTGTTCCTAAAGATACAATCTACGGTGGTGTTCCAGCAAAAGAGATTAGAAAATTATAATTCAGCCGTTAATAATTCCAAAAAAGGTGTTCATATTTAATTACGATTTTTCACAATTTAAATTAATGGCTTTTATTGAGTTATTTAAAAAGATAAATATCGGAGTAGCTGATAAACTTTGCAATGGATAAAAAAAATGGATAAAAAAAAAATACAAATACATGCCACTAATATAAACGGCTTGGGCGCTTCTCAGGTTGTTATTTCTTTTCTGGAAGCTTCTTCTTCTTTGGGATTTTTACAAAACACAACAGTATTTCTACCAAGTGATAGTTTTAATTTTAATGCTGAAAATACTAAAATTAGAATATATAAAAGATTTTTACCAAATCCCATTTCAAGATTTGTAGAGTGTTTTTTTTCAAGTTTTATTTTTTCAAATGTGCCTACAATTGTTTTAGGAGATATACCTCTAAGGGGAATTCATAATCAAGTTGTCTTGGTGCATCAGCCAAATTTAGTATATCCAAAAATTAATAAGTTTTCAGGAAAAAGTCTTAAATTCAGAATAAATAGATTCTTGTTTTCGATTAATCAGGTTTATGCTAAAAAAATAATAGTTCAGACTGGGGCTATTGCTGAGGAAATGATTAAATCTTATCCAGCTATAAAGGATAAGGTAGTTGTTATCCCTCAACCAGTACCTAATTGGCTAGATAAAAATAAAACTGCTATTTCAGTAAAGGAATCTAAAATAAAACTATTTTATCCTTCGGCTTTTTACCCACATAAAAAGCATGAGTTTTTATTGAAAATTAATGAATATTTGTGCAAAGAAAATATTCAAGATTATGATTTTGAGATTTGGTTGACACTAAAAGAAGAAGAATTTCAGTCATTTAAGCATGTTGGCTTTCTGAAAAATTTAGGACAATTAAGTACATCAGAAATGAATGATTATTATAAAAAAGCGGATGCGCTCCTTTTTATATCATCAATGGAAAGTTATGGATTGCCTTTAATTGAATCTTTAACTATTGATTTACCAATTATTGTTGCAGATTTTAACTATTCAAGATGGATGTGTGAAAATTCGGCTTATTATTTCGATCCTTATGATGAAAAATCTCTTTTAAAAGCAATTTATGATTTCACAAATGATTATAGGCTAGGACATAAAGTTAACTATATTAAAGTTTTAGAAAAGTTTCCAGATAATTGGGAAGATGTAGCTAATAGTTTTAATCATTTATTACTTAATAAGTAATCAAAATTGTAATTTTTTAAATAAATGAAATTAAAATTAAGATTTTAGCCTGAAACATATTTCCCATAAGGAAGTTTATTTATGATGTACACTATTAAGACTGAGAATGACAAACACAATAAAGAGGTTACCGGAACTCCAATTAGAGGATGAATAAAGAAACAAGTAATGCCGGCTTTGGTGAGAAATGTTAAAACTAATACATGTACTAAATAAATACCATAACTAAATCTATTCATCAAATTTAAAAACTTAAGAATGTATTGATTCTTTACATTTTTATCCTTAATATACATATACATACCAATTGAGCACATTAATACATTCAATGTTAGATATTCATAGAAAAGTTCATCCATTTCTCCTTTAAGCTTATATAACAAGAATGTTCCTGTCATTGTTATTATAAGGCCGGTCAAAAACATAGCAATTGCAATAAAATCTTTTTTGTTAGAATTTTCAAAGCTTATCATTCTTAAATAATATCCTAAGATAGTATATCCTAAAAAGCCAGTAAAATGAGACAGATCAATTTTAGTGTCAAAAATTGATAAAACAGGATAAGTATACAAGACTGTAAGTGACCAGATAATTAAAAAGTATAAGATTTCCTTATTAGAACTGTTACGAATCCATTTGCTAATGATCGGGGTGAAAAGATAAATTCCTAATAGTGTATATACAAACCATAAATGGTAGGAACTTCCGTTTTTAAATTGATCAATAACAAAGTTTAATACGTTAAAAAAATGTAATTCTTCGTTATGTAGTACTTTTAGAGTTAAACTAAATGAGATGTAGACAATGCTCCAAAAAAGAAAAGGAATTATAACTCTAAAAAATCTTTTTTTAAGAAAAGTATTAAGAGGATATTCTTTATCAAACAGCAAGGCACCTGTTAACATAAAAAAAACTGGGACACTAAATCTAACTGAACTTTCTATAATATTGCCAATCCACCAATTAGTTAAAGATTCCATACTGGTTAATAATGGTGCTGTAACATGTAAAATAATAACAGCAATAGTAGCTATTGTTCTTAAAATATCAGCCCATTGTAATTTAGTTTCTTTCATTTCTTTTTTTTTTTGCGAAGTTATGGAAGTTGGACGAAATTATTTTTAGAACAATTAGAAAATATCTTTAAATAAATTACAACAATTTAATAATAAATGAAAGTTACAATAATAACAGTTTGTTATAATAGTTCAAATACTATTGAAAAAACAATTTTATCAATTCAAAATCAGTCCTATAAAAACATAGAATACATCGTTGTTGATGGAAATTCAAAAGATAATACCCTTGAGATTATAAAAAAGCACGAGGATAAAATCACAAAATGGATATCGGAGCCAGACAAAGGCCTTTATGACGCCATGAATAAGGGGATTTCCATGGCAACTGGGGATTTAATAGGGATTTTGAATTCAGATGATATTTTTAATTCAGAATCCGTAATTGAAGAAATAGTTGATTTTCATAAAAGATATGATATCGATGCTTCTGTTGGAAATATCGTTCAGCATAAAGAAAATGGAAAGATTATAAGATTGTATTCTTCTAAATATTGGAATCCGGAAAAGCTTAAAATTGGTTTTATGCCGCCGCATCCCTCTATTTTTTTCAAGAAAGAACTTTTTGATAAATTTGGCAATTATGATTTAGGTTTTAAAATTGGTGCAGATTATGAGTTAATTACCAGATTTTTTTTAAAAAATAAAATAATCTGGAAATATTCGGGTATTATCACTACTGCAATGTTAGTGGGAGGTTTAAGCAGTTCTGGATCCTCGTCATATAACTTAATTACAAAAGAAATCCAAAAAGCATTATCTATGAATGGAATTGAATTTTCTCCTTTAAAAATTAAGATGCGCTTTTTTTGGAAAATAATAGGTTTTTTGAAAAAATGAAAGTAACAATTACAGGAGCAAACGGTTTTGTAGGCTCTAATCTTCAAAAATACCTAAAGCAGGATTATACAATCAAGGCGTTAAGTACTCGCTATACTTTTGGTCAAATATTTAATTTAGATGGAGATGCAGTAATTCATTTAGCAGGTAAGGCCCATGATTTGAAAAAAGTCTCAAAACCATCTGATTATTATGAAGCCAATTTTGAGTTAACCAAACAACTCTTCGATGCTTTTTTACAATCAGAGGCACAGGTTTTCATATTCATGAGTACGGTAAAAGCAGTGGCTGATGAAGTAAAGGGAGTATTGACTGAAGAAACTATTCCAAATCCTAAAACGCATTACGGGATTGCTAAACTACAGGCAGAACAATATATTTTATCTAAGGACTTGCCTGAAGGGAAGCGGGTATATATTATAAGACCATGTATGATTCACGGTCCGGGAAACAAAGGAAACTTAAATTTATTGTATCAATTGGTTGCTAAAGGTTTGCCTTGGCCACTAGGCGCTTTTGAAAATAAAAGATCTTTTTTGAGTATCGAAAATCTTTGTTTTGTTATTAAAGAGTTGTTGGATAATGCAACTATTACTTCAGGTGTTTACCAAATTGCTGATGACAAATCCCTATCTACGAATGAATTAATTCAATTATTAGGTGATAGTTTAGATAAAACAACCAGAATTATGAAAATTCGGTCCAATTGGATTAGAGGAATTGCTAAAATAGGAGATTATTTATCTTTGCCTCTTAATTCAGAGCGTTTGCAAAAATTAACGGAGGATTATGTAATAAGTAATGAAAAAATAAAAAAGGTTATTAATAAAGAATTGCCAATCTCAACAAAAGAAGGTTTAATGAAAACATTTCGTTCCTTTTCAAATTAAAATAATGTTCAATAATAGATAAATAAAGTACATAAATATAGCACACATGAAAACAGCCCTTATAACAGGAATTACAGGTCAGGACGGTTCATATCTGGCAGAATTATTATTAGAAAAAGGATATATGGTTCATGGGGTAAAGCGAAGAGCTTCTTCATTTAATACCCAAAGAATCGATCATATCTATCAGGATTTACATCAGGATCATGTGAATTTTAAATTACATTATGGCGATTTGACGGATTCTACTAATATTATTCGAATCATTCAGGAAGTACAACCCGATGAAATCTATAATTTAGGAGCGATGAGCCATGTAAAGGTGTCTTTTGATTCCCCGGAGTATGTGGCTAATGTAGATGGAATAGGTACTCTTCGTATTCTGGAAGCGGTACGTATTTTAGGACTGGAAAAGAAAACCAGAATTTATCAGGCTTCTACATCAGAATTATATGGTGGTTTAGCAGAAAATAAAAATGAAAAAGGACTGTATGACGAGCATTCTCCTTTTTACCCACGTTCTCCTTATGGAGCAGCTAAAATATATGGTTTCTGGATTACTAAAAATTATCGTGAAGCGTATAATATGTTTGCCTGTAACGGAATTTTATTTAATCATGAATCGCCTCGCAGAGGAGAAACTTTTGTGACGCGAAAAATTACGATGGCTACCGCTGCTATCGCTTTAGGAGAACAAGATTGCCTGTATTTAGGAAATTTAGATGCCCAACGTGACTGGGGACATGCGAAAGATTATGTGGAAGCAATGTGGCGTATTTTACAACAGGAAAAACCGGAAGATTATGTAATTGCTATGGGTGAAACGACTTATGTACGTGATTTTGTTCGTATGGCTTTTGCAGAAGTAGGAATTGCTATTGAGTTTAAAGGCGAAGGAGTAGCTGAGAAAGGATATGTAGCGGCCTGCTCTAATCCTGCTTACCAACTGGAAATAGGGAAACAAGTGATTGCAGTTGATCCGCAATATTTCCGTCCAACAGAAGTTGATTTATTGATTGGAGACCCAACAAAATCGAAAACACAACTAGGATGGGTACCTCAATATGATTTAAAAGGATTGGTTTCGGAAATGATTGCTTCTGATTTGATCTATGTGCAAAAAGAGAAGATGTTAAAGGAAGTGCGTTCGGCTGTTAAATATTAATTGGAATAGTTGGTTGTGAGTTGTGAGTATCGATAGCTATCGAGATGGATATTAGATTATATTTTGTAATAATTTTAATATAATTTTAGTTTCACTCTCTAAAGTACTTTTATTCCAAGATTTAATTTGATTATAGAAAATGAATAAACAAGATAAAATATACATAGCAGGTCACCGGGGAATGGTAGGTTCTGCTATTTTAAGAGCTTTACAGGCTCAAGGATATAGTAACTTTTTGTTACGTACTTCTTCTGAGTTAGATTTAAGAAATCAGCAGGCGGTAGCTGATTTTTTTGCAGCAGAAAAACCGGATTATGTTTTTTTGGCAGCTGCCAAAGTAGGTGGAATTGTAGCTAATAATACGTTTAGAGGTGATTTTATCTATGAGAATCTAATGATACAAAATAACGTGATTCATCAGGCTTATGAGAATAAAGTAAAAAAACTGATGTTTTTAGGTTCAAGCTGTATTTATCCTAAAATGGCTCCACAACCCTTAAAAGAGGAATACTTGTTGACAGGTCTTTTGGAACCCACAAACGAACCGTATGCTATTGCAAAAATTGCCGGGATTAAAATGTGTGATGGTTACAGAGACCAGTTTGGATGTGATTTTATTTCGGTGATGCCAACTAATTTATACGGTCCTAATGATAATTACGATTTAAAAAATTCTCATGTACTGCCGGCAATGCTTAGAAAATTCATTACTGCCAAACGCAATAATGATGCATCGGTAACGATTTGGGGAACAGGAAGCCCTAAAAGAGAGTTTTTACATGCGGATGATTTGGCAGCAGCCTGTTTGTTCCTAATGGAAAACTACAGTGATTCCGGACTGGTTAATATTGGGATTGGTGAAGATATATCGATATTAGATTTAGCTGTTTTGGTAAAAAAAATAGTAGGCTTCGAAGGGGATATTCTTACGGATCCAAGCAAGCCTGATGGAACTCCACGTAAACTGATGGATGTTTCTAAATTATCTGATTTAGGCTGGAAAGCGAAGATAGATTTAGAAAAAGGAATCCAAAAAGTATACGACGAAATTAAAGATACAGTGTGGGATTAAGCATGTAAAATCTTTTTTCCTAAGTAATAAGTTATAAATATTGAAAATATATTATTCCAATGACAATTGAAAAAACTGCCATACAAGATTTAGTTATCATTAACCCAACCGTGTTTCCTGACGAACGCGGTTATTTTTTTGAGGCCTACAATCAGGCGAAATTTGCAGAAAACGGAATTCATTACAAATTTATTCAGGACAATCAGTCTTTTTCTAAAAGAGGGGTAGTCCGTGGTTTGCATTTACAGATAAACCCTTTTGCACAGGCAAAATTAGTGCGTGTTTTAGAAGGTGAAATTCTGGATGTAGCGGTGGATTTGCGAAAAAATTCTCCTACTTATGGACAGCATGTAAGTGTAGTACTGAGTGCCGAGAATAAAAAACAATTGATGGTGCCTCATGGTTTTGCCCATGGTTTTTCGGTGTTGAGTGAAACGGCATCAGTATTGTATAAAGTGGATCAGGTGTATCACAAAGACAGCGAAAGAGGTATTCGTTATGATGATCCTGTTTTAAATATTGACTGGCAGCTGAACCCTAAAGATGTTATTGTTTCGGAAAAAGATTTGATACTTCCAACGTTTAAAGATATTGACTGGGAGTTTTAGATGTTCGTTATCGGTTCTCAGTTATATAGTCGACTGAAGATATAATTGAGTTAATTCTTTTTTGCACCCTTTAGGGAGGGGGAAACAAAAAAGAATGCAATGGTTGTGAAAAGATTTGATACTTCCAACGTTTAAAGATATTGACTGGGAGTTTTAGAATCGTGATTGGTGAGTCGTGAATGGTGGGGTGTAATTTGTAAAAACGTCAGTTCGAGTGTTTTTTGTGCAGTCCCGACACTTCGGGACGAACCAAAAAATGTATCGAGAACCGTTTTTAATAAAATTTTTCTTATTCTCGATACAATCCCGCCCGAAAGCGGGATTACTCGAACTGACGAAAAATTATCATCAAAAACTAATTACACCCAACGGATTTAGTTAATTAAAGTATATAATTTGGTAGTTCTTTTTTGCACCCTTAGGGAGGGGAAAACAAAAAAGAATGCAATTGGATTAATTCGTGTTAATTCGTAAAATTAGAAAAGAAAAAAATGAAAAAAATACTTGTCACCGGAGGAAACGGTCAGTTAGGCTCTGAATTGCGGGTTTTGTCAAAAGTATATACGCAATTTGAATGGGTTTTTACGGATTATCAGGAACTGGATTTGTGCGATTTGGAGAATTTAGAAATTGCATTAAATACCATTAATCCAAAGATTATTATTAATTGTGCGGCACATACTGCTGTGGATAAAGCAGAAACGGAAACGGAATTATCGGATGTGCTGAATCATCGCTCCGTAGCGGTTTTGGCCAAATGGAGCCATGCCAACAATTGCCGAATGATTCATGTTTCTACGGATTATGTTTTTGATGGTACCGCATCAACAGCACTGACTGAAACAGCATTGCCTAATCCGATTAATGTTTACGGAGTTACAAAATTAGCAGGAGAACAGATTTGTTTGCAAAACAATCCGAATGCTGTTATTATCAGAACTTCATGGGTGTATTCCAGTTTTGGTAACAACTTTGTAAAAACCATGTCCCGCCTGATGCAGGAACGCGACAGCTTAAATGTGGTGAACGACCAGATAGGAAGTCCTACCTATGCAGCTGATCTGGCAAGGGCGATTATGACGATATTGACTCACAAAAACTGGCAAGCCGGAATTTATAACTTTTCTAACGAAGGTGAAATCAGTTGGTATGAATTTGCATTAGCTATTCAGGAAATTGGCGGTTTTGACTGCGCTGTTAGTGGTATTCCATCCTCAGCTTATCCTACTCCGGCTAAGCGGCCTCAGTATTCATTATTAGATAAAACTAAAATAAAAACAACTTTTGGTGTGGAAGTTCCTGATTATAAAGAAAGTCTGAGGCTTTGTATGCAATTACTTCAGACTAAGGACTAAGCACTAATTACTAAGGACTAAAAAGAAACAAATGAAAAAAATACTAATCACCGGTGGTGCCGGATTCATAGGTTCGCATGTGGTGCGACGATTTGTAAATCAATATCCGGACTATCAGATTTTTAATCTGGATGCACTGACTTATGCTGGAAATTTAGAAAATATAGCAGATATTGAAAAAGCACCTAATTACACTTTTATCAAAGGAGATATTACAGATGCTCCGTTTTTAGATGCCTTGTTTGCCCAACATCAGTTTGACGGCGTATTGCATTTAGCAGCCGAATCACACGTAGATCGTTCGATAACGGATCCATTGGCTTTTGTGAAAACAAACGTTATCGGAACGGTAAACCTGCTGAATGCTGCTAAGGCTATCTGGCATGGAAATTACGAAGGCAAGCGTTTTTACCATATCAGTACTGATGAGGTTTACGGAAGTTTAGGTGCTGAAGGATTGTTTACCGAAACAACCGCTTATGATCCTAATTCACCTTATTCAGCGTCTAAAGCAAGCTCTGATCATTTTGTAAGAGCTTATGGTGAGACTTACGGACTGCCGTATGTGCTGACCAATTGTTCGAATAATTATGGTCCGTTTCATTTTCCTGAAAAACTGATTCCGTTATTCATCAACAATATCATTCATAATAAACCTTTACCGGTTTATGGGGATGGAAAATATACACGCGACTGGCTTTTTGTAGAAGATCATGCGGTAGCAATTGATTTGGTTTTTCATGAAGGTACAAACCATGATACGTATAATATTGGCGGTTTTAACGAATGGCAGAATATTGATTTGGTGAAGTTGCTTTGCAAAATCATGGATGAAAAATTAGGAAGAGCTGAAGGCACTTCAGAGCAGTTGATTTCGTATGTCAAAGACCGTCCGGGTCATGATTTGCGTTATGCCATAGATGCTAATAAAATAAACAAGGAATTGGGGTGGAAACCTTCGGTTACTTTTGAACAGGGATTAGAAAGAACGATTAATTGGTATCTGGAGAATCAAACCTGGCTGAATAATGTAACTTCAGGAGCTTATGCGAGCTATTATGAGAAACAGTACCAGTAATTCGTGCATCGTAATCCGTAATTCGAAACTAAGCATATAAGGGAACATGAAAGATTATAAAGATTTAGATGTATGGAAACAATCTATGTTACTTGCGGAAGATGTGTATACATTAACAAAAGAATTTCCGTCATAAGAGAAGTACGGATTATCAAGTCAAATTAAGAGAGCAGTAGTTTCTATTCCCAGCAATATTGCTGAAGGAGCCGGAAAAAAAGGTGATAAAGAATTTATACAATTTTTATATATTGCGATGGGGTCTTTATCTGAACTGGAAACACAATTGATTTTATCTGAGCGCTTACAATTTGTAAATTCGATTGAAATTCATTTAAATCAGATTGAAAAAATTAGAAAAATGCTTTTTGGTTTTATCAGATATTTGAATAATAAATAAGAATGTAATTCGAATCACGCTATTCGAATCACGAATAACTAAATAAAAAATGAAAGGAATTATATTAGCCGGTGGATCCGGTACCCGTTTGCATCCGTTAACACTGGCCATGAGTAAACAAATGATGCCTGTTTATGACAAACCCATGATTTATTATCCGTTGTCAACATTAATGATGGCTGGGATTAATGAGGTTTTGATTATTTCTACACCGCATGATTTACCTAATTTTAAAAAATTATTGGGGGATGGTTCTAACATTGGTTGTCAGTTTACCTACGCTGAACAGCCTGTTCCTAATGGTTTAGCTCAGGCTTTTGTAATTGGTGAAGAATTTATTGGAGAGGACAGCGTGGCATTGGTCTTAGGAGATAATATTTTCTTTGGTTCTAATATGCACCAATTATTACAATCGAATACAAATCCGGATGGAGGGGTAGTATTTGCATACCATGTTTCCGATCCGGAGCGCTATGGTGTAGTAGAATTTGATAAAGACTTAACGGCTGTTTCTATCGAAGAAAAGCCATTAGAACCTAAGTCAAATTACGCTGTACCGGGATTGTATTTTTATGATAATTCAGTGGTGGAAATTGCTAAGAATATCAAACCAAGTGCACGTGGTGAATATGAAATCACCGATGTGAATAAAGTATATTTAGAAAAAGGAAAGTTAAAAGTAGGGATTTTAAGCAGAGGGACTGCCTGGCTGGATACAGGGACTTTTAACAGCCTGATGCAGGCAGGACAATTTGTTCAGGTCATAGAAGAACGTCAGGGGCTTAAAGTAGGTTGTATTGAAGAAGTTGCCTGGAGACAGGGATTTATTAGCACGCAACAACTGAAAGATCTTGCTGAACCATTAAAGAAATCAGGATATGGAGACTATCTTTTAAGTTTGTTAAAGCATAAAACATATTAGCGGTAAATTATCTCATGGATTATAAATTATCAGTTTTCGCTAAAACGGAAAAACCTCATTCATTTTTATAGTATGCAGTACCTTATTTTATTTTTATTGTTTTTAGTTCTGGAGCTGCTTTATTTTAAAATAGCAGATCAATATAATATTATTGATAAACCAAACAGCCGATCTTCTCATACCGCCATTACTTTGCGGGGCGGAGGAATTATTTTTCCTGTTGCTGTCATTATCGCTTTCTTAATGGGATATGCAGATTGGTCTGTGACATTGGCAGTAGTATTGGTTGCAGTAGTCAGTTTTATTGATGATATCAGACCCTTGTCCCAGTCGCCACGGTTTCTTTCGCACCTCATTGCCGCAGTTTTAATTTTTTATGAATTAAATTTCTTTTCAGAACCGCTGTGGTTACTTCCGATACTTTTGGTGTTACTCATTGGCTGGGTAAACGCCTTCAATTTTATGGATGGTATCAACGGTATTACGGTATTATATGCACTTTCAGCAATTGCAGGGTTTTCATTACTGGAATTTAATCAGGATTATTTACCATTATTAATTACGATGGGCTTGTCCTGCATAGTCTTCGGAATTTTTAATATTCGAAAAAAAGCCAAAACTTTCGCCGGAGATGTTGGTAGTATCAGTATGGCACTGTTTTTAGGTTATTTTATGATAAAAACAATTATTGAATCGGGGCAGCCGGCTTTTATTTTGTTTTTCTCCATTTACGGTATTGATGCCGGAATCACCATCTTTACCCGTATAAAGAAGAGAGAAAATGTATTTCAACCCCACCGCTCTCATTTGTATCAGTATTTGGCTAATGAAATGGGATTGTCTCATATTTTAGTTTCGGTTATTTATGCTGTTTTGCAAACGGGACTAAATATTTTTCTGGTTTATAGCTATGCCAGCGGTAAGCTGACACTTTCTTTAGCCTTTGGGATTTTAATCATTTTGTCAGTTATTTACATAGTTTGCCGTCAGTTGATTATTCGCCGTATAGCTTTGAATAATTCTTAATTTATTTCTTAAATGTGAATAAAAAAAAGATTTGGCTCTCGACTCCTCATATGGGAGGAAATGAAATCAAATACATCCAACAGGCATTTGATACCAACGGGATTGCTCCAGTAGGGGATAATCTCGTTAATTTAGAGCAGGATTTAGAGCAGTTTTTACAATCATCGGCTCAGGTTACGCTGTTAAATTCGGGAACTGCTGCGATTCATCTGGGATTAATACTTTTAGGTGTCGAAGCCGGAGATGAGGTTATTTGTCAGTCGCTTACCTTTTCTGCTTCTGCGAATCCTATTTTGTATCTGGGAGCCATTCCGGTGTTTATAGACAGTGAATTGGAGACTTGGAATCTGTGTCCAATAGTGTTAGAAGAAGCTATTGTTGATCGAATCAGTAAAGGAAAAAAACCAAAAGCAATCATAGCGGTAGACTTATACGGAATGCCGTACCAGGTTGAGGCTGTAAGAGCCGTAGCAGACAAATATTCAATTCCAATTTTAGAAGATAGTGCAGAAGCTCTAGGAAGTACTTATAAAGGGAAAAAGTGTGGTACTTTTGGAGATATTGCTGTTTTTTCCTTTAATGGAAATAAAATAATAACTACTTCGGGAGGCGGAGCAATAATTACAAAGAAAAAGAGTTTAAAAGAAAAAGCACTCTTTTTAGCAACTCAATCACAGGATAAAGGGGTCCCGCATTATCAACATTCTGAAATAGGTTATAATTACAGAATGAATAATATTAGTGCGGGTATTGGCCGGGGACAAATGGAAGTTCTGGATATAAATTTAGTCTTGCGAAAAAAGATACATCAATTTTATTTAAATTTGTTTAAGGATATTGCAGGAGTATCTGTTTTCGATGCTCCTCCGGATGATTATAGTTCTAATTACTGGTTGACAACTATTTTAATTGAACCGGATTTAACGGAAGGAATATCCAGAGAAGATGTAAGACTGGCTTTATTGGAAGAAAATATTGAGTCCCGTCCGGTTATGAAGCCAATGCATTTACAGCCTCTATTTGAAAAATTTCCCTATTATGGAGGGCAAAATGCCAGAGAGATTTTTGAGAATGGATTGTGTTTGCCTTCCGGTTCTAATCTTTCAGATGAAGAATGTGAGCGTATTAAAACAGTAATTTTAGATTTATTTAAAGAAGCGTCATAAAAAAGCTTTTTAAATGTTTTTATATGCTATTTTTGCTGTTTAAAAAGTAATAAAAAGAAGATATTTTGAATAAGTATACGAAACAAGATGTAACACGTATGGTGTTGGGATTTCTTTCCCGAAAAGATTTATTGTCGAGTATTCGGAATTTAAGCTATTTACCCCGATGGATTGTGGTGGGAATAGATGTAGTGGTTTTAATAATCAGTTTTTTATTCACCAAATTGGTGATTAATGGAATTGGATTACGGTTTATAGGATTTGAGAATAAAATACCTTATATTTTTTTATTATTGGGTGTGAATGTGCTTTCATTCTGGATATTCAGGACTTATTCCGGAATTATCAGGCATTCGTCTTATACAGATGCCATCAAACTGCTTTTTTCCCAGATTTCGGTACTTGTTTTCTTTGTGGTTTTAAATACGGTATTTGAAGTTGTATATGGATACAAAATTTATTTAAACACTGCACTTTTTATTAATATGGTGCTTTCCTTTTGCGGTTTGTTTCTATATCGGGTAGTGGTTAAACAGGTTTTTGAACATTTCTTCTCTGAAAAAAACGACTTAAAACTACCCCGTACTATAATCTATGGGACTGATGCTAATGCACTTTCTGTAGCAAAGGCTTTAAAACTGGAAGTGCCAAGCCGTTTTAAAATCGTAGGTTTTGTCGATAAAAACAGCCAGAATTCTTCTAAAAGGATGATGGATTTGCCTATCTTGATTTTAAAGAAAAAGTTACCGACACTTATGCGTTCTGTAAATGCAGAGGGCGTTATTATAGCTGATAAAAGTTTGTCTAAAGAAGAGCGTCTGGTAATAGTAGAACAATGTCTGGAATTCAATTACAAAGTATATATTGTTCCCTTAATTACTGACTGGGAAAACCAGAAAGAAATTTCCCAAAAAGTTAAAAGCATCCAAATTGAAGACTTATTGGATAGAAAACCAATTGTGCTCGATGGTAAAGCCATTTCGAAACAATTAAAAGATAAAACCATTCTGATAACAGGAGCTGCAGGTTCTATAGGAAGCGAAATAGTCCGACAGGTACTGTTCTTTAAACCCAAAAGAATTATTGCGTTGGATCAGGCAGAGACACCGCTCCATAATTTATGTCTGGAACTGATAAATGGAGGTGTAGCCGATAAAATAACTACTGTAGTGGCTGATATACGGAATAAAGACATGATGAATGCTGTCTTTAAAATCCATAAACCGGAAGTAGTATTCCATGCTGCGGCTTATAAGCATGTGCCACTAATGGAAGAAAATCCCTCTCAGGCTATTTTGACAAATGTGGAAGGAACTAAAAACTTAGCCGATTTGTCCTGTACCTTTAAGGTAAAAAACTTTGTGATGGTTTCTACTGATAAAGCGGTAAATCCCAGCAATGTTATGGGAGCAAGCAAGCGAATCGCTGAAAAATATGTACAGTCTTTACAGTTAAAAGCCAATGCCGAGAGAGATGCTAAAAGCACTAAATTTATTACTACCCGTTTTGGAAATGTTTTAGGTTCTAATGGATCGGTGGTACCTTTATTTACTAAACAAATTGCAGCCGGAGGACCTTTGACGATTACACATCCGGACATTATCCGGTATTTTATGACGATACCTGAAGCTTGTCAGCTGGTGTTAGAAGCAGGAGCTATGGGTAAGGGAGGCGAGATTTATATTTTTGATATGGGCAAGCCCGTAAAAATTATCGATTTAGCCCGAAAAATGATTAAACTGGCCGGATTCATACCCGAGCAGGATATCAAAATTAAAATTGTAGGTTTACGACCTGGAGAAAAATTATACGAAGAATTATTGAATGATACCTCCAAAACAATTCCTACGCATCATCACAAAATCATGATTGCCGAAGAAATTCAGGAAGAGTTTGAAATCCTGCATGATGAAATTGAAGAGCTGATTACCATTGCTAATTTTCATAAAAAAGAAGCTATTGTATCTAAAATGAAGAAAATTGTTCCCGAATTTAAAAGTATGAATTCTGCTTTTGAAGCATTGGATAAATAAATTTATAAGAATAAAGAATAAAGAATAAAGAATAAAGAATAAAGAATAAAGAATAAAGAATAAAGAATAAAGAATAAAGAATAAAGAATTTAATTAATAGCTCAAAAAGACTTTTAATTATAAAGTAAAAAAGTGATTTTATCCAAAAGAAGTGTAAAAATAATCTGCTAATCTGCGGTAAGGTATTCAATCATAAAGATTTTAAAATAATTTGAAACCCGAGCGATAGCGAACAGGCGAAGCAATTCGTGGTTTATCTTTTAATCCAGCTTAAAAAACTGATTATTTCCAATCACCTCTTGAAGCGGACTCCAGTCTTTTAATTTTACTTTTTGGTCAAAAGCTGCTATATGATTATCATGATGCACATCAGTACCTACAAAATCATACATTCCTTTTTGAAGAAGCTGTTCAGCAATTTTAGTAATACCTTCACCATAATAACCTGTTACGGCCAATAAATTAAGTTGAAACAGGCAACCTGCTTTTTTGAGTTTGGTATATTCGTCAAAATTTTTATGGTAAAATAAATAACGCTCGGGATGTGCTAAAACAGGAATATAGCCCGCTACTTGCAAATCAAACAAAATCGAATACAATTGAATAGGCGCATTGATGTATGACATTTCTACTAAAACGTAATTGTCTTTCAGTGTCAGTAAATCCTGAGACTGAAACAAACGTACAAATTGATCGTCCATCAGATATTCAGCAGCCGCCTGAAAAGGAAAGCTAAAATTGTTATTTTGCAGCTCAGCAACAGTACTGTTTTTAGTAGCAAGAATTTGTTCTCGGGTATTTTCCCAGATATGCTGAATAATATGTGGAGTGGTGACAAATTGGCGTACCCCAAAACTTTCTAAAGCGCGGATTAGCCTTAACGAATCTTCAAAAGTTTTGGCTCCGTCATCAATACCGGGTAAAAGATGAGAGTGGATATCAACATGGTTATCGGGAATTAAATCCTTTAAAACCGGCTTCGATTTGAATAGTGTAAACATATTGCAAATATAAGAAAAAGAAGTCATAAAAAGAAATTAGAAAAAAGAAGTTACAAGGCATAATTTTCGTTTTCCCTTCCCGAAACTTTGGGACTAAAGAGAACCGAAAATTCCGAACGTTCTTTATTAATAACAACATTCTATTTCTTTTTCTCCCTTTAGGGGTAGGGGTAGAAAAAGAAATAAGTTTATTCACAACACACAACACACAACACACAACACACCACTCACCACCGACAACGAACATCTCTTTTTGAGATCAATAATCGTATTTATTTGGATATTGTAATAATCGATTAGTATATTTACCTGAAAAGAAAAGATAAATAGCATAAATGAATCCAGCTGATAATAGTAAAGAAAATTGGTTGTTTGAAATTACGCCAAAAAATAAATTCTTCTCGTTCAATCTTAAAGAAGTCTGGCAATACCGGGATTTACTGTTTCTTTTTGTAAAAAGAGATGTGGTAACAGTCTACAAACAAACTGTTTTAGGACCGCTTTGGTATTTGATTCAGCCTTTGTTTACTTCTATAACTTTCACTATTATTTTCAACAATGTAGCCGGAATTGAAACCGGTACAGTACCTCCGTTTTTATTTAATCTTGCCGGCATTACAGTCTGGAATTATTTCACAGCCTGTCTTAATGGTACCTCAAATACCTTTGCATCGAATGCCGGGATATTCGGAAAAGTCTATTTTCCAAGACTGATTGTACCTCTGTCAGTAGTGATTTCCAATTTGTTAAAATTTGGAATTCAGTTTTGTATTTTCATCGTTTTCTACCTTTATTTTTATTGTAGTGGTGCTGCTGTCAGTGTAAATTCTCTGGTGGTGTTTTTCCCGGTGTTAGTGATCATGATGGGAATGCTGGGTTTAGCATTAGGAATGATTATTTCTTCACTGGTAACTAAATACCGTGACTTCAGTTACCTGATCGGATTTGGTGTCCAACTGCTGATGTACCTTTCAGCGGTAGTGTACCCCATGGCACTGATACAGGAAAAAATGCCTCAGTATGCCTGGCTGGTACAATACAATCCGCTGGCCTACATTATTGAAACCACCCGGTATTTGCTGCTGGATGTAGGACAAATTTCGATTACAGGATTACTCTATACATTTATACTCATCATTTTGTTATTTTTCGCAGGATTACTTATTTTTAATCGAACAGAAAAAAGTTTTATTGATACGGTGTAAGATTTCGTAAATTTTCGTTTTTCCCCAGCCCTAAAGGGAGCCGAAAATTTCAAGAAATTACTATATTTTTGATAGATAAAGACATTCCATTTCTTTTTTCCACCCTTTAGGGCTGGGGAAATAAAAAAGAAATAATAAAAAACGTTCTTATTTCTTTTTACTTTTAAGGGCGGGAGTAAAAAAAATCTGAAATTTATTTTATAACCTAAACCCACTATGAAAGACGTCATCTTAAAAGCCGAAAATATCTCAAAGCAATACCGCTTAGGAACGGTGGGTACAGGTACGCTCAGTCACGACTTAAATCGTTGGTGGCATCGCATTCGGGGCAAGGAAGACCCGTATTTAAAGATTGGAGAAACCAACGACCGTTCTGTTAAAGGTGAAAGTGATTACGTTTGGGCTTTGCAGGATATTAATTTCGAAGTAGAGCGTGGAAAGGTTTTAGGAATCATTGGTAAAAATGGAGCGGGAAAATCAACCTTATTAAAGATACTCTCTAAGGTTACCGCACCCACAACAGGAACCATCAAATCCCGTGGTCGTATTGCCTCATTACTGGAAGTAGGTACAGGTTTTAATGGCGAATTAACAGGCAGAGAAAATGTGTATCTTAATGGCGCAATCCTCGGAATGACCAAAAAAGAAATCACAGCAAAACTGGACGAAATTATTGATTTCTCAGGCTGTGAGCGGTATATTGATACTCCCGTTAAAAGGTACAGTTCTGGAATGACGGTGCGTTTGGCTTTTGCCGTAGCTGCTTTCTTAGAACCTGAAATTTTAGTGATTGATGAGGTTTTGGCCGTAGGCGATGCCGAATTCCAGAAAAAAGCCATTGGCAAGATGCAGGATATTTCTAAAGGAGAAGGGAGAACGGTGCTGTTTGTGAGTCATGATATGAATGCTATATCAATTTTAACAACTAACTTGATTATTTTAAAAAATGGGAATATATGTTTTAAAGGAGATACAACTGAAGGTATAAAGAAATATTTAAATGATGGATCAAATGAACTTAGTTATATGGCTAAAGGAGATAATTTTATTCCTAAAATTATTCAGATAGATTTGCTTACTAGTTTACCTGGAAGTGTTCATGAATTTGGTAAAGAGTTAAAAGTTGAATTTACTGTTAATTGTCCGGTAGATGTTGAAAATTTAGCATTGTCTTTTCAAATTATTGACGAATTTGAAAATCCAATTGTACATACTTGGCAAATTGACTCTGAACATCAAATAAATAGAAATAAAGGTACCTATAGATTTAGTTGTACTTATGAAAAGTTAAGACTTTATATAGGAACATACTCAATACGGGCTTATCTTTCTGAATCTAAAAGTAAAGAAAGATTTGATTATATTAATTCTACATGTAACTTTAAAGTAGAAATGATGAAAAATATTAGAGGAGATTATAAATGGCAAAAAGGAACTTGTAGATATATTGAGGATTCAATATGGGAAATATCAGAATTTTAATCATGAACAAGATATATAGAATTAAAACAAAAATAACCACATATTTTAGAAAGAATAAAAAAGAGCATTCTTCAGAAAAAAAATCTTCAGTTAATAATGATTTTACCCTATTTGAAAAAAATGTAATAAGTCAGGTCAAAGATTTTACAATGACGTCTCCTGAAAGAATAGTTTCTTTAATCAGAGCTATGGAATATATTAATATAAATAATATTGAAGGTGATATTGTAGAATGTGGAGTTTGGAAAGGAGGTAGTATAGGTGCTTGTTTGTTAACATTAATAAAGTTAAATAAATTGGATAATAAAATATGGTTGTATGACACTTTTGAAGGAATGAATGAACCTACTGATTTGGATTTAGACATAAACGGAAATTTAGCATCTGATAGAATGCAAAATGAAGATATTGAAATTTCATGGCTGTGGGCTAAGGCAGAACTGGATATTGTTAAAAAAAACATCAATAGTTTCGAATATCCAAAAGAAAATATTTACTATGTAAAAGGTCCTGTCGAGGAAACTTTAATGACTAAGCAAATACCTGATAAAATCGCATTTTTGAGATTAGACACAGATTGGTATGAATCAACTAAAATAGAATTAGAAATTTTATATTCCAGATTAGTGCCAGGCGGGGTTTTAATAATTGATGATTATGGACACTGGGGTGGATGTAGAAAAGCAGTTGATGAATTTTTTGGAAAAATGGATTTTATTCCTTTTTTTAGTCGTATTGATTATACAGGAAGAATTATAATCAAACCATGAAACCAGATAATTTTATAAATATTCCCTTCAATAATAGCAATCTGGACAGATATTATATCCGTACTTCCATTTTTAACGCTATAAAGGATATAATTCCTAAATTTAAACACAATTTGTTGGATATAGGTTGTGGTAAAATGCCTTATAAAGATTATATTTTAAAAAATTCTAAAGTAATAAATTATGTAGGATTGGATATTGAGGATGCTTTAGAGTATGATCAGTCAGTAAAAGCTGATTATACTTGGGATGGAAAAACAATGCCTTTTGAAGAGGCTAGTTTTGAATGCGCTTTTGGAACAGAAGTTTTAGAGCATTGTCCAGAGCCTGAAGTAGTACTAAAAGAAGTATATAGGGTTTTAAAACCGGAAAGTATTTTCTTTTTTACTGTTCCTTTTTTATGGAATTTACATGAAGTGCCTCATGATGAATATCGATATACTCCTTTTTCTTTAAAACGGCATTTAGAAAATTCAGGATTCAGAGATATTGAAATCAAAGCATTGGGAGGATGGCATGCTTCAATGGCGCAAATGTTAGGATTGTGGGTAAGAAGAAGTCCAATGTCTAAAAGAAAACGTAAATACTTATCAATTTTCTTAAAACCAATAATAAGCTATTTGATAAAAAGAGAAAAGAATACCGATGTGAATTTTATTGAAGGTCAAATGATAACAGGATTGTATGGAACAGCAAAGAAATAGAATAGCTATGGTTTCCCCTTCTCAAAATGCTTACTCAGAGACCTTTATACAGGCACAAAAAGAAGGTTTAAAAGGAGAAGTATTTTATTATTACGGAGGGCATTTACCGCAATACTTAGAAGGTCGCGGTTTATTAAATAGCAATTGGAATAAAGTCACAACCAAGTTGAAACAAAAATTGAAATTAACCCAATTTTCAAGTGGTGAATTAGCTTTTATACAATCGTTGAAAAAAAATAAAATTCAACTGACTTTTGCTCAATATGGAATTACAGCTCATAAAATTGTCAAAATTTGTAAGTATTTAAAAATCCCCTTAATTACCCATTTTCATGGCTATGATGCGTCAGTTAATCGAGTTATAGAAGACTGTAATAATTATAAAGAAGTTTTTGATTATAGCGCCTATGTTATTGCCGTTTCTCATTCTATGAAAAACAAATTAAAGGAATTGGGTTGTCCTGAAAAAAAAATAGTTTACAATACTTGCGGACCCAATGACAGTTTCTTTGAAATTAATCCTCAATTTTCAGAATCTATTTTTGTTGGATTGGGAAGATTTGTTACAAAAAAAGCGCCTTATTATACCATTTTAGCTTTCAGTCAGGTGGTTCATAAATTTCCGCTAGCAAAATTAGTTATCGGAGGACAGGGTGAATTGTATGAACTGTGTAAAAATCTAGTGCGTTATTATCAATTAGAAAAAAATGTAATTCTTCCGGGAGTATTATGCAGGGAAGAGTTTACAGCCTATTTAGCTAAAGGTTTAGCTTTTGTACAACATTCAGTAACGGCTGATAGTGGAGATCAAGAAGGAACTCCGGTGGCGGTTTTAGAAGCAAGTGCAGCAGGATTACCAGTAATTGCTACTCATCATGCAGGCATTCCCGATGTTATTCTGGACGGAGAAACAGGATTATTAGTTGATGAACATGATGTTGAAGCCATGACTCAAAAAATGATACAGCTTCTGGCTAATAAAAAATTAGCTCAACTGATGGGAGAAAAGGGAAAAGAAAGAATTAGGAAATATTTTTCTTTAGAAAAGCATTTAGAAACTCTTGACCAAATAATAGATAAAACCGTTCTTGAAAATGAATAATCCTCTTGTTTCCATAATCATACCAACTTTAAATAGAGCACATCTTATTGGTGAAACCCTCGATAGTGTTTTAGCACAAACCTATAAAAATTGGGAATGCATTATTGTTGATGATGGCTCAACTGATAATTCTATGAATATAATTTCTAACTATGTTGATGCAGACTCACGTTTAAAATTCTATAATCGTCCAATAGATCGAATCAGAGGAGCAAATTCTTGTAGAAATTACGGTTTTCAATTAAGCAAAGGTGAATTAATTCAGTGGTTTGATAGTGATGATTTAATGTTGCCAGATTATATATCGGAAAAAGTAATTTGTTTTTCTGAGGATTTAAATATGGTTATGTGTTCAGGATTTTATTGGTATCCTATAACAGGTGAAAAAATACCTTATGATTTAGTAGTAAAAAATTATTTATTTAATGATTATGTTCGTTGGGAAAGTAAGGTATTAACCCCATCTGTTTTATTCAAAAGAAAATATCTTTCTGGAAAAAAAATATTTAATACTAAAATGACAAGAGGACAGGAATTTGAATTGTTTTCGCGTTTGTTTTTTAATTTAAATGAAAAGGATTATTACATAATTAATAAATCATTGTTCCTTTATAGACAACATTCGAATTCAATTTCTCTGCAGGATAATGTTTATATTAAACCTAATAAAGAATCGATGGTTTTTATAGCATTAAAAAATTTGGAAAGAAGTATTGAAATAAAAGATGTCGAATTAATAAAATATCAGGTATATAGAATAGTAAATTATTATATTCAAAGTGTTGAAAATAATCATTATAAAAACATTTTTTATGTTTTTTTTAAATTTTCGGCACTCTTATTAAAAATTAAATTTCTTTTTTTTGCAGAATTTGCTTTTTGGGGAAGTCTGTTTTTTATTATAAGAAAAAGAAGTTATAAAATCGAAAAGCGAATACGTAATTATAAAATTCAGTAGTTGATTATCTAAAGGGTCTTAAAAAGATGAGTTTTAGAGTATATTTTTGTAATGATAAAAAAAATTAGATTTCTAGCTTATTATTTGCCACAGTATCATCCAATTCCAGAAAATGATAAATGGTGGGGAAAGGGTTTTACAGAATGGACGAATGTAGCCAAAGCAAAACCTTTATTTAAAGGGCATTATCAGCCCATTTTGCCTGCTGACTTAGGTTTTTATGATTTAAGAGTACCAGAAGTTCAAGAACAGCAATCGGAATTGGCATTAAGGTATGGTATTGATGGTTTTATCTATTATCAATATTGGTTTGGAAATGGAAAAATGCTTTTAGAAAAACCTGCTGAGGCAATGCTTAAAAATAAGAACATTAAAATTCCCTTTTGTTTTTGTTGGGCTAATGAAACTTGGAAAGGAATTTGGCATGGTTTAGATAATCCTAATGTTTTAATAGAGCAAACTTATCCAGGGGAACAGGACTATTGCAATTATTTCAACTATTTACTCCCTTTTTTTAAAGATGAACGCTATATCAAAGTGGATAACAAGCTGGTGTTTCATATTTATAGATTGGATGACATTCCGGATTTAGATTTTTTTTTAGATATATTTAATCAATTAGCTATTAAGAATGGATTTGAAGGTGTTTGGTTTGTAGCTACTCATGCTAATAGTAATATTGTAATTCAGAATACTAAAATTTATGGACATGTAGGTCTTGATATTTTTAATTCAATGAGATATGAACAATCTTTTAAGTACCGTTCAGGAACTTTTTTAGGTAAAGTAGAACGAAAACTAAATAAAAAATTTAAAATTTCATTAGTGAATTGGAATCCATTCATATTAGATTATAGAATTGCTATTGAAAAACTACATGTTAATTTTATTCATAAAAAGTATATTGCTTGTGTTTTTCCAAATTGGGATAATTCAGCTAGGGCAGGAATAAAAGCTATGATTTTTAAAAATTCTAATCCTGAGATTTGGAAGCAACATTTAAGAGTTACCTTGAATGAAATAGAAAAAAATAGTGAAAATCCACCTTTTTTAATTGTTAAATCATGGAATGAGTGGGCAGAAGGGAATTATTTGGAACCAGATACTAAATTTGGTATGCAATGGTTAGAAGCATTAAAAGAGATGAAAGATATTTTTTTGTAACAGGAGACTTAATTAAATATTTGTTTGAATGATGAAACCATTAGTGTCGATAATAATTCCTTGCTATAATCAAGGGGAGTTTTTGGATGAAACTTTAACATCTGTATTAAACCAAACCTATAGTAATTGGGAGTGTATAATGATTGATGATGGTAGTACTGATAATACAGCATTAATTGCTCAAAGTTGGATACAAAAAGATACACGATATGTTTATTTAAAGAAGAAAAATGGAGGGGTAAGCAGTTCTAGGAATTTAGGGATTGAAAAAGCTAAAGGAGATTTTATACAATTTTTGGATTCGGATGATTTACTAGCAAACGCCAAAATTATGGATTCGATTCAAGTAATTCAAAAATACAGTGTAGAAGTGGTGTGTTCTAATTATATTATGTTTACTGATACCAATAGTAATTATGAGTCTCCTTTTTCTCAAATTGGAGATTATGATTTTACATTTTACAACTTAGCTCGATATTGGAATAATGGTTTTACAATTCCAATTAACTGTTGGTTTTTTAAAACAAGTTTGTTTGATGATATAGAATTTCCTTTAGGTTTAACAGCACAGGAGGATTGGTTTACTTGGTTGAGGATTTTTAAAAAAAAGCCTAAAACGTATTATATTTCTCAACAGTTAGCTTTCTATAGGATGAATGTTAATGGGAGAACTAAATCAGGTAGCTTTTTTGACGAAACGCTTCAGGTAATTAATTGCTTAAAATCATTTTTAACCGAAGAAGAATTTAAAATAGTTTATGAATCGGCTATAATTCGCTATAATGAAGGGATGCTATATTGGAGAAATAGAGAAAATAATTTAAAAAATTCAAATACATATCAATTTGGTTTGCTTTGTAAAAAAGTAATAAAAAAACTAGGTTTATTACCCTTAGGGAAAAAGCTATTTCAATATTTAAAATTTCTTAAATGATTCCATTAGCAATAGTCATCCCATATTATAAAATCAATTTTTTCGAAGTCACATTGGATTCTTTGGCGAATCAAACCAATCAACAATTTAAAGTTTATATTGGCGATGATGCAAGTCCTGATAATCCAGCTATTTTACTAGAAAATTATCAAAATAAGATTGATTTTGTTTATCAGCGATTTGAACAAAATTTGGGAGGGAAGTCATTGGTACAGCAATGGAATCGATGTCTGGATCTTTGCAATGGTGAGGAGTGGATTATGATTTTAGGAGATGATGATGTTTTAGAGCCTCATTGTATAGATGCATTTTATACTCATTTAGAAGAAATACAAAGTTTAAATATTTCGGTAGTACGTTTTGCTACACAGGTTATTGACAAGGATGGAGTGACTATTTCACAAGTTCATCTGCACCCTAAAACAGAAAAAGCTGTTGATTTTTTAATTCGTAAATTAAAAGGAGGAACAAGAAGCTCTTTGAGTGAATATGTTTTTAAAAAAGAGTTGGTATACTATATACAATTTAAAGATTTTCCTTTAGCATGGTATAGTGATTTATTGGCAGTCTTGGAGTTTTCAAATTGGAAGCAAATTTTTACAATCAATGAAGCAATAGTCTATTTTAGACTAAGTGGTCTTAATATTACAAGTAGGAAAGATGATTTGACACTAAAAAATGTAGCTACTTTTAATTTTTACTATTATTTATTATCAAATTGTGATATTCATTTTTCGAAGGAAGAAATAGAGAAACTTTTAGATAATGTAGAAAGGACATTCTTGGATAATAAAAAGAATGTTCGACATTGGATTCAATTGTTTATGTTATATTTCATGTTTTTTCAATATAAACGTTTTCTAAAATTGGGTTTTAAAGTAAAAAAGAGTATTAGATGAGATTTTTAATTATAACCCAAGATTTAAGGGTTTCAGGAACCAGCCAAGGAATTATTGAACGCTCTTTTTTAGCTAAATTACGTAAATCCTATCCCAAATCTGTAATTGATGTGGAATACATCATCCATACTGACACAGAAGATGATTTGCATTTACTACCAGTAGATCATATTCAAAAAGATATAGTTAATATTAAAATTCCTTTTTCTACTATTTTTTTTAATCGGTTTTATTGGAGATTGTTTCATGTCTCATTAAAAGAACTTTATATTCAGAAGCAATATGCAAAAATTATATCGGTAATTGATTATCGTGATTATGATTATATTTTTATAAGAAGTGCAGGCATTGATTGTGAATCGATATTAGCAGCCCATAATCTGCCAATTTTAAAAAAGGCATATATTACTTTTAATGAGCCATATCCTTACTTTTGGTGCGCCGGTAATTATGAAGGATTAAGTAAACTTCATTTATATAGATTGAAAAAAATGCTAAGTGTAGTTGAGCAGGCCAAAGGTTGTATCGCTACAAAATTTTTAGCTAGAGATATGCAATTTTTGTACGGGACTAGAAAATCATTTTTTAATCTACCCCATCAATTCGTAGATTCTGTTTTTGAAATTAAAAAAACGAAAAGTTCTTTTTTTAAAAGTAAAAAAGTTTCAATTTCATATCATGGAGCTATACAGTTTGGTAGAAATCTAGATGACCTATTGGATGTATATTGTGAACTAGTCAAAGAAAATAATAGTATTAAAGAAAATACAGAATTTTTTGTAAGATTGAAAAGTTCTGAATACAATAGACTTAAAGCAAAATATTTGGAAACTGATAATATTTATATTTTAGAAGGAGTTGATTTTTCTACTTCATATTATGAACAAAGTATCATATCAGATATTAATATTTCATTAGAAAATGGACCAATATATTGTAGTGTCTTATTAGGAAAAGCTCCGTTATTAGATTTTGTTAGAAAGAGGATTTTATCATTAAGCCCATTGAGTAGTGAAATGAGAGAAATTATAAAAAATGATAAATATGTTGCTACATATGGTAATAATGAAGAAATCAAAAATAAACTTAAAGTTTTAATTGAAGAGGTCTTGAAAGATGAAATTTATGATGGAGAGGTTTTTAATAACTATTTTTCAGATGCAAATTTTAAAAAACAATTGGATGAAATTTTACAGTCGAAAAAATTATTTTAAACAGTTAAAATAAATCAATGAAAAATAAAATAAGAGAATTTATATTCAGGAGATATAATATCAGTTTTTCTCAAGGAGGAGGTGATGATATTCAATTGAATAAATTATTAAAAGTAAACACTCCGGGGGTTTATTTAGACATCGGTTGTTGGCATCCAGTTAAGGCATCAAATACTTATTTTTTTTATTTAAGAGGATGGAAAGGTATTTGTATAGATCCTAATCCTGATTTGAAGGATACTTATAATTTTTTTAGACCAAAAGATAAGTTTATTAATTGTGCTATTGGAGCACATGAATCAATTATGTCTTATTATAAATTGAATGATAATTTTAGTGCAATGAACACTCTAAATTATGATTTTATTGAAAAACATAATTTAAAAAATGAAATTAAGTCTGTCATAGATGTTCCTGTATATAATTTGAAAAATATTTTAGATAAAAATATTATTGAAGGTGATAGGTTAGATTTTTTTGATATTGATGTTGAAGGTTTTGATATTGAGGTGTTGAAGTCAAATGATTGGGTTAAATACAGACCAAAAATTATACTTGTTGAAAGTAATTTATCATTTCAAAATGATATTAATTCAGAAATTGTAAATTATTTAGAAGCAGTTGATTATAGGTTGGTGGCAAAATCTGTAATTAATGGAAATTTAGGAAATCTATTTTTATTAGATAATAAACAATAATTTTTACAGATGCGAATAGGAATGAATCCTCAAAAAGAGGAAAAAAAAGTTAACATGACAACCTATCATCGAATTGTGATGGTGGTTTATATCCCTAATGAAGAAGGATTTTATCAGAAATCATTAGAGGTTTTTAAAAGATGTTTAGACTCTTTGATTGCAACAATAAACCCAAATGCAGCTATAACTGTAGTGAACAATGGATCGTTTGACAAAGTTAATTCATTACTTAATTCCTATTTAAAAGACAATAAAATAAACACTTTAATTTCTCATAATTTTAATATAGGTAAAATAGATGCTCAAATTGGAGCAGCCAGGTCTTCTAGAGAAAAATTGATAACACTTACAGATGCTGACATATTATTTGTAAAAGGGTGGCAAGAGAAAGTGGAAGAAGTTTTTGCAGCATTTAAAAATGTAGGATCTGTTTCTCCAATTCCAGTGAGGACTGGTGTTTATGCTTACACAAGTTCTGTGCTGAAACAGATATTGCTAAAAAGAATAAAATTTAAATATCTCTCAATTCCTGAAAATTTTCATAATTATAATAGATTTTTAGAGAGTATAAACTGGGATTTAGATACTAATATAAATAATAAATGGGCAGTAATAGAGTCTAATGGGATAAAAGCCATTATTGGGAGTGCACATCAGGTGCTTACGATTGATAGAGACATCTTATTTATGACTTCACCATCAAATCCCTCCTTAACTCTGGTGGGTAGTAATTCGGAACATAATTACGTTGATGTGCCTATAGATAAAGCAGGGAAACTTAGACTAGCTACTTTTAATAACTATGCTTTTCACATGGGGAATAATTTAGAAGATTGGATGGAATCAATTACGTTCAATAATCAAACTAATGAGAGTTTAAAAACGTTAAAAATAGTAAATCCAATTTCTTTTGATTTGTTCAATACAAAAGCAAACAATAAATTATACAACCTTAAAAAGAAGATAGTGAAAAAGCTATTTTCATTATTCTATAAAAGAAGCGTATGAGTTGTAAATACTCCATCTTAATTACCTCCAAAAATAGGCTAACGGATTTAATTTTTACATTAAATAAAATCAATTATTTAATAGAAAGAACTGATGTAGAATGTTTGCTTTACGACGATGCTTCAACTGATGGAACATATAATTATGTAAAAGAAAATTTTCCTAAAATCATTTTATTAAGAAATGAGAATTCATTGGGTTTGATTCATAATCGCAATGTTTTATTGAATAATTGTTCAGGAGAATATGCCATTTCATTAGATGATGATGCTCATTTTGAATCAGAAAATGTACTGGAAATTATAGAAAATCATTTTAAAACTAATTCAAAATGCGGTGTCATTGCTTGTCGCATTTTTTGGGGTTTAAAGTTGCCTAATACTAGCATTTTGAATGAAGAAATAATACGTACCAAAGCTTTTGTGGGTTGTGGTCACATTTGGAATATCAAAGCATGGCGGGAAATTGCCAACTATCCAGAATGGTTCGTGTTTTATGGAGAAGAAGAATTTGCTGCTTTTCAATTATTTAAAAAAGCTTGGGAAATACAGTATGTTCCTCAAATTCTAGTTCATCATCGAGTGGATATAAAATCACGTAAACAAAAAAGCGATTACCAAATTCGTTTACGTCGTTCTTTACGTTCGGGTTGGTATTTGTATTTTTTGTTTTATCCCTGGAATCAAATTCCTAAAAGATTCAGCTACACCTTATGGATTCAAATTAAAAAAAAGGTTTTAAAGGGAGATGTAAAAGCTACTTTTGCTATATTACAAGCGTTAGGAGATGTTATAATTCATTTCCCTAAATTGATGAAAATTTCAAATAGATTAAATAAATCAGAATTTGATTCTTTTAATAAATTTGAAGAGACAAAAATATATTGGAATCCTTAAAATAATTTATGGTAGTTTATTCAAGACTTGGCAGTAAAGGGAATTTAGGAAATCATTTATTTCAAATAGCTTCTACTATTGGAATTGCAATCAAAAACGGACATGCGTTTAGTTTTCCTGAGTGGATATATTCTAAAAGTTTTAAAAAAAGTTTACCCGTTTATGATACAACATTAGAATATAAAAATATAAAGGAGAAAGCCTATAATTATTCTACTATACATTTGGATAAAGGAAATTATGATTTGAATGGCTGGTTTCAGTCTGAAAAATATTTTGATACAGAAGCAGTAAAAAAACAGTTCCAATTTAATGAGGAGTTAGTAAACGAAGTTAAAGAAAAATATAAAAAAACACTTTCTAAAAAGAATTTACTAATTTCAGTAAGACGAGGTGATTTTGTCAATAATCCCTACTATTATCAATTAGATTATAAGTATTATTTTTTAGCAATAACTACAAAGTTCCCTGATTGGAAAGAAAGAAATTTAGTTTTTACTAGTGACAGCATCAATTACTGTAAACAACATTTTAAATTTTTATCAAATGCAATTTTTATAGATAAATCAAATGTTGTTGAACAGTTAGTTTTAGCTTCGCTTTGTGATGATTATATAATAAGTAATTCTACTTTTTCTTGGTGGCAAGCGTGGTTGGGAGAAAAAGAAAATACGAAGATAGTGAGGCCAATTCAGAATTTTAGGGGAGATTTTAGCATAAAAAATAATGATAAAGATTATTTTCCAGACCGATGGAGCCCATTTAATTCAGTATCTGAAACAATACCATATAGATATTGGGTATTAATTTTGAAAGGAGAATATTTTAAATTTTTGGACTTGATAAAATATAAAAATAAATTTTATCAAAAGAAGTTGAAAAAGTTCATCAAAAAAATAATCAAAAAAGAGGAATACTATTGAAAACTATAGCCATAATCCCAGCTCGAGGAGGCTCAAAAAGATTACCTGATAAAAATAGAATTCCCGTAGGAGGGATTCCTTTATTGGTGCATTCTATTCGATATGCCCTAGCTAATACAGCAATTGTTGACGAGGTGTATGTTTCTACAGATGATGAAACGATAAAAAAAATTGCTTTAGACTACGGGGCAAAAGTTATTGACAGACCTAAATTAATTTCTGGCGATCTTGAACCTACGATTTCAGCCTTGAAACATGTTTTGGAAACGGTTGAAACAGAAGTGGAAAATGTTATTTTATTACAACCTACAAATCCACTTCGATCAGAAAATCTTTTAAAAGAAGCTTTTGAAATATATCAAAAAGATAATTACGATAGTCTGTTTACCGTAAGTCGTTCCGAACAAAAATTAGGTAAAATCAATAACAATCTATTTGTACCTTTTAATTATACCATTGGTCAAAGAAGCCAGGATATTGAACCTTTGTATTTTGAAAATGGATTGTTATACATCACTAAAGCATCGTTAATTTTAGAAGATATTATTATTTCAGAAAAGGCTTTTCCATTCGAAGTAAATCATATTTTTGCTAAGGTCGATATTGATACACAAGACGATTTAGATTATGCAGAATATTTATTAGAGAAATTTAAAGATTAGGCTTATCAATTTTTAAATCTTTAAATCATTTAGTTTTTCAATTTATAAAAATGAACCCACATATAGAAATAGCAGGCAGAAAAATAGGTCTCGATTATCCACCATTAGTCATTGCCGAAATTGGAATCAATCACGAAGGTTCTTTAAAAGTAGCTAAACAAATGGTCGATGCAGCGCATAGAGCAGGTGTTGAGGTAGTCAAACATCAAACTCATATTGTCGAAGACGAGATGAGCGGAGCCGCTAAAAAAGTGATTCCAGGAAATGCAGATGTTTCTATTTACGAAATTATGGAACGTTGTGCGCTAAATGAAGAGGATGAATTAGAATTGAAAAATTATGTGCAAAGTAAAGGAATGATTTTTATATCTACGCCCTTTTCCCGTGCGGCAGCGGAAAGATTGAAGAAGTTTAATATTCCGGCATACAAAATTGGTTCAGGAGAATGCAATAATTATCCTTTATTAGAGCATATTGCCTCTTTTGGGAAACCCGTTATTTTGAGTACAGGAATGAATACCATTGAAAGTGTTCAAAAGGCAGTAGCTATTTTTGATAAGCATAATGTCCCTGTAGCATTATTGCATACGACTAATCTTTATCCAACACCAATTCACTTAGTGCGTTTTGGAGCAATGACCCAATTACATCAGGCTTTTCCTGATAAAGTGTTTGGTTTGTCTGACCATACATTGAATAACAATGCCTGTTTAGGCGCAGTGGCTTTAGGCGCCAGTATTTTAGAACGCCATTTTACCGATACGATGGAAAGAACCGGTCCGGATATTGTATGTAGTATGGATGAAAAGACCTGTCAGGAATTAATTAATTCAAGTGCAGAAATTGCCCTAATGAGGGGCGGAACAAAAAAACCAGCTTTAGAAGAACAAGTCACCATAGATTTTGCTTTTGCAACAGTATGCAGTATTCAATCAATTAAAAAAGGGGAACTATTGACTAAAGAAAATATTTGGGTCAAACGCCCAGGAACAGGAGCAATTTTAGCAGAACAGTATACTGATATACTAGGGAAAACAGCTACTAGGAATATTGATAGTGATGAACAATTAGATTTTTTTGATTTTGAATAGTTCAAGAATATTTTTTTGATAAAAACTCCATCGCATCTACAGATGTATTCCCCTCTTGAGAGGGGTTAGGGGTGTGTTCCTTTAAAGTTAAAATAAAAAAAAGTTATGAAAAGAAAAATCATTCCTTACAATTCTAAATTAAAAGAATTAGCACGTGATCTGCGCAACAATTCTACAAAAGCCGAAATTATTCTTTGGTTAAAAGTAAAAGGAAAACAAATGTATGGATATGATTTTCACCGACAAAAACCAATTGATAATTACATCTTAGATTTTTTTTGTCAAGAATTAATGTTAGGAATTGAAGTCGATGGATACTCGCATGAATTTCTAGAAATCCAGCAGAAAGACTCCATTAAAGAAAAAAGAATGAACGAATTGGGGATTTTAGTACTTCGGTTTTCAGATTATGAAGTATTGAAAGATATGGAAAATGTAATCAGGGCGATCGAGTTTTACATTCAAGAATTCGAAAAACACACCCCTAACCCCTCTCAAGAGGGGAACTGAAGTAAATTGCGAATAAATGACCAAAGAACAAAAAATTAAAATGAAAAAAATCCTATTCCTAACTGGCACTCGTGCTGATTTTGGTAAAATAAAATCTTTGATTTCAATTGTGGATGAGAATCCATATTTTGAAGCCTGTGTTTTTGTAACAGGAATGCATTTGCAGAAAGAATATGGTTATACGTTGATTGAAATTGAACGTTGTAATTTTAAAAATGTTTATACTTTTGAAAATCATACCCATGAAACCACCATGGATTTGACATTAGCCAAAACCATTGAAGGGCTGTCAAATTATTGTAAAAGTAGTAATCCTGATATGATTGTAGTACACGGTGATCGATTGGAAACCCTGGCAGGAGCAATTGTAGGTTCGTTAAATAATATTTTGGTAGCCCATATTGAAGGAGGAGAATTATCAGGAACAGTGGATGAATTGATTCGGCACAGTGTTTCCAAATTAAGTCATATTCATTTTGTATCCAATGAGGAAGCAGCAAAACGCCTGGTTCAAATGGGCGAAATCAAAGAATCAATTTATACTATTGGCTCTCCGGATATTGATATCATGTTTTCAGATAATTTACCCGATTTAGAGACTGTGAAAAAGTACTATGAAATCAATTTTGAGGATTTTGCTATTGTTCTATTTCACCCAGTGACTACCGAAGCAAGTGATATGAAATTATATACTAAAAATTTTGTTTCAGCATTGTTAGAAGATACTCATAATTATATAGTTATATTTCCTAATAATGATTTAGGTAGTCAGTACATTATTGATGCTTACCAAAAATTAAAAGAAAATCCAAGATTTAGAATTATTCCATCGCTTCGTTTCGAATACTTTTTAACATTATTAAAAAATAGCCAATTTATTATAGGCAACAGTAGTGCTGGAATTCGAGAAGCACCCTATTATGGAATTCCAATTATAAATATAGGTTCACGCCAGAAAAACAGAGCTGTAAACGCCGATATTGTCAATGTAGATTATACTAAAGAAAGTATTTCAGGAGCATTAAACAGAATAGACTCTCATAACATGCAAACCATAATCTCAAATTTCGGAAGCGGTAATAGCACACAATTATTTTTTAAAGCAATTCAAAATAGAGATCTTTGGGAAATTAATCATCAGAAACAGTTTAGAGATTCGTAATAAGCTGTAAACTCTTTCTCTAACCCTTTCAGAGTTCATACCCTTTCAGAGTTCAAAACTCTGAAAGGGTTTAAAAATAAAAAATAACTAAAAACCGTTATCTATGAAAAACGATAATTACCAAAAACAACCTTTAGTTCCGGGAAATTATTATCATATTTATAATCGTGGGAATAATGGTATTGCTGTTTTTTTTGATAAGGGTAATTACGAGTATTTCTTAAAGTTATATCAACAATACATTTATCCAATCGCTGAGACCTATGCCTGGTGTTTGATGAAAAATCACTTCCATTTTTTAGTTTATATTCGCTCTGAGAATGAAATAAAAAAAGAAGCTTTAGAATTTTCGACAGTAGAAAAACCTAAAATTTTAGATGCATCAAAACAGTTCGGACATCTTTTTAATGCTTATACACAGGCTATTAATAAAAAATACAATCGGACGGGCAGTTTGTTTGAAAAACCATTTGAAAGAAAACGGGTTGATTCGGAAAAATATTTAAAGAATTTAATTTATTATATTCATAATAATCCCATTCATCATGGTTTTGTGAAAAATAGTATTGAATACCCATGGTCTTCTTACGAAACGGTCCTGTCCAATAAACCTACCAGATTAAAGAGAGAAGATATTATTGAAATTTATGGTAGTAAAGAAGCTTTTATTAGCTATCATCAAGAAAAACAAAATTTGGAAAACATTGTAGAACTATTGTTAGATTAGAGTTCAAAACCCTTTCAGAGTTCAAAACTCTGAAAGGGTTTAATAAAACAAATTATAATGAAAAAACTTGGCGTAGTAATCACAGATGGAGTAGGTTTTCGAAACTTTATTTGGAGTGATTTTTTAGTAGAGGCAGAGAATATATTTGATGAGGTAGTAATTTTATCTTGTTTGCCCCAAGAAGTATATACCGGTTATGTCACCAAATCCAGAATACAGGAACTCGAAGTTTTTGAAGAAAAATTTCCTACCTGGTTTTTTAGGAAAGCCAAAGAAGTAGCTCATTTAAAATTACATCAAAAAAATAATTTTGGAATTCAGGATAGTTTGCGTATCAATCATTCTAAATTAAAAACGCCCAGAGGTTATGCTACACGTTTCATTTTTAAACTGACTTCTGTTTTACGTTCAGAAAAATGGATTCAAACATTCAATTCCTGGCAGCAGAAAACCTTTAAAAACAATCCGGTTACTACAGGATATAAGAAAATTTTAGAAGAGCATAATTTTGACATATTGTTTTTCACCCACCAGCGTCCGCCTTTTATAGCCCCTTTAGTATATCAGGCAGAAAAGTTAAAAATTAAAACAGCTTCGTTTATTTTTTCATGGGATAATCTGGCTTCCAAAGGCAGAATGGCAGCTAATTTTGATTATTATCTGGTATGGAGTGATTTAATGAAAACCGAACTGCAACAGTTTTATACATCAGTTAAAAACCAAAATATTAAGGTAGTGGGTACACCCCAATTTGAACCCTATGTTTTAAAAAGATATGAGGTTGTTAAGGAGGAATTTGTAGCAAAATTTAATTTAGACACTTCTTTAAAAACGATTTGTTTTAGTTGTGGGGATAGTTCTACCAGTAAAAATGATGAATTATATATTACAACAATTGCCAATGCTATTATAAATCAACAAATAGAGCATGTCAATTTTATTGTTAGAACCTCTCCTGCAGAGGATCCTGTTCGCTTTGCTTCATTTGTAGAACGTTTCCCATTTATAAAATGGAATTATCCCCGATGGACATTATCACGCACAGGGCATCAGGAAGTTTGGTCGCAACGTATTCCATCGGTTGAAGATGTGAAGGATTTAAGAGGTCTGTTAGAATTTTCAGATTTAAACATTAATATGTTATCCACCATGAGTTTGGATTTTATGGTATTTGATAAACCTGTAATTAATACCGTTTTTGGAAATCCTGAAAACGGATTATACAATGATCAGCGGTTTTTAAACTACGCTCATATTGTAAATGTTGTCAATAGTAAGGCAACTAAAATAGTGAAAGATCAGGAAGAATTGATTACAGCAATAAATCAATATTTAGAGAATCCAAATTTAGATTCAGAAAACAGAAAGCAATTGCTACAATTACAGCTAAGTAAACCGTTACTCAATACAGGAAAAAGAATCGCTCAAACTTTGTTACAATGGGCATAAGTAAAAATAAAATAGCTATTCTTTGTGATTATGAATTACTTCCGGAACGAGTAGGAGGTATGGATTATTTTTTTTGGGCATTTGACGAAAAATGTAAAGAAAATAATATTCAGGTAGATTGGTTTTTTCCCAATGTTTCCACACATGGTAAGTATGCTAATCTAAACATAAAGAGTACAAATTATCAATCATTAGAGCATTTTTTCATTGATTTTCACAATAAAAACCACACGGCATATTCGCATATTATTACCCATTTTTTAGAATTGTGTACTCCTTTTTATTCTAAATTAAGTAAAATATCAACTGCTAAAGTTATTGCCGTAGATCATAATCCCAGACCTCTAAATGGCTATCCATTGAAGAAAAAAATACAAAAAAGGATTAAGGGACTATTATATTCCAGATACATTAATACTTTTATAGGAGTTTCAAATTATACAAAAGAAGAACTCATCAAAGATTTTGGAACTCAAATTAAGAAGAAGATTAAACTTATTTACAATGGGATTGTATTAGAGGATATTCAGGTAAGACAAAAAAGAAGTGAAACTAAGCCACGTTTTTTAACTGCTTCTCATCTTCGGGAATCCAAAGGAATTCAGGATTTAATCCATGCTGTTTTTTTATTATCAGAAACTATAAAGGAGGAAATAGTGATTGATGTTTATGGAGATGGTCCTTATAAAACAGAATTACAAAATTTAGTTATAAGTTTAGATTTGTCAACTTGTTTTAATTTTAAGGGAAGTACTTCTAATTTAAAATCGGTTTATTGTAACTATGATTATCTATTGCAACCCACACACATGGAGTGTTTCAGTTTGTCTGTTTTAGAAAGCCTTGCGGCAAATGTACCCGTTATCACAACGAATGTTGGAGGAAATCAAGAAGCTGTAACAGATGGTATAAACGGCTATATTGTTAATGCTAAAAACATAGAGGAACTCACAAACATAATTCAAAGCACTTATTTTGGGGATAAAAAAATAGAAATAAATACCAGAACATTAATTGAAAATTCTTTTTCATTAAAAAAAATGGTAGAAAACCATTGGGAGTTAATTAGGGAATAAATAATTTTTAATTTTGCACTCACAACTCATCCCGATAGCTATCGGGACTCACAACTCACAACTCACAACTCACAACTGAAAAATGTTCTTCAACTCCTTCGCTTTTGCGATTTTTTTACCCCTAGTATTTGTACTGTACTGGTTTGTGTTTAATAAAAACAAAACCACACAAAACACCCTTTTAATACTGGCCAGTTATTATTTTTATTCCTGTTGGGATAGGCGGTTTTTATTTTTATTGGTTTTTTCCACATTCTTAGATTATTACACCGGAATCCGAATCGAAAGGAGCAAAAAAGAAAACAGCCGGAAATTTTGGTTCTGGTTAAGTATCGGAATCAATCTGGGATTTCTGGGAATGTTCAAATATTACAACTTCTTTGCCGCTTCTTTTGCCGAAATGATGTCTGGTTTTGGTCTAAAAACATCTCCGTTTTTGCTCGATGTCGTTTTGCCTGTCGGAATTTCATTCTATACTTTTCACGGTCTGTCGTATGTAATTGATATTTATTATAAGCGAATTAAACCCGAATACAATTTTGTCGATTATTCATTATTTGTAAGCTATTTTCCTCTTCTGGTGGCGGGACCTATTGAAAGAGCGACGCATTTATTGCCTCAGGTCAAAGTAAAAAGGGAATTTAATTTTGGCAGAGCCAAAGAAGGAATGCATCAGATGTTGTGGGGATTATTCAAAAAAGTAGTAATTGCCGATACCTGTGCAACCTATGCCAATGCCATTTTTGATCATTATGAGTCGATGAATACGCTGTCACTGTTGGTTGGTTCCGTTTATTTTGCGTTCCAGATCTATGGCGATTTTTCCGGTTATTCAGATATGGCATTAGGAATGTCAAAACTTTTCGGAATAGATTTGCTTAAAAATTTCAACTATCCGTATTTCTCCAGAGACATAGCCGAATTCTGGCGACGCTGGCACATTTCATTATCCTCATGGTTTCGGGATTATTTATACATCCCGTTAGGAGGTAGTAAGGGCGGACTCTGGATGAAAATCAGAAACACTTTTATTATCTTTTTAGTCAGTGGTTTTTGGCATGGAGCCAATTGGACCTATGTGGCCTGGGGATTCATCAACGCGCTGTATTTTTTACCTTTACTGTTAAGCAAATCCAACAGAAATAATCTGGATACCGTAGTTTTAGACCGAAGCTGGAAAACGCTCAAAACGATAGCACAAATTGGGTTAACTTTCAGCTTAACGTGCCTGGCATGGATTTTTTTCAGAGCAAAAACCATTACAGATGCCATTTTGTACATCAGAAATATGTTTACAAACGGAGATTTCACAGCGCAGTATTTAACCAATGAGAGATACAATTACGAATTAATCATCATGATAATACCATTTGTTATTGTCGAATGGAACAATCGTACCAAAGTTGAACCCATTTCAGGAAAATACCAAACGTTCAAACTAGCTTTGTGCATCGCTGCAATAATCGCATTAGGGACTTACTCAGATTATAAGGAATTTATATATTTTCAGTTTTAATACGATTATCAAATAGAGTGCAGTCTGCATTCTAATGAATTTTTGAATTTATTTGAGTTATTAATAAATTATATGTTTTGTCAAATCGAGCACAGTCGAGATTTTTTTAGTATTATAATTTGCCGACTTGCACAAAATGTTAAAGTATAAATATATTTGTCACCTCGAGCGCAGTCGAGAGGAGAGCGCAGTCGAGAGGCGAGCGCAGTCGAGAGGCGAGTGAAATCAGGAGTAAGTAAATTGAGATGTGTTTAGTTGATTAGGTTTTTTGAAATTATAATTATTTAAATCAATGATTATGAAATTCTATTATGTGTATATTTTAAAATGTAATGATGATTCGTTGTATGTAGGAGTGACATCAGATATTGAAAGGAGATTAATGGAGCATAATGAAGGAAAATATCCGGAAGCTTATACACACAGCCGAAGACCAGTTGAGCTTACTTTTTATCAGGAATTTACAGAACCTAATCAGGCTATTGAATTTGAGAAAAAGGTAAAAAAATGGAGTAGGTCAAAAAAACAAGCATTGATTGATGGAGATTTTGATAGTTTACAAAATTTATCAGAGTGTAGAAATGCAACGCATCATAAATATAAGCCAGATGATGATCGACATTTAGAATAAAGCGTCTCGACTGCGCTCGACGTGACACTAGTTGTGTTATCAGTTTGATTTTTTACGAGTTCTCAAATAGATAGCACTGTAGATTTTAATCTATTTTAAATGTATTGGAGTTATTGATAAATTATATACTTTGTCAAATCGAGCGCAGTCGAGATTTTTTTAGTATTATAATTTACCAACTTGCACAAGATGTTAAAATGTAAATATATCTGTCAAATCGAGCGTAGTCGAGATTTTCCAGTGATATAAAATTTTAATTTTACTCGAAATAAAAATCAAATTTAAATTTTACAAGAATAATATTCAATGAAACAATTTCTGTTATTCACCATAAAAACAATAATTACACTCTTGCTGGTAGCAGTCGTATTAGACTACATCTATACTATTATTTATCTACAGGCAAATAATCGTAATAAAATAGAATACGTCTACAATTCAGCATCTCGAAATTACGATGTCGTTATTTTAGGTTCCTCCAGAGCCAATAATCATTTTGTATCGAAAATGTTCGAAGATAAAGGATTAAAAACCTTTAATTATGGTATGAGTGGCGGACATTTATTTGAAGCTTCGTTACTATTAAAACTGATGCTGGAACGCCAATATAAAATAAATACAATAATTCTTGAAACCGATTTGAATTTATCAAATCAGCATCAGGCAGAAGGTGTAGCAGCTGGATTTTTACCATATTTGCATGATTCAGAAATTATTAAAAATCATTTTTATAAGGAAGCCGGTTTTAAGGAGTTGTATTACATCCCTTTTTATCGTTATGTGAAATATGAAACCAGAATTGGTATTAGAGAAATGTTTTTCAGTTTAATTCATAAAAAATCAAAATTATTAGAGCATGGCGGTTTTTATGCTTTGGATAATAATAAGAAAGGCAATATGAAAAATGACATCAGTACGTTAAAACCATTAAAAAATAAATACTACGAAGAAATTAGGCAGCTTTGTAAAACCAATAAAATCCGTTTGATTTCGGTAATGACACCCATGTGTGAAAATACCAAAGGAATGGACTATTTCGATAAAGTAAAAAAAGCCTATCCGGAAATTCATAATTACGAAAATGTAGTAACAGAAGACAAGTATTTTTCTTCCTGCGGTCACATGAACGCCGATGGTGCTAAAATATTTACCGCCAGAATTATCAAAGATTTTTTTTAAAGTATAGAATTGTGAATGTTAATTCACAATTCACAATTCACAAAGTGTATGAAAATAGCCTTTTTAACACCCGAATATCCACATACAAAAACCGGAAATTCAGGAGGATTAGGAACAAGCATTAAAAATTTAGCAATCGGACTCTTGGAAGAGGGAGTTTCAGTTCGGGTATTGGTGTATGGACAAAGAGAAGATGCTTATTTTGAGGATTCTGGTATACTGGTACAGCAAATAAAAAATGTAAAGTTCAAAGGCTTATCCTGGTTTTTGACAAGAAAAAAATTGCAACGAATAATCAATCAATTGTACTCCAATAAAGAAATTGATATGGTTGAAGCACCTGATTGGACAGGAATTACCTCTTTTATTAAACCTGAAAAATGCCCGTTGATTATTAGACTAAACGGTTCGGACACCTATTTTTGTCATTTGGACAATCGTCCGGTAAAATGGATAAATAAATTTCATGAAAAAAAAGCTTTGCAACAGGCTGATAAATTAATTTCAGTAAGCCGGTTTACGGCAGATCAAACCAATACAGTTTTTGGTGTACACAAAGAATTCGAAATTATTCCCAATCCAATTGATGCCGGATTATTCAAAGCAGATGACTCAGTACAAAAATCAGACAAAAGCATACTGTATTTTGGAAGTTTAATTCGTAAAAAAGGACTTTTAGAATTACCTTTAATTTTTAATAAGGTAGTCGAGAGCAATCCGGATGTCCGCTTAATTTTAATTGGCAGAGATGTTCCCGATATTATAACGGATAATCCTTCGACTTGGAACATGATGCAGCAGCTTTTTTCTGAAAAGGCAATAAAAAATGTCGAATACTTGGGCAGCGTACCTTATGATGAAATAAAACAACAGATTCTCAAAGCAACGGTTTGTGTTTTTCCTTCATTTGCAGAAGCATTTCCGGTTTCCTGGCTCGAAGCAATGGCATTGGAAAAACCTATTGTAGCATCCAGCATTGGCTGGGCTAAAGAAATGATTGATGATGAAGTAAATGGTTTTTTAGTTAACCCTAAAGAACACGAACTGTATGCTGAAAAAATAGCTGCCTGTTTAAATGATGAAAGGTTATGTTTAGATACAGGAAAATTAGCCAGAGAAAAAGTAGAAAAACAATTTGATATAAAAATAATAGCAAAAAAAAATATTGAGTTTTATAAATCGATAATAGTTTAATTGTGATACTAATATACCATGACAATAAAAAGGTAGTAAAAATTATTTCGGAGAATAATGAAATAATCCCTTTCAATAACAAGGCGTCAATCGCTTTTGTATTAATGGAGCTGGCTAAAAAATATTCTCAGTGCAAAATTGTTTGGTGCCATCAAAAGTATAGTGAGGCATTGAATTTAGATAAAATAGATACTGTCTTTTATCATGATAAAATGATGCTCTCTTATAATCCCGATGCTGTAAATTTTTTAGGAAATAGAATTGGTTATGTTGAAGAATCTCCTTTCATAAAGATAAATAAGAAAGTAAGATACCCAACCTGGCAAATGAGTAGCTCAGTAGGAATAATACATTCCGATGTTTTAATGGCAATTGATAACCAAATAAAACAGCAGGCTAATTTTGATTATTATTTGAATTCAATAGCTAAAATTAGTATGCCGCTAGGTTTACTATGTTACTCCGAACCTGAATTGTTAAAAAATCATAGTTTTTTAAGCGAAAGAAAACCTTCAGATTATACTCTTTTTAAATTTGTAAAGCAGCATTATAAAACAAGATGGGTATTTTTATTATTTTTAAATCTGATGATTTATGAATTAAAGTTTCCTTTACTGGCTTTAGTCTACAGTCTTTTTTTTAAAAAAAGGAATGATTATTTGATAAAACTGGACAAGATTGAAGTGAATGTTTCGTCAGCGGATGATTTAAACTCAGAAAAAATAGATGTTATTATTCCAACTATAGGAAGAAAACAATACCTCTATGATGTTTTAAAAGACTTGGCACAACAAACACATTTGCCCCATAAAGTAATTATTGTGGAGCAAAACCCGTTGGAAGAAAGCATTTCCGAATTGGATTATCTTACAACAGAAAGCTGGCCGTTTGTGATCAAACATATTTTTACCCACCAGGCAGGTGCTTGCAATGCCCGAAATCGAGCTTTAGCCGAAGTAGAAAGCGAATGGGTATTTTTGGCAGATGACGATATTAGATTTTCTTCCTTTTGTATTGAAGAGGCATTTGATTTAATATTAAAATATAGAAACAAAGTGGTAAGTTTAAATTGTGTACGAACAAATCAAAAAATGATTAATAATAGAGTGATACAATGGAATGCCTTTGGCTCAGGATGCAGTATTGTTAAATCGAATGTTATAAAAAATATTCAATTTGATAAAAGATATGAATTTGGATTTGGAGAAGATTCTGATTTTGGAATGCAAATTAGGAATACTGGTAATGATATTCTGTATTTTCCAAATCCACAAATTTTGCATCTAAAAGCACCAATGGGAGGGTTTAGAACAAAAACCGATTTAATATGGAATCAGGATAAAATCAAACCCAAACCTTCACCTACAGTCATGTTGTATCAGTTATTACATCATACTAAAGAACAGCAAAAAGGGTATAAAACGACCTTGTTTATTAAATATTACAGTGCACAATCAATTAAAAATCCGTTGATTTACTTTTTTAATTTTAAAAAAGAATGGAAACAGAGTATATATTGGGCAAACTATCTGATGAGTAAACCATGAAATTTACACTAATTATTTGTACCTACATGCGTCCGCTGCCGCTACTGAAACTGCTGCAGTCAGTTAATAGACAAACACTTTATCCCGATGAAATACTAATAGTTGATGGTTCCTTAAATAAGGAAACCCAAGCAATACTCAAAAATTATCCGTTTAAAAACCTAAAATATTTTTTAGTTTCTTATGCGGATAGAGGATTAACGAGGCAAAGAAATTTTGGAATTAGCAAAACAGATAATAATTCCGCAATTGTTTGTTTTTTAGATGATGATACAGTTTTAGAAACAAATTATTTTGAAGAGTTACTTAAGGTTTATCAGAAATTCCCCGAAGCTTTAGGTGTTGGAGGTTATATCGCTAATGAAACCAAATGGGAAAAAGTTACGAATAATTATATACCGAAGATTAATGAATTCTGTTTTGATAGCTGGAAACGCAAAGACGGCAGCCGGTTCATTTTAAGAAAAAAACTGGGATTGGATAGTGATTGTCCGCCGGGTTTTTCGCCATTATTTTCTCATGGACGAAGTATTGGTTTTTTACCTCCCAGTAACAAACTATACGAAGCAGAACTGCTAATGGGAGGTGTTTCTTCGTTTAGAAAAAAAGTATTTGATTCAACCCGGTTTTCAACTTATTTTGAAGGTTACGGCCTGTATGAAGACGCTGATTTTTGTTTACGCTTAGCTAAAAAAGGAAAATTATATGTCAATACAGCTGCTCAGCTGAATCATTTTCATGCAGCTTCCGGCAGACCCAATCAGTATCATTATGGTAAAATGGTAGTGAGAAACGGCTGGTATGTATGGAGAGTAAAAAATCCCAATCCTAACTTAAAAGACAAATTAAAATGGCATGCGATAACCCTATTATTAGCGCTGATCAGATTGTCAAATATGCTGACAGCCAAAGATAAAAAAGCAGCTTTTACAGAGTCTGTAGGAAGATTTTCAGCATGGGGAAGTCTGTTGTTTAATAAATCAGGAAAATAATGATGAAATCAAAAGTATACGTATATGGCTTATGTAATGTATTTTATGATGCCTATTATATTAAGGGATTGAATGAGGTGATTGGAAAAGTTAATTTTAATATTTCTAAATTTCCGCTCTTTAAGCAGGGCACTTTTGCAGTTATTATTGAGAACACTAATTCTGTAAAAAAAATTATTATTGATTCTGGGGACTCAAATGAAATTGATTTAATGAATTTACAGTGGTGTGATGTTTACGGAAAAATTAACTATGATAAAACAGTATGGCAGCATGGTGAAATGGCGAAAAAAATTATTTCGATTGGACCGGGATTTGGGATTAAAATTTGGAATCTTTTCAAGACCCTTTTCTATATGGGAGTAAATTTTTATAAGTTTAAAACACATATTTCCAATAAAAGAGACTTTGTTGCTAATTATTGGAGACAGTATAAGAGATTGTATATAAGTAAATACTATCCTGAAGTTTCATCAAAAAATGAAGTTTTTTTTATAAGTAGTATTTGGAGGAAAGAAAAAGATACTAATGATTATAGAGCCTTATTTATTGAATGCTGTAAGGAGAATCGAAAAGTTGTTTTTGAAGGAGGCTTTGCATCAAGAACAGATGGAAATAATTTAGGGTATGATAATTTGGTAACTTCAGCAAAAATTCCATTAAAAGTGTATGTAAAGAAAATAAAAAAATCTGCAATTGTTTTTAATACTCCTGCAGTACTTTCATGTCATGGATGGAAATTAGCTGAATTTTTAGCTTTAGGAAAAGCAATAATTACAACACCACATTTTAATGAACTACCCGCAGATTTATTGAATTATGAACATCTGATTTATGCAAATAATAAAGAAACAATACAAAAAGCAATTGATGAACTGATCACAGATGAAAATTTAAAGAAACAAATACAAATTGCAGGCAGAGAATACTTTGAGGAATACCTAGCTCCCGAAGCTGTAATCAAAAAAATTTTAAGGCATTAGTTGTATTGGATTGGTTTGTTACAGTAAATAACAACTGAAGGAGTCCCTTACCTAGAATCCCCAACGTTCTAGATTAACACTAACGTTCTGATTTCTTTTTCCCTTTAGTAACAGGGGTAAAAAAGAAATCTACCTTTAGATCGGGAAAAGAAAAAAGCTTTAGGTCAGCAGTAAGAAAAAACTCCTGAATTCCTCCCAATCCACAACTCACAACTCCCGATTCACGATTCACAACTCCCAACTTCTCTAAGAGACATTACGGTGTGTAAAAGGAATGTTTTTTTAAGGAGGATTTTATAGATATAGCAGTGTACCGCTGCAGCATAGTTAAACTAAAGTTTTATAGGTATATTTGCGATACTGTTAATCATCGAACCAATTACAGCTATCGGTCATAAGACTACCTACAAACATGAAATTGTTAATTGTTACACATGTTCCGCACTATAAAGAGCAAAGCAGATATTATGCGTATGCACCCTATGTCCGGGAAATGAACCTCTGGTTGAAAAATGCACCTCAGTGTACTGTTGTCGCGCCAATTAGCACAGAAAAAAAAGGCACTATTGACATCCCTTATGAACATCCGGACATTATTTTTTTTAAAGTACCTGCCATTGCATTAACCTCCTTCATAAAGATTTTAAAAACCATGCTGGTACTGCCGCTGGTGCTGATAAGAATAATAAAAGCGATGCAGCAGGCCGATCATATCCATTTGCGTTGCCCCGGTAATATGGGATTACTGGGCTGCATACTGCAAATAGGATTTCCGTTCAAAACCAAATCAGCAAAATATGCAGGCAATTGGGATCCTGAAGCAAAACAACCGTGGACTTACCGGCTGCAAAAATGGATTTTAAACAATACTTTTTTAACCCGTAGAATGCAGGTGTTAGTATATGGAAACTGGAAGAATCAATCGGAGAATATCCGGCCCTTTTTTACAGCAACCTATTCGGAAACTGAAAAGCAAGCCATTCAAAAAACAGTACATTCCGGAGAAACAATCAGACTGCTGTTTGCAGGGACTTTAGTGGAAGGTAAAAATCCGATATATGCCATTCAGCTATTGGAACAAATAAAAGAAAGCATTCCCAACATACTTTTAGATATTTATGGAGAAGGAAAACTAAGGCGGGATATAGAAAAATATGTGGAAGTCAGTAATTTAAAAGAACATGTGATTTTACACGGGAATCAAAGTCAGAAGATAATTAAAAAAGCCTGTCAGCAAAGTCATTTTGTCGTTCTGCCCTCCAAAAGTGAAGGCTGGCCAAAAGCCATTGCCGAAGGAATGTTCTGGGGTTGTGTACCGCTGGCAACTGCCGTTTCCTGTATTCCGGATATGTTAGCACAGGGAAAACGGGGCGTTTTACTTCAAATGGAGGTTGAAAAAGATGCGTCTGCTATTAATGATTTAATTAATAATCCTTCAGTTTTTGAAAAGAAAAGTAAGGCAGCACAGCAATGGTCACAAAAATATACCTTAGATTATTTTGAAGCAGAAATCCAAAAATTACTGCAACAATGAGAGTAGTGCAATTGATAGATTCCTTAGAAGCAGGTGGTGCCGAACGCATGGCGGTAAATTATGCCAATGTTCTTGCGGAAGAAATTGAATTTTCTGCCATAGTGGCTACCCGCAAAGAAGGGATTTTAAAAAAGCAAATAAGTAATAAAACAAATTATCTGTTTTTAAACAAAAAAAGCACGCTGGATATAAAAGCAGTATTTACACTCAGAAAGTACGTGAAGAAACACCGAATACAAATCATTCAGGCACACAGTTCTTCTTTCTTTTTAGCTGTTTTAATCAAATTGACATTACCAGCCATTAAGATAATCTGGCATGACCATTACGGAAACAGTGAGTTTTTAATAAAAAGACCTAAAGCTATTTTATGGCTGGCTAAGTATTTTTTTACGGGTATAATCACAGTAAACGAAAAACTTCAAGTTTGGGCACAGCAGCAATTGCATTTTAAAAATGCAATATATTTACCTAATTTCGCTGTAATTGGAAATGAAACACACCGACAGACTGTTTTGAAAGGACAGCATGGAAAGCGTATTGTTTGTCTGGCTAATTTGCGTCCCCAAAAGAATCATTTTTTGCTTTTGGAAGTGGCTGCTAAATTAAAAGAATCACATCCGGAATGGACTGTTCATCTGACAGGTAAAAATTTTAAGGATGACTATGCACAAAGGTTAAAGGATGGAATTAAAGAAAAGCAGTTAGAAAATCAGGTTTTTTTATACGATTCCTGTCCGGATATTTCAGGAGTTTTAGAACAGGCAGAAATAGGAATTTTAACTTCAGATTCGGAGGGCTTGCCGGTAGCACTGTTAGAATATGGTTTGCATAGAAAAGCGGTAGTGATGACCAATGTTGGAGAAGTTGCTGCTGTATTGCAAGATAAGAACAATGGTTTTCTGGTGCAGCCAAATAATGCTATGTTGTTTTACAACAGCGTAGTGGAACTGATAGATAATAAAATGCTAAGGGAAAGTTTTGCTGATCAGCTGCAGCAGCGGGTGATGCACCATTTTTCGGCTACTGCGGTGATGGTAAAATACAGGCATTGGATTAGAATAACAATTACAAATGAATAAATCAGAAATCAATTATATCAATCTGGCGCTGTTCCATGTAGGTCTGGCGTTTATTCTTTTTTATATTCCGTTTTTATCTAAAATATATCCGTTGCTGGTGGCAGCTTTTGGCGGTTATTATGTTATTGCTGCTAATAACAGAAATAATGAAGTTTTGTATGTTGTTGCTTATCTGGTAGGTGCAGAGGTTTTTATCAGAATGACAGGTGGTAATTTAAATTACGAATACGTCAAGACTGTGGTTTCGCTGCTAATGCTGTTGGGTTTTGTGTTAAGTGGTTTCTCAAAGAACAGTATCATATACTGGTTGTATTTTCTGTTGTTAGTCCCCTCAGTTTTAATGACAATGAGTACGCAGATAATTGATTTGGAAGTGCGTAAAGCGATTACATTTAATATTTCGGGACCGGTCTGTCTGGGATTGTGTGCGTTGTATTGCTATAAAAGAAAGCTTTCATTCACACAGCTGCAAAATATTATAGTGTTTTTTGGAATACCTGTTATTGCTACGCTGGTATATTTGCTGTTGTATAATCCCAGTGTACAGGATGTAGTAACCGGAACCCAGTCTAATTTTGCCACCTCGGGAGGTTTTGGTCCTAATCAGGTGGCTACCATTTTGGGGCTGGGGATGTTTGTCTTTTTCTGCCAGTTGGTTTTTATGTCCAAATCAAAAATAACTATAGCTTTAAACGGTTTTCTTTTTGTTTTAACAAGCTACAGAGCTATTGTTACTTTTTCCAGAGGAGGAGTAATTACGGGCTTTGCGATGATTGTTTTTATAATTATAGCAGCCTATTTGTTGAGTAATTCTTCAGGAAAAAGAAAACTGAAATGGATTGTAGTATTAAGCAGTATTTTGGTTTTTAGTGTCTGGAGCTATAGTGTAGTTCAGACCAGCGGACTGATTAATAAGAGATATGCCAATCAGGATGCTGCCGGCAGGGAGAAAGAAGACCGTCTGGGAGGACGTGAAGCGGTAATGGGAACAGAAATCGAACTCTTTAAAGAAAATCCTGTAATGGGAGTAGGTATTGGTTTAGGAAAAATATTTAGAGAGCAGGAAATCGGACAGGAAGTGGCTTCTCATAACGAAATTACGAGATTATTAGCGGAACACGGTATGTTTGGCGTATTGATTTTATTAATTTTGTTTATAACTCCTGTGGTACTGTATTTAAATAATTACCAGAATATTTATTTTTTCTCCTTTTATGTTTTTTGGCTGCTAACCATTAATCATGCTGCTATGCGGCTCGCTGCTCCGGCCTTTGTGTACGCTTTAACGTTACTGGATATACAAATTAAACCGGTTGAAAGCAGAACTAAAATAGTGTAAATATCTTATTTTATTTTTCAGATAGTATTTAAACTGAATTTAAAGTCATTAATAGGATATGTTATCATGTCTGAGCAGATAGTTTGTAAACTGGTACAGAAATTATATTTTAAAGTTCATCTGAGTTGACAATTTTACAGATAAGAACTATATTGCCGACAAAAAAGAATGTTACAGGATAAAATACATTTTGAGATTTCCGAAAGGAAAGCAATTCTGCACCTTGTAGATGTATGCGCTGTTGTCATAGCTTTATATAGTTTCGGGTACTTTTTTGATTTGGCATACTTAAAAGCAGCAGTCTCTAATCTGATTTACCTGATAGTTCTTGTATTTTATTTAAAAGTAATTGGTACAATATTAGAGTTTTACAATCTGCAGGTATCCAGTAATGAATACCAGATTATAAGAAGTACTATTCTTACGGTAACCATTACCGTACTGGCGTATTTGCTGACTCCTGTTTATGCTCCTCAATTGCCCTCTAACCGGCTTCAGATTTTGACATTTTTACTGGTTTTTTTCTTTTCATTGCTGGTATGGAGAGTGTTCTATGTTCGGTTTCTGGCATCTCGAAGGTTTTTTCAGAATGCTTTATTAGTTTGTGACAACAATCAGCTCGAAGAACTTATTCTGGGACTTGAAAATATTGATCCGCACTATAAAATTATAGCGTATGTGAATGATTATCCGAGTAGCAAAGAGGGCTTTCATTCGTACGTCGAAGCTGTACAAACGAAAGATTTACTTTGTTACGTAAAAGAAAAGCATATTACTGAAATTGTAATTGGTACTCAGAAACCGGAAAATATTACCACTGAGCTGTACCAGCAATTGTTGAAATTATTACAGTCAGGAAAAGTAATCAGAGAATATTCACAGGTGTATGAGTCAAAAACCCAGCGTATTCCTGTGCAATATGCAGAACGGGATTTTTATCGGTTTTTCCCTTTTAGCCGTAGCAATCAAAACCGCCTGTATTTGGCAATAGTACGGATTCTGGAAATCATGCTTTCGGTTGTGGGCTTGTTCATCACACTGATACTGATTCCTTTTATTTTTGTTATAAATGCTTTTGAAAACAGAGGAAGTTTGTTTTATTCGCAGGAAAGAGTAGGGAAAGACGGGAAGGTATTTAAAATATTAAAGTTTCGTACCATGATTGAAAATGCAGAGGCTGAGAAAGCAGTTTTTGCTACTTGTAATGACAGCAGAATTACCGCATTTGGCAAGTTTATGAGAAAAACCAGAATGGACGAATTTCCGCAGTTTGTAAACATTATAAAAGGAGATATGGCTGTGATAGGACCACGTCCGGAACGTCCTTTCTTTGTAAAAGAAATTGCAGCAAGAATGCCCTTTTATGAAACAAGACACGTTATTAAACCCGGTCTTACCGGATGGGCACAGGTAAATTACAGTTACGGAGAATCTATTGAAGAAAGTTTAATCAAACTCCAGTATGATTTGTATTATATTAAACACCGCAGTTTTTACCTGGATTTTAGTATTACACTGAAGACAATAACTACCGTTTTATTTTACAGAGGACAATAAAATTATTTAGTTGATTATATTATTTAATTTTTGGAACAGCTCTCTTTTTTAGTATCAGTTGTATCAAAAAATAAACAGAAGTGACTACTAATGGCAGTACAATAAATAAGTGCACTTTATTGAGTAAAATCACTACATATATTCCAATTGAAATAAGATTAAATACTGCCAGTCTATAGCTCCATACTTTATTTTTTAAGCTGTAAAACACAGCCAAAACTAATAAAGCGGGATTAAACAATAGTACATTATAATTGTTAGCGAGTTCTAAGTGATTAGAATAGAATCCCATAAAAATAAAGAATAATCCAAGGAATCCCATTATGGTAAAAAAACTCAGGTGTATCATTCTTTTATTCAGAATTACTAATAAAGCTGTAAAAATAAGGTATGTATAAATATTGTTCCACCAGGAAAACGGATGGGAAGGCTCAAAGTTCAAAATAGTTTTGTTTTCCGGTGCTAACGCCTTGTTTTTATAGGTGGTTACCGCTAAACTCTTCTGCAGTTCTATCGGTAAAAATAATTTAGTACCGGGCTCGTCTACCTTGGTTCCAAAAATAATACTTGTACCTAATTTTTCGTAAAAATGATGGTTAAAGTAAGGATATAAAATGGTTCTGTATGTAAGTTCAGTATCTGTTTTTTTTGTAATTACGATGTTGCCCAGTGTTTTATTGATGAGATCAACTACCATTGAAGTACAGTTTTTATCAATAAATTTATAGGTATAATGACTCTCCCCTGAGGCTAAAGAAGTGTTTAGGTTTTCAAATAGCTGTTGTTTCAGTTCCAGAGGAATCTGTAATTCCTGTTCCTCAACCGAACGCCTGTCATAAGCATACTGACTGATAAAGTCAGTGTAGCGGTTAACAACTGCGAAATATTGCAGATCTCCTTTGGCAAATTTAGGAACGAAATTAGGCGTGCTAAAATCAAAAGCACCATAATTATAAACAGCATCTACAAAATTAACAGAGTCTTTAATCCGAATAGCGGTATGCCCGAAAAGAGAATAAGATTCGTTTCCGGTCCCACAGGTAATGACACTAGCAGTGGCTTCTCCGGATAATTGAATATTTTGTGCGCTGACTGCATTGACAAAGCTAAGAAAGAATAGTAATAGGGTTGTTTTTTTTAAAAAGGGAATGTGTGCCATAATAAATGTCGTTACTATTTTTTTTCAAAAGTATCATTTTTTAACGAGCTGGCTTCTTTGTTATTTTAAATAATGAATAATAAATCGGTTGTTGAAAATGATGTTGAAGAAAAAATAAGGAATTGGAAATAACAAAATGTATTGTATTAAATTTGTAGCTATACTTAATAAAGCAAATTAAAATGAATATTAAAAAACACATCCCGAACACTATTACGTTGCTAAATCTTTTTTGTGGTTGTATTGCGATGGTTTTTGTGAGTAAACAAGAGTTTGAAGTCGCCTTTTTTTTTGTTTTTTTAGGGATTTTCTTTGATTTTTTTGATGGTTTTTTTGCACGTTTGTTTAAAGTTACCGGAGAATTAGGATTGCAGTTGGATTCCTTAGCAGATATGGTAACCAGCGGTGTGGTTCCGGGTTATGTGATGTATTTTTTACTGGAAAACAGTCAGCACGAAATTTCAAGCAGTTCTGTTTTTCCTTTTTTAGGTTTTGTAATTACGCTGGGTTCCTGTTATCGTTTGGCTTTTTTTAATATTGATACTCGTCAGACCGAATCGTTTATTGGTTTGCCAACTCCGGCTAATTCATTGTTTGTATTGAGTCTGCCATTAGTGGTAAGCTATTCTGATTCGTTATTTGTATTAGAATTGCTTAGCAGCCAGTGGGTGTTGCTGCTCATTACGGCTTTTAGCGCTTATATTCTAAATGCTGAGATTCCGTTGTTTTCATTAAAAATTAAAAAATTTACTTTCAAAGATAACCTGCTTCAAATAGTGTTTTTAGCACTTTCGGTATTATTAGTATTCTTTTTTCAATACGCGGGAGTTCCACTTGTTATTATCAGTTATGTGTTTTTATCTGTTGTGAATAATAGGTTTTCGTTAGATGGCAAAACAAAATAACAGACGTCGCACTACGACATACAGAAAGCCGAAGAAGAAGTCTTCAGTAGTATTGAAAAAGACAATTAAAACAGGTGTTATTGTTTTTTTTATAGCTCTTTTTTTGGGTACAGTTTACCATTACAGAGATGGATTAGCTTATTATTTCAGTTTTAAAACCGATAAAGTTTTAGACAAAGAAGCCAGAGCTAAAAAACTTTCAGATGTACGTAATTATCAGGTTTTAGAAAAAAATGAAGCCAAAGCTATTGGGATTGATGTTTCAGAATATCAGGGCGATATTGAATGGGATGCAGTAGAAACTTTAGACAATGACTATAAAATTTCGTTTGTTTTTATCAGAGCTACTGTGGGTGATGACAGGCTGGACAAAAGATTTAAGGAGAATTGGCTCAAGGCCAAAGAAAATAAGCTGATTCGGGGTGCTTATCATTATTATCGTCCCAATGAAAATTCAATTGAACAAGCCGAACTTTTTATAAAAAACGTCACTTTGCAAAAAGGGGATTTGCCACCGGTTCTCGATATCGAACAATTGCCTAAAAATCAATCTGTCGGTCGTTTAAAAATAGGACTCAGACGCTGGTTAAATAAAATAGAGGAGCATTATAAAGTAAAACCGATAATCTATACAGGGGAACGCTATTATGATGATTTTCTGAAAGAAGAATTCTCAGATTATTTGTTTTGGATTGCTAATTATAATTTTTACAGAGAGAAATTAGACGAAGACTGGTTGTTCTGGCAATTTACTGAAAAAGCCACTGTTTCCGGTATCAATGGGAATGTGGATGTCAATATTTTTAATGGCGATTTACAGCAATTGCAGTTTATTACCAAAGAGTAGTTTCAGATTTCAGATTTCAGATTAAGACCATTAAACATCGAGTCTAAAATCTAATTTTTATATGCTGCTATTTAAATTCTGCAGACTGCTTTTTAATTAAAATTCTAATTTCTTTTTTCTCAGTTCGAAATTTTGTCCTAAATACACTCTGCGTACCATTTCGTCTTCTACTAATTCTTCCGGTTTTCCGGCTTTTAAGATGCCACCTTCAAACATCAAATAAGTTTTATCGGTAATGGCTAAAGTTTCCTGAACGTTGTGATCGGTAATTAAGATTCCGATATTTTTATTTTTTAATTGCGCTACAATTCTTTGAATGTCTTCAACAGCTACAGGGTCAACTCCGGCAAAAGGTTCGTCCAGTAAGATAAATTTAGGATCAGTAGCCAGGCAACGGGCAATTTCTGTACGACGGCGTTCACCTCCTGAAAGTAAATCACCACGATTGGTGCGGATATGCTCCAGACTAAATTCGGCTATAAGGCTTTCCATTTTTGCAATTTGGGCTTCTTTGGGTAATTTTGTTAATTGTAAAACACTCAGGATGTTGTCTTCAATACTCAGTTTTCTAAACACAGAAGCTTCCTGAGCGAGATAACCAATTCCCTGTTGCGCTCTTTTGTACATTGGGTAATTTGTAATATCAGTATTGTCAAGATGGATGCTTCCGGCATTGGGTTTAACTAGCCCTACGATCATGTAAAAAGAGGTTGTTTTTCCGGCTCCGTTAGGGCCTAATAAACCCACAATCTCTCCCTGATTGACTTCGACCGAAATGCCTTTTACCACACTTCTTCCTTTGTACGTTTTTACTAAATTATCGGCTCTTAAAATCATCTTAAGTTGGGTTGTTTGAGTATCTGTTCATTAGATTCTTCGACAAATTAACGAATAACCAGACAAACAAATAAACACATTAACAATTTATTATTTTTTTAGCGCTAAGCCTTTTTCTTTTTTTACCACTAAAACAGAAAGAAAGATACTCGCTTCATAAATTAATAACATTGGGATAGCAACAATTGTTTGACTTACCACATCAGGAGGAGTAACTATTGCGGCTATAATTAACACCAGTACAATGGCATATTTTCGGTATGTTCTTAGAAAAGCAGGAGTTACCAGTCCCAGTTTAGTCAGGAAATAAATGATGATTGGGAGTTCAAAAAATAATCCGCTGGCTATAACAGAAGTTTTTACCATCCCGATATAAGAATCCAAAGTGAATTGGTTAATTACAGTTGGGCTGACAGTAAAAGTAGCCACAAAATTCACGGACATAGGAATTACGACAAAATAACCAAAAATAACCCCGAGAAAGAATAGCAAAGAGGAGAAAAAGATAAAAACTTTGGCATTTTTCTTTTCGTTCTGATACAAAGCAGGGCTTATAAATTTCCAGACTTCCCATAGAATATACGGGAAACTGAGTATAAAGCCAAACAGGATACATATCCAGATAAAAACATTTACCTGACCTTCCATTTGTGTGTTCTGGATGATAAAAGGCATTTCGGTAATACAGATGCTGTCTGCAAAACCCAGACTATGTGATAATTCGCAGAAGTATACATAAGTAAAAAACCCGGGTCTGGTAGGGCCAAAAATAATAGTGTCAAATAAGTAATCACTAATAAAATAGGTTACTATTGCCATAATAATTACCGCGATAGTGCTTCGGACTAATAACCATCTTAAATCTTCAAGATGATCTAAAAACGACATTTCGTTTGTGTTTTTTTTTGCCATTATAGGATTCCTTCTTTTAGTATGTCATGTAAATGTAGTACTCCTTTGTATTGCTCATTATCAATAACAATAAGTTGAGTAATAGAGTGATTTTCCAAAATTTGTAAAGCATCAATAGCCATGGTCTCTGATGAGGTTGATTTTGGGTTTTTGGTCATAATATCTTTTGCAGTCAAATCGGTAAAAGTATCTCTGTCGTTTAGCATCCTTCTGATATCACCATCCGTAATAATTCCTACTACTTTGTTGTTCTCAATTACTGCTGTTACTCCCAGTCTTTTTTCAGATATTTCAAAAATCACTTTTTTAATAGCGGTATCAGGGCTAACAATTGGTTTCTGACTGTGTGCAATCATGTCTTTTACCCGGAGTAAAAGTCTTTTGCCCAGAGCGCCTCCCGGATGGTATTTAGCAAAATCTTCTGCTTTGAAATCACGCATTTCCATTAGGCAAATAGCAAGTGCATCTCCCATTACTAATTGGGCTGTGGTGCTGTTTGTAGGAGCTAAGTTAATAGGGCATGCTTCTGCATCTACGGTTGTATTGAGAACATAATCGGAACCTTTAGCAAGAGCAGAATTGATGTTTCCGCTAATTCCTATTAATGGGTTTCCGTCTCTTTTTAATAATGGAATAAGTGCTTTGATTTCCGGACTGTTACCACTTTTAGAAATGCAAATGATGACATCGTCTTTTTGGATCATTCCTAAGTCACCATGAATGGCTTCGGCAGCGTGAAGAAACATCGAAGGCGTCCCTGTAGAGTTAAAAGTCGCTACCATTTTCTGACCGATGATAGCACTTTTTCCTATCCCTGTAACTACAAGACGCCCTTTAGATTGAAAGATAATTTCTACAGCTTTTGAAAAATTTTCATCTAGGTAATCAATTAGTTTTACAATTGCTTCACTTTCAGATAATATGGTTTTTTTGGCAATGCCCAATATATTTTCTTTGGATATCAAAACTGAATGTTTAAAATTTGTGTGTGTAAAAGAAATTTGTATCTTTATGTGATGCAAATTTATACAAAATACCATATAATAAAGAATGAATTCAAACGAAATTGATATCCATAAAGAATTAAAGAAATATTTTGGCTTTAGTCAATTTAAGGGATTACAGGAACAAGTGATTACAAGCTTAATGAACAAGCAGAATACATTTGTAATAATGCCTACAGGTGGAGGAAAATCGTTATGTTATCAGTTGCCTGCTTTAATTCAGGAAGGAACTGCAGTGGTAGTTTCTCCATTAATTGCATTAATGAAAAATCAGGTAGATGCGATACGAAGTTTGTCTTCAGAAAACGGCATCGCCCATGTTTTAAATTCTTCACTAACAAAGACCGAAATTGCTCAGGTAAAAAAAGATATTACTTCGGGATTAACTAAATTATTGTATGTAGCCCCGGAATCACTGACTAAAGAAGAAAATGTCAATTTCCTGAAAAGTGTCACCGTTTCTTTCGTTGCTATAGACGAGGCACATTGTATCTCTGAATGGGGGCATGATTTTAGACCTGAATACCGAAATCTGAAAAATATAATTAAACAAATAGGTGAAGTGCCGGTTATAGGTCTTACTGCTACGGCAACTCCTAAAGTACAGGAAGATATTCTTAAAAATCTGGATATGTCTAATGCGGTTACCTTTAAAGCTTCTTTTAACAGACCTAATTTGTATTACGAAGTACGTACTAAGACTAAAAATGTGGAATCGGATATTATTCGTTTCATTCGTCAGCATAAAGGGAAATCAGGGGTTATTTATTGTTTAAGCCGTAAAAAAGTAGAAGCCATTGCCGAGGTATTAAAAGTCAATGGTATAAGCGCTGTTCCTTATCATGCCGGACTGGATGCTAAAACCAGAGCCAAACATCAGGATATGTTTTTAATGGAAGATGTAGAAGTGGTGGTGGCTACGATTGCTTTCGGAATGGGAATTGATAAACCAGACGTTCGTTTTGTAATTCATCACGATATTCCTAAATCATTAGAAAGTTATTATCAGGAAACAGGGCGAGCCGGCCGAGATGGAGGCGAGGGACATTGTCTTGCTTATTATTCTTATAAAGATGTAGAGAAATTAGAAAAATTCATGTCAGGTAAACCGGTTGCCGAGCAGGAAATTGGTTTTGCGTTGTTACAGGAAGTGGTCGCTTATGCTGAAACGTCTATGTCCCGAAGAAAATTTTTACTGCATTATTTTGGGGAAGAATTTGACAGCGAAACCGGGGAAGGAGCTGATATGGATGATAATGTCAGAAATCCCAAAACCAAAGTTGAGGCGAAAGATGAAGTGGTTAAGCTCTTGGAAGTAGTTCGTGATACCAAACATTTATATAAGTCTAAAGAAATTGTTTTTACCTTAATAGGTCGTGTGAATGCTGTTATAAAAGCGCATCGTACCGATTCACAATCTTTTTTTGGTTGTGGTACAGCACATGACGAAAAATATTGGATGGCTCTGTTGAGACAGGTTTTAGTAGAGGGGTATTTGTCAAAAGATATTGAGACTTATGGTATTGTAAAAATCACCCAGAAAGGTTTGGATTTTATTGCTAATCCAACTTCATTTATGATGTCAGAAGATCATGAATACAGTGATGCGGAAGACGAAGCGATAGTAACCGCAGCTAAATCTGCTGGTACTGCCGATGAAGCCTTGATGGAAATGTTACGTGACTTACGTAAAAAAGTAGCTAAAAAATTAGGAGTACCTCCTTTTGTGGTTTTTCAGGAGCCTTCATTAGAAGATATGGCTTTGAAATATCCAATTTCTCAAGCTGAATTGATTAATATTCATGGTGTTGGGGAAGGAAAAGCTAAAAAATATGGTGCCGAATTCATTGCTTTAATCAATAGATATGTTGAAGATAATGACATTATAAGACCAGATGATCTGGTTGTTAAATCTACCGGAACTAATTCGGCTAATAAGTTATATATTATTCAAAATATTGACAGAAAATTATCTTTGGATGATATTGCAAAAGCAAAAGGTTTAACAATGGATGCGTTAATTAAAGAAATGGAGCAAATTGTATATTCGGGAACTAAATTGAATATTAAGTACTGGATTGATGATATGCTTGATGAAGATCAACAGGAAGAAATTCATGACTATTTCATGGAATCCAAAACCGATAAAATAGAAGAAGCCTTAAAAGAATTTGAAGGAGATTACGATATTGACGAATTGCGATTAATGCGTATCAAATTTATCAGTGAAGTAGCAAATTAGATTTATATTGCAGGCTTAAAGTTTCAGATTTCAGATTAATTCTTTTTAATAAAGTGTTAATCTGAATTTTTTTTGCCTTCTGTTTTCTGCCTTCTAAAATCTGCGCTCTATTCGGTGAAAAGTTCCCCACGATGTGGTTTTAAGGTATCTCTTACCTGAATCATATTTTCATCAGTAACTACCATAAAAGCTATGGCTTGCATTTCGCCATGTACCTCAAATCCGGTAATGTTTAAAGGAAGTTTTTCTATCGCAATATATTCTTTTAAATGTATTTCGTGGTGTTCTGCCGTTTTTGCAGCAGCAGGTCCGCGGAAATCCCAAATTAATTTTATTTTTCTGGACATTTTTTATCGTAAAAGTTTCAATTGCAAAAGTACGAAGACTATTTTGAAAATGGATTTTATATTCGTAAACTAATTTTCGATTCAAAATCGTATTTTTGCAACTTCTTTCATAAAAAGAAAGCTAATAGAAAATAAAATACAATGCCAAAAGAACTTTTACTTCAGGTAACTCCGGAAATTGCTGCAAATGAATTGTTGCTTAAAGACTATTTGTCCAAACAAATAAAAGTGATTCCACAGGAAATTGAGCATGTTAGTATTTTAAAACGTTCGATTGATGCCCGACAAAAAGTGGTTAAAATCAATTTGAAAGTACTTATTTATCTTAAAGGAGATACTTTTCAGGAAAATATATTACAACTTCCTGATTATCCTAATGTCTCCAATGCTCAGGAAGTAATTGTGGTAGGTGCAGGACCGGCGGGACTTTTTGCAGCATTGCAACTAATAGAATTGGGTTTGAAACCAATTGTTATTGAACGAGGAAAAGATGTGCGTGGACGACGTCGTGATTTAAAAGCAATTAATCGGGATCATATTGTAGATGAGGATTCTAATTATTGTTTTGGAGAAGGAGGAGCCGGAACCTATTCGGATGGAAAATTATATACCCGTTCTAAAAAAAGAGGCGATGTCAACCGGATTTTAGAATTATTAGTAGCTTACGGAGCTACTTCTGATATTTTAGTCGATGCACATCCGCACATTGGAACGAATAAATTACCAAAGATTATTGAAGACATCCGTGAGAAAATCAAAGAATGTGGCGGTCAGGTCTTGTTTGAAACACGGGTAACCGATATCTTAATTAAGAATAATGAGGTAGAAGGTGTTGTTGTCCAGAACGGGGATCGAATTTTAGCCAATAAATTAATTTTGGCTACGGGGCATTCGGCTAGAGATATTTTTGAATTATTGGATAGAAAAAAAATATTTATTGAAGCAAAGCCTTTTGCTTTAGGCGTAAGAGCTGAACATCCGCAATCCTTAATTGACAGCATTCAGTATAGCTGCGATTTTCGTGGAGAATTGTTACCACCCGCGCCTTATAGTATCGTAAAGCAAGTAGGCGGTAGAGGAATGTATTCTTTTTGTATGTGTCCGGGGGGTGTTATAGCTCCTTGTGCAACCAGTCCCGGTGAAGTAGTGACTAATGGATGGTCGCCTTCTAAACGAGATCAGGCAACAGCTAATTCGGGGATTGTAGTTGAATTAAAATTAGAAGATTTTAAACCATTTGCTAAGTTTGGGGCTTTGGCAGGAATGGAATTTCAAAAAAGCATTGAACAAAAAGCATGGCATCTGGCAGGGCAGACTCAAAAAGTTCCTGCGCAAAAGATGATTGATTTTACCCAGTCTAAAGTTTCAAAAGATATTCCTAAAACTTCTTATGTTCCCGGAACTACACCAGTAGAGTTAGGACAGGTTTTTCCCGGTTTTTTAACGCAAATATTACGCGAAGGGTTTACTGCTTTTGGGAAATCCATGCGTGGCTATCTGACTAATGAGGCTATTTTACATGCTCCTGAATCCAGAACATCGTCGCCAGTAAGAATTCCAAGAGACGGAATTACATTGGAACATCTGCAAATAAAAGGTTTGTATCCCTGCGGTGAAGGAGCTGGTTATGCGGGTGGAATTATTTCGGCAGCTATTGATGGTGAAAAATGCGCTTTAAAAATTGGCGAATCTTTAAATAAAAATCCCCGAATAATTGCTTAGTCGGGGATTGTGAAATTATTTCTTTTTTAATCGGTCTTTAAAAACCTTTTCAAATTTTTCTAATTTGGGTTGGATTACTAATCTACAATAGGGTTTGTTTTTGTTGTATTCGTAATAATCCTGATGGTAATTTTCGGCTTTGTAGAATTTTTTTAAAGGTTCTACTTTGGTTACAATAGGGTTATTGTATACTTTGTTTTTGTTTAAATCATTGATAATGTCTGTTGCCGTTTTTCTTTGTTCGTCATTTCTGTAAAAAATTACCGAGCGATATTGTGTTCCTACATCTGCCCCTTGACGATTCAATGTGGTTGGGTCGTGAACGGTAAAAAATACTTTTAGAATTTCGTCTAAATTGGTTTTGCTTTTATCAAAAGTAATTTGAACAACTTCGGCGTGTCCTGTTTTTCCGGTACATACTTCATCGTAACTTGGGTTAACTGTTGTTCCTCCTGAAAAACCGGAAACGACTGTTTTTACTCCGTCAAGATTTTCAAAGATAGCTTCAATGCACCAATAACAACCTCCTCCAAGAGTTATGGTTTCTGTGTTTGAAGTGTTTTTTTTATTACTATCTTGTCCCATCATGCTTATAGAAAGCAGTAAGAATATTAAAAGTGAATTTTTCATAATGTTGTTTTTTAACTGATGTATCCGAATTATTTGCTGTCAGGGATGAAATCTAATGCAATAGAGTTCATGCAATATCTTTTTCCTGTAGGAGGAGGTCCATCATCAAAAAGATGTCCTAAATGGCCACCGCATCTTCCACAAAGTACTTCTATACGTTCCATGTTGTATGAATAATCGTTTTTATAAGTAACACTTTTTTTATTTTCCTGCTCAAAAAAACTAGGCCATCCACAACTACTAGAGAACTTGGCGGTAGAGCGAAATAATAAATTACCACAGGAGGCACAATAGTAAGTTCCTTTGTCTTCAGTGTTCCAGTATTTTCCTGTAAATGCTCTTTCTGTTTCGGCATGACGCATAACCAGATAAACGTCTTCCGGAAGTACTTTTTTCCATTCGGCATCACTAAGTTTTAGTTTTGTAGTGTCGGTGTTAGAGTAGTATGGATTGCCGGGTTTACTGATTTTATTATCAGATGTTTTTTTAATTGTTACTGTGTTTTTTTTGTTTTGTCCGCAGGCGGTAAACATAAATACAGGCAATAATAAAAGCAGATTAATTAGGGTTTTTGTTTTCATTTTTTTGTCTTTAATGTGTTTTTTTATAATCTAAATATTGCTGTGTAATGGTTTGACACTAACAAAGATAACGGTCGTTTTCAGTTTTTAATGTCGGTTCGTTTACATTTTAACAGCTATTTATGGCTTGTTTAACTTATTATATATACGATTTAAGCATATTTTCGGTTTTAAAAGCAAGGTGTTGTCAGATATTATTATTGTCTCTTTTAGTGAATGAAATTCAGTTTGATTTATATTTTGAAAGAGAACGTTAAAGCCTTATGGTTTCCTTATCTTTTTTGTATTTTTGTCTAGCTATAAAAAAATATGACAGAAGAAAACGTAATACTGGTTAATGAAAATGATGAGCAAATTGGCTTGATGCCAAAATTAGAAGCTCATGAAAAAGCGGTATTACACCGTGCTTTTTCGGTTTTTGTGTTAAATGATAAAAATCAATTGATGCTGCAGCAGCGGGCACATCATAAATATCATTCTCCAATGTTGTGGACTAATACCTGCTGCAGTCACCAGCGTGAAAGTGAAACTAATCTTGAGGCAGGAAACAGAAGACTGATGGAGGAAATGGGGTTTGAAACTCCGCTTAAAGAATTGTTTCATTTTATATATAAAGCACCATTCGATAACGGATTAACGGAGCATGAGTTAGATCATGTTATGATTGGTAATTATAATGAAGCCCCATTGATTAATTCAGATGAAGTGGAGTCCTGGAAATGGATGGATATTGAGGCTGTGAAAGAGGATATTTTAATTCATCCGGAGATCTATACCGTATGGTTTAAAATCATTTTCGATAAATTTTATCATTATCTGGAAGCGCATAAAGTTTAAAACTAATTTTTTGAATCTAAAATTGGATTATGAGAGTAACAATAAGCAGAAAGGCTCATTTTAACGCAGCACATCGTTTGTATCGCAAGGACTGGACTTCTGAGCAAAATGATGCTGTCTTTGGCAAATGTAATAATCCTAATTTTCACGGTCATAATTATGAATTAACAGCAAGTGTTACAGGGGCTATTGATCCTGAAACGGGTTTTGTAATGGATGCGAAGATCCTGGCAGATATTATAAAAAAAGAAGTCGAAGATGCTTTTGATCATAAAAATCTAAATCTGGATGTGCCCGAATTTGAGCATTTAAATCCTACTGCAGAAAATATTGCTGTGGTAATCTGGAATAAACTCAGAATGCATATTGAATCTGAATTTGATTTAGAAGTAGTGCTTTACGAAACGCCCAGAAATTTTGTAAGTTATAAAGGATTGTGATGTATTTAAATCGCTGGAAAACTCATTTATTTTAAATAAAACAGAAACGAGATAAATTTAAACTAAGAATAATGAAGAATATATACCCATTACAATTTGAACCCATTTTGAAGGACCGAATCTGGGGAGGAGAAAAATTAAAAACAGTACTTAATAAACCAATTACTTCACCAACGACCGGTGAGAGTTGGGAATTATCTACTGTTGAAGGAGATGTAAGTGTGATTTCTAATGGTGTTTTAAAAGGGAAATCACTACTTGAACTGATTGATGATATTCCTAATGAAATATTAGGTACAGCAGTTTATAAAAAGTTTGGAAAGCAATTCCCGTTACTTTTTAAATACTTAGATGCCCGTGAAGATTTATCAATTCAGGTGCATCCTAACGATGCTTTGGCAAAAGAACGTCATAATTCTTTTGGTAAAACAGAAATGTGGTACATCATGCAGGCTGATACAGATGCCCGTATTATAGTAGGTTTCAAAGAAAAATCGAATGCAGATGAATATGTTAAAAATCTGGAGAATAAAAGCTTGCTTTCAATTCTGGATGATGTAAAAGTAAAATCGGGAGACGTGTTTTTTCTGGAAACAGGAACGGTTCATGCTATTGGAGCAGGATTAGTAGTAGCTGAGATTCAGCAGACTTCTGATATTACTTACCGTATTTATGATTTTGACAGGGTAGATGCTAATGGAAATGGACGTGAATTGCATATAGATTTAGCATTGGATGCTATTAATTATGAAAAGACAGATACTTATAAACAATATGATAAAGTAGCTAATCAATCGAATGAAGTGGTTGACTGTCCTTATTTTACAACTAACTTTATTCCTCTGGAAGGAGATCTTTTAGCAAAAAAGACAGGAGAAACATTTACAGTTTACATGTGTGTAGAAGGTAGTTTTGAGATTGAATGTAATGGGGCTCAGTATTCTTATAAAAAAGGAGATACGGTTTTAATTCCTGCGGCTATGAGTGAGTTGGTTTTGAGTGGAAAAGCTTCTATTTTAGAAATTTACATTTCATAGTGGCTAATAAAAAGTTTATGTGTACTTTTGCAGACGCAAATTAAAATTAAAATAAAAATGGCAAACGTTAAGAATTTAAAGAAAGACATCAACTACGTTTTAGGTGATATTATAGAAGCGGTTTATTTGTTTGAACTTTCTACTTCAGGAAAACCTACAGAAGAAACGAATAATTTAATTGATGAGGCTATTGCTGCTTTTGATAATTTGATTGCAAAAGTGAATGCTAAGAATGTAGAAAATAAGAAAGCACACTTCAAGCAAATCAATGTAGAACTGGAACAAACTGCAAATCAGCTGATTGCTAAAATCAACGAATTGTAGTCAAAAAAAAGCGAAAAAAGTGTAAATTTCCTTTGGAAAATTAAAATTCAGATGTATATTTGCACCCGTAATAATGACGCCGATGTAGCTCAGCTGGCTAGAGCAGCTGATTTGTAATCAGCAGGTCGTGGGTTCGAGTCCCTCTATCGGCTCAAAAAAAACATCTAATTATTTTAGATGTTTTTTTTTTGTTTTTAGACTTTGTGTTAGTTGATATAAAAAAAATGCCGTCTGTTTGATTACAGACGGCATTTCTTATTATTTCGATTTATTTGAAATTATATTTTTATCGGTTTTTCTGCAGTAAATATAAAATAAAAACCGATAAGTATAAAAGGAATACTTAGCCATTGACCTGTAGAAAGTAATCCTAAGGCGTTTTCAAAACCACCCTGGCTCTCTTTAACAGATTCCACTACCATTCGTACTGAAAATAATAATACTAAAAACAACCCAAATAAAAATCCTGATTTTTCTCTGGTTTCTGTTTTCCAGTATAGGTAAAACAGAATTGCAAATACAAAAACGTAGCAAAATGCTTCATATAATTGTGCCGGATGTTTAACAGGTACCTGAGTTAATAAGTTAGCGAATTTAGGATTTGTAGCAATGGCTGTGTAGGCTTCTTTCGGGTTTGGAATCTGTGTAGCATTTACAGCATCCGCTTTGCTGAAATAATCATGAATAAATTTTACACCAAAAGCAGAGTTAGTTTCTTTTCCAACAATTTCTGAATTGAAAAAATTACCAAGTCTTACAAAGATGGCACCACTGGCTACAGCGATTACCACACGGTCTAAAATCCAGAGCAAAGGTCTTTTTAATATTTTTTTGCTGTAATAATACATAGCAACAATTATTGATATTGCTGCTCCATGACTTGCGAGTCCCTGATATCCTGTGAATTCAAATTTAGGTGAAAATCTGAATGGTAAAAATATTTCAAGAAGATGGTTTCTGAAATATTCCCAATCATAAAATAAAACATGTCCTAAGCGGGCACCAATGAGTGTAGCAAGAACTGTCCAGACAAATAAAGAATCCAGTTTTTCAAGAGATTCATTTTCACGTTCAAAAATGTTTTTCATAATGTACCAGCCTAATCCAAAGGCAACTACAAACATTAAACTGTAGTATCTAATTATAAAAAAGCCTAAGTCGATACCTTCTGAAGGATTCCAAACGATATTTAAAGCGTGTGTCATGTATTTTTTTTTATATGTAAAAGTAAATATTTTAAGTAAAACCGGTACTAATTAAAGGTTAATGTTTGTGACTGTTTCTTTTTTCAGGAACGGGATCGTAACCGCTTTTGCCCCATGGATGACAGCTAAAGATTCTTTTTAGGCCTAAATAGCTTCCACGGAAAAGACCATGAATTTTTAGAGCTTCAATCATATAAGCAGAACACGTGGGTGTGAATCTGCATGTTGCCGGCGTTAGTGGCGAAATGACTAGCTGGTAAATTCGCACCAAAATTACAAACGGCAAGATGATGATTTTTGAAAACATTTTTGCTATTTATGAAATGATTTTAAATTATAATAAAATATTCTCACGTATGATTTTATAAAATCAGATGCTAAAGCTGGTTCCTTCTTTGCTGTCTTTAAGTTGAATTCCTAAAGCTGATAACTGGTCTCTAATGTGATCAGACATGGCAAAATCTTTATCGGCACGTGCTTTATTTCGCATGTTTATTAGCATGTTTATGGTTCCTTCCAATTTGTCATTGCTGCTATCAGCTGTTTTTTGATTCTCTAATCCCAGCACATCAAATACGAAAGATTCCATTGTTGTTGAAAGAATTTCTAAATCTGCAACGCTGATGGTTTCTTTGTTTTCTTTTAACAGATTGACAAAACGTACCCCTTCAAATAATTGGGCGATTAAGATTGGGGTATTAAAGTCATCGTTCATCGCATCGTAGCAAAGTTGTTTCCAGCTTGCAATATCAACTGTACTATTGCCTGCGGTTTTTATTTGCTTTAGCGAATCAATGGCTTCCATTAGTCTTTTATATCCTTTTTCTGCGGCCATAATTGCTTCGTCCGAAAAGTCAAGAATGCTTCTATAATGTGCCTGCAGCATAAAAAAACGCGCTACTGAAGCTGAAAAAGCTTTGCTGAGAATATTGTTTTTGCCTGATAGAATTTCTCCGGGTAAAATATTGTTTCCTGTAGATTTAGCCATTTTTTTACCGTTTAAAGTAAGCATGTTGGCATGCATCCAGTAATTGACAGGAGTTTGTCCGGTGCAGGCTTCATTTTGAGCGATTTCACATTCGTGGTGTGGAAATTTTAAGTCCATTCCGCCTCCGTGAATGTCAAAATGATTGCCAAGATATTTGGTACTCATAGCAGTACATTCTAAATGCCAGCCTGGAAAACCATCACTCCATGGAGAAGGCCAACGCATGATATGTTGCGGTTCAGCTTTTTTCCATAAAGCAAAATCCTGTGGGTTTCTCTTGTCTGATTGACCGTCAAGGTCTCTTGTATTGGCAAGCATATCTTCAATATTACGGCCACTCAATCTTCCGTAATGATTGGTTTTATTGAATTTTACCACATCAAAATAAACAGAGCCATTTGCTTCGTAGCCAATTCCTGAATCAATTATTTTTTTGATGATTTCAATTTGCTCAATAATATGACCTGTTGCGGTAGGTTCTATACTTGGAGGTAAAAAGTTAAATGCTTTTAGAATTTCATGAAAATCTACAGTATAACGCTGTACTACTTCCATTGGCTCTAATTGTTCTAATCTGGCTTTTTTAGCAATTTTATCTTCTCCTTCATCAACATCATCCACAATATGCCCCACGTCAGTGATGTTTCTGACGTATCTTACTTTATAACCCAAATGAATAAAATATCTGAAAATAACATCAAAAGACATAAAAGTCCTTAAGTTTCCAAGATGTACATTACTGTAAACTGTGGGTCCGCAAACATACATTCCAATGCTTCCTTCATTGATAGGTACAAATAGTTCTTTTTCTCCTGAAAGGGAATTGTATATTTTTAGTGTTTGAGTATTGTAGATTGACATGTTTTGTTTTTTGTGAGCTGTTTTTCAGTTTGTTTTCTTTTAAGAAAGGACTGAGTTTTTATGCAAATAACAGTGTTTGTTAGAATTTAGTTTCTAATTTGATATAGTCTAAAAATTCTCTTCTGCATTGTGCTTCTTTGAATTTTCCTCCAAATTCAGATGTTACAGTGCTACTTTCAATATCGCTGATTCCTCTGGAGTTTACACAAAGATGTTTGGCATCAATAACGCAGGCTACATCTTCAGTTCCTAAAGCTTGTTGTAATTCCTGAACAATCTGCATAGTAAGACGTTCCTGTACCTGAGGTCTTTTAGAATAATATTCTACAATACGATTCATTTTGGATAAACCTATTACAGTACCATTAGAAATATAAGCAACATGAGCCCGGCCAATAATAGGTAATAAGTGGTGTTCACAGGTAGAGTAAACAATAATATTTTTTTCCACCAGCATTTCACCATATTTGTAGTTGTTGTCAAAAGTAGAAGCTTTTGGTTTTCTGGCAGGGTTTAATCCACCAAAAATTTCTTTTACAAACATTTTTGCTACACGATTAGGTGTACCTTTTAAGCTGTCGTCGGTAAGATCCATTCCAAGAGTTAAAAGAATGTTTTCGACATCTTTTTTTATTTTTTCAATTTTTTCATCATCCGAAATGGCAAAAGCGTCTTCACGCATTGGATTTTGTGCACTTGAACCAATGTGATTGTCTCCTATGGAATCGTGCAGTTCTTCATTTTGTATCATTAAATACTACTGTTATAATGGGTGTATATTTTTAAGGCTGTAAAGATAATTAATATAAACTAAAGAATTTCTATAGCTTTTAATAAAAAAATAGGCGCTCTTAGGTGTTATTTGTGGTATTATTTAAAATCACAAAGACAATAACTTTTATAATTCGTTATTGTCTTTGTCTTGTGTTTTTAAAAGAAGGTTTTTGTTTTATCTTGCATTGTATGTTGCAATAGCATCTTTTAATATATTAACTGCTTTTGTTAAATCTTCCTTGTTAAGGACATAAGCAATACGTACCTGATTTAAGCCCATTCCCGGAGTGGAATAAAATCCTGCCGCTGGAGCCACCATCACGGTTTCGCCATTTAGATTATAACTTTCTAATAACCATTGTGCAAAAGTTTCGGTGTTGTCTACCGGAAGTTCGGCAATGCAATAGAATGCAGCTTTAGGCGGCGTTACTTTTACACCTTCAATTTTATGTAATTCGGTTATTAAAGTGTCTCTTCGCTCTTTGTATTCTCTGATTACTTCGTCAAAATAACTTTGCGGTGTGTCAATAGCTGCCTCACAGGCAATTTGTTCAATAGTAGGCGGACATAAACGTGCTTGCGCAAATTTCATTGCGGTTGCAATAACCTGTTTGTTTTTAGTAACCATGCAACCAATACGAGCTCCGCACATGCTGTAACGCTTAGAAACCGAATCAATCATAATTACGTTTTGTTCTAAACCGATTAGATTCATTACCGAATAATGGAGGTCTTTTTCATCGTAAATAAATTCGCGATAGACTTCATCAGCAATTAAAAACAAATCGTGTTTTTTTACTAATTCACCTAATTGCTGAATTTCAGATTCTGAATATAAATTTCCAGTCGGATTACTTGGATTACAAATTAATATAGCCTTAGTTTTAGGAGTTATTAATTTTTCAAAAGCTTCAATGGAAGGCAGAGTAAAACCGCTTTCAAAACTTGAATTCACAGGGATTACAGTAGCACTTGATTCTTCTGAAAAAGCATGATAGTTTGCATAAAAAGGTTCTGGGATGATGACTTCATCTCCCGGATCCATAATACTTCCTAATGCAAATAACAAAGCTTCAGAGCCGCCAGTAGTAATCATAATGTCAGTATGATCAACTCTTACATTTTGATTGGTATAAAACTGAGCTAATTTTTTACGATAACTTTCATAACCTGCCGACGGACCATATTCAATAATGTCCATTTTTATGTTTTTAATGGCTTGAATGGCTATTTCTGGACTTTTTATATCGGGTTGACCTATGTTTAAGTGGTATACTTTCAGGCCTTTTTTGTTAGCTATGTCAGCAAATGGTGCCAATTTACGAATTGGCGATTCAGGCATTTTACGGCCTCTTATTGAAATCTCAGGCATCTTATATAAAAATTTGCTACAAATTTGCGATTTTTTTTTTGAACTATGTCACTATCGATTTACAATTTGAAATTATATCATTTTATAAACAAGAAATTTATTAACTTTATAGAAACAGCCTTGCGATGAAAAAAATTATCTTATTTTTTTTGCTCTTTGGTTTTGCGATTTCAGCTTTTTCGCAACAGGACTTTCAATTTAAAAATACAAAAAGTAATAAGATTAGAGTTCCTGTAAAAATAATTAATAATTTAGTTTTTATTCCCGTTAAGGTAAATGGTGTTGAGCTTCTGTTTTTGTTAGATTCCGGCGTTGAAGAAACTATTTTATTTGGACTGGAAGATACTAAAGAACTTAACCTGAATCGTGTTGAGAAAATAAATATCAGAGGATTAGGAAGTAATGAAGCAGTTGAAGGTCTTAAGTCCGGAGGTAATTTATTGGAAATAGATAAATTACAGTCTGAAAATCATATGTTGTATTTAGTTTTAGATCCATTATTTAATTTATCCGCTTTTGTTGGTATTACAGTCAATGGTATTATTGGCTCGTCAGCATTTAAAAATCATTTGGTGGAAACAGATTATCGAAATAAAGTAGTTTTCTTTTATAAAACCGACTCTAAGTATCACCATAAGATTGAAAAAAAATACTCTAAAATCCCCATTTTTATAGAGAAAAACAAACCTTATGTCAATTCTTCGGTGTGGATGGACAGGGATGAAGTTAAGGCGAAACTGCTTATCGACAGTGGCAATAGTGATGCAGTCTGGCTTTTTGATCAGCTTTCCTATAAAATAGATGTACCGCAAAACAATTTTTATGATTATTTAGGACAAGGCTTAAGTGGTACAGTGGAAGGGAGGAGGGCTCGAGTGGTTAAGTTTTCGATAGGTGATTTTCAGTTTGATTTCCCTGTTGTGGCATTCCCTGATGCTGCTTCTATAAAAAATATCAGTTTGCAGTCTAATCGATTAGGATCATTGGGAGGAGCTATTTTGAAACGGTTTTCGGTTGTTTTCGATTATAAAAATAGCTGGCTGTATTTAAAGAAAAATAAATCTTACAAAGCTCCTTTCTATTATAATAAAAGCGGAATTGAGATTTGGTATACAAGTTTGCAGTTAGTGCCGCAAATGGTTATTAGTATGAACAATTCAATAGTTATAAGTGGTGAAGCTAATAAATCCGCTAATAAATACCGACTGGAGTTAAAGCCTGTTTATGAAATTGGTTATGTCCGGGAACAATCGGGGGCTTTTGAGAGTGGTCTTAAAAAAGGGGATCTTTTAGTAGCTATTGACGGAAAACCAGCATATAATTTTTCGTTATCGGAAATTAATTCTCTTTTATGGTCCGAAGAAGAAATCTGGATAGAATTAAGTATTCAGAGGGATGGAAAACTGATGGATTTCAGGTTTCGGTTACTTAATGTTTTATAAAAAAAATGCTTCCTGTTTTAAGAAAGCATTTTGAACAAGTTTTAAAGAGAAACTACTTCGCCTTTTATTTTCAGAGGAATTCTTCCTTCGTGATAATTGATGGCATTTGATTCTACTGTTATTGTTTTTCTGATTGGTCCGGGAGTCATGTCATATTTTATATCAATTTTGCTCGATTTTCCAGGTTGTACTGTTTCGTTTTGTTTTGATAAAACAGTGCAGTTGCTTGTGGAATGAACAGAATAAATGAGTAACGGAGCATCACCGGTATTGGTGTATTCAAATGAGCGAATACCATTGTCGTCTTTTTTATTGACAGTTCCGTAATCAATGGTATTATTTTGGGCTTTAAATTCTATTTTAGCTCCTTTTTGAGCAAATCCTATACCACTAAATAATAAGATTGCTGCTAATGTGGCTATTTTTTTCATGGTTGTTGGTTGTTTAAAAAGTAAATATACTTTGTTTTAATTAGTGCACAAATTTTTATTTCTCTTTTTATAGTGTACTTTATTATTTACTTTTGTTCCCGAATTAAAATACAAAAATCAGACCAAAGTAAATGGTTTATTTGTTGATGTGTTTATTTGCTAATATGGTAGTTGTTTGCTGTTTAGCTCTTTAGCCGCATCTGCAAATTGACAAATAAACGAATCAACATAGAAAAATGACAATTCCCGCACAATTTGACGCTAAAACAATAGAGCAAAAATGGTATGATTACTGGATGAAAAACAACTATTTTCATTCGGAACCGGATCATAGAACACCTTATACCATTGTAATTCCTCCGCCAAACGTTACCGGAGTTTTACATATGGGGCATATGTTGAACAATACTATTCAGGATGTCTTAATAAGAAGAGCCCGTTTAAAAGGATTTAATGCCTGCTGGGTACCTGGAACAGATCACGCTTCTATTGCAACAGAGGCTAAAGTTGTGGCAAAATTAAAAGCAGAAGGAATCAACAAAAACGATTTGACCCGCGAAGAATTTTTAAAACATGCCTGGGAATGGACTGATAAATATGGCGGAACAATTCTTGAGCAGCTTAAAAAATTAGGTGCTTCCTGCGATTGGGAACGTACTAAGTTCACAATGGATCCGGATATGTCAGCTTCTGTAATAAAATCGTTTGTTGATTTGTATAATAAAGGTTTGATTTATCGTGGTTATCGCATGGTAAACTGGGATCCGGAAGCTAAAACAACTTTGTCAGATGAAGAAGTTATTTATGAAGAACAACAAGGGAAATTATTTTTCTTAAAATATAAAATTGAAGGTTCTGAGGAATTTTTGACTGTCGCTACAACTCGTCCGGAAACTATTTTTGGAGATACTGCCATTTGTATCAACCCAAATGATGAGCGTTTTACACATTTGAAAGGTAAAAAAGCAATAGTTCCAATTTGCGGAAGAGTAATTCCGATTATTGAAGATGAATATGTAGATGTAGAATTCGGAACAGGATGTTTAAAAGTCACTCCTGCACACGATATGAACGATAAAACTTTGGGTGAAAAACACAATCTTGAAATCGTTGATATTTTTAATGAAGATGCAACTTTAAATAGCTTCGGATTACATTACCAAGGAAAAGACCGTTTTGTGGTTCGTACTGAAATTGCAAAAGAGCTGGAAGAAATTGGGGCTTTGGCAAAAACAGAAATCCACTTAAATAAAGTGGGGACTTCTGAAAGAACAAAAGCGGTAATCGAACCAAGATTATCGGATCAATGGTTCTTGAAAATGGAAGAATTGGTAAAACCAGCAATCAAATCCGTTTTGGAAGATGGTGATATTAAATTGCATCCAGCTCGTTTCAATAATACGTATGCGCATTGGTTAAACAATATTCGCGACTGGAATATTTCGCGTCAATTATGGTGGGGACACAGAATTCCGGCTTTCTATTACGGAGACGGAAAAGAAGATTTTGTTGTTGCAGAAAATATCGAAGATGCTTTGGCATTAGCCAAAGAAAAAACTTCAAACTCCCAACTTCAAACTTCTGACTTGAGACAAGATGTTGATGCATTAGATACTTGGTTTTCGGCGTGGCTTTGGCCAATGTCCGTTTTTGATGGAGTTGTAAATCCGGAAAACGAAGAATTTAAATATTATTACCCAACAAACGACTTAGTTACAGGTCCGGATATTTTATTTTTCTGGGTTGCGAGAATGATCATTGCAGGTTACGAATATGCTGGCGAAAAACCATTCACTAATGTATATTTAACAGGTTTAGTTCGTGATAAACAACGTCGCAAAATGTCTAAATCATTAGGAAATTCACCTGATCCTTTGGATTTAATTGAGAAATTTGGTGCAGACGGAGTTCGTGTAGGATTGCTTTTAAGCGCTTCTGCCGGAAATGACATTATGTTTGATGAAGAATTATGCAATCAAGGAAAAGGGTTTTCGAATAAAATTTGGAATGCTTTCAAATTGATTAAAGGCTGGGAAGTTTCAGATTCTATTCCGCAACCGGAATCATCAAGAGTAGCTATCGAATGGTACGAAGCTAAACTGCAACAAACTTTAGTTGATATTGAAGATAATTTCGAGAAATATAGAATTTCTGATTCATTAATGGCTATTTATAAATTGGTTTGGGATGATTTCTGTTCTTGGTTTTTAGAGATGATCAAACCGGCTTACCAACAGCCAATTGACAGCGTAACTTTTGCGAAAGCAATCGAAATGTTAGAGAGTAATTTAAAATTACTTCATCCTTTCATGCCATTCTTAACAGAGGAAATTTGGCATTTAATTGCCGACAGAACCCCGGAAGAAGCTTTAATTGTTTCAAGCTGGCCGGAAGTAAAATCATTTGATGTAAAGTTAGTTACTGATTTTGAAAATTCAATTGAAGTAATTTCAGGAATCAGAACGATTCGTAAGGACAAAAATATTCCGTTTAAAGATACCATTGAATTAAAAGGAATCAACAGCGAAAATGTTTCAACTTATTTTGATTCGATTATAACGAAATTAGGAAATGTTTCCGCTTTCGAATATGTTTCTGAAAAAGTAGACGGTGCATTGTCTTTCCGGGTGAAATCAAATGAATATTTTATACCTATTACAGGAAATATCAATATCGAGGAAGAAATCGAAAAATTGAATGCGGAGTTAGTGTATATAAAAGGATTTTTAAAATCGGTGCAGGCTAAATTATCAAATGAAAAATTTGTTAACGGCGCACCGGAAAAGGTAATTGCTAACGAAAGACAAAAAGAAGCGGATGCTTTAGCTAAGATTGAAACGATTGAGCAAAGTTTAGCTGGATTAAAATAAGAAAAACACCTTTTTTTATTACAAAAGCCAAAGTAAATTTTAGGTTTATTTTGGCTATTATTTTTTAGGATAATACTAGTTAAAGTAATTTAAATATTCTTTTTTCTTACCTAAAATGTCTTTTTATCGACAAAATTAACAGATTAACTATTTTAAGTTTTTTTTAACATTTCGTTCATTCATTTACATTTAACTTTGAAAGTCTTATTGTTAAAACGTATACTTAATGATAGGCAGAATGATTTCAGATTTCTTTTTTTTTTGAAATTTTTTTATTGGTATTCAAGTTCCTCAAGCTTGTTTTTTAACCTAAATATGTTTTTTTCATTACTGGAACAAATGTAATTATTAGATATTGGTTAAATTTTATTGTCTTAGACCAATTGATTGATCGCTTCATGTACTATTTTATGAAGTTTATTTTATGAAGGTTTTCTTCCCCTAATCTGAAAACTTAGTTTTAACCGGTTTATTTTTTTAATCATTAACAACTATTTTTTTAAATAGCTTTTTAATGGTGGATATGGAGTGTCACTTATTTTTAAGATTACATTTCATCTATACCTGGATTTTTCTTGTGTAATAAAGTTTTTTCCAAACTTCAATTTTAAATAAATTCTATGATATAGAAATACTTTAATTCATTTATAAGTAGTGCAATGCAATTTTAAATTTTAGGGATATGATTCTCAAAAAAATATCATGGAATGTAGCAGAAAATGAGATTGTTTGGGCTTAATCAGTTCGTTTTTTTTTGCTGATAAAGTATTGAAAACTAAATTGATAATAATATTATTTTTAGAAATTTCATTTTGAAGCTTAATAATGAATTAAAATTAAAGGTTATGAAAAGCATTATTCTTTCCAATTTTCACCCTATCTCAGTTGGTAAATTATTTGAGCAGAAAAAGCTTAATCAGTATACTAAATTTTTATATTATCATTTTCAGAATACTCCTGTAGCTATGCGTTCTCATGAAATTAATGAAGAAAAAGTTAGTTTTGATTTTATTTCGGATCAGGTTGATAAGTATTCTGTTTCTTCTGAAAGTATTAGCAAAAGACAGATTATTATTTTTGAAGAAGTAAAAGAATTTATAGAAAAAATCATGGAAGTTACTTCTCCTGTGGACTATCATTTTCCTGAAGGATTCGAAGTTAAGGAAGGAAAGTCTTTTGGGCCTAAAATAGAAGTGAGAATGGAATGGTTTAAAAACAAAATGAGGTATGTTTTTGATCAGTTTTATTCAAAAAATGACAGTAGACCTGAAAATCTGATCCATGTTACCTGCTCAGGTTATTCCTCTCCAAGTGTTGCTCAGGAAGCTGTTATAGCAAGAAACTGGAGTAGTGTTCAGGTTACTCATTCTTATCACATGGGGTGTTATGGTGCTTTTCCGGCTATTCGTACAGCCAGTAGTCTTATAGCTGCAAGTTTAAATAACGGAAGAGCTGATGTCGTTCATACAGAATTATTGTCTGTCCATTTAAACCTGACTGAATTTTCTCCGGCAAATACCATGATTTGTTCACTTTTTGCCGATGGTTTTATAGGTTATTCATTATATGAAGAAGCATCATTTATGAATGATAACTCCATTTATGAAAAAAGAGGTTTGCGTATTTTAGCTTTTCACGAAGTTATTATTCCCGATTCATTAGAAGATATGTCCTGGGATTTAGGAGAATATAATTTTTTAATGACACTTTCTAAAAGAGTTCCGGTTTTTATACGCAAAAATATTAAATCCTTTCTGGAAACTCTTTGCGGAAAATGCGGGGTAAATCTCGACGAACAAAAATCAGAAATGCATTTTGCAATACATCCGGGAGGACCTAAAATTATTGATTATGTGGTCAGTGAAATTGGGATTTCAGAAAATTTAGCACGTTGGTCGTATGAGGTGTTAAAAGAGCATGGTAATATGTCCTCGGCTACAATACCTTATATATTAAATAATATTATTAATGATTCTGCTATCAAATCCGGAACTATGGTTGTTGCTATGGCATTTGGTCCCGGGCTTACAGCTACTTCATTATTATTAGAAAAACTATAAGTATTTATGGTAAACAACATATAGTTTTTTGTCTTTGGTAAATTAATTTTAAAGATTTAAAATAAAATTTATTTGATGAACTAAAAAAGTTCATATTGTTTCATACAATTGGATTTTTGTATTGATCCTTACTTCATGAATGATGAAGATCAAACTTTTTTTACAGGTTTTCTTACCCCCTGAATCTGAAAACTACTGTTTCTAACCTCCACATTAGTATAATATTTAAAAATAGATTTTTTGGTGTTAGTATGCGATATGCTTTTTTATAAAGGTATCGGATAATGAAGGACTACTTCAGAGTATTACTCTTTGAAGATTACGTTTTTTAGGCATTCCCCAAATTTTTTTCAATTTCCTATATAATAAAAACTTATGAAATATAAATACTTTATATCATGGAAAAGAATACGTTTTTTAAACTTTTAGATGTTTTATCTATTAAAAGAATAGGTGGCCTGATAGAAAAAAGCATTACTTCTAAATTAAATTCTTCAAAGTTTAATGGTGAAAATTGGATTGATTTTTTAACAAAATTATGTAACAGCATTTGGTATCGTCCAAGTGTTTTTCTCTCATTTTTGTTTGTAATTCTGATGATAACTCATACGTTGCAGGCTCAAAATATCAAAGGAATTGTGCCGGTTCAGTATCCGCTTACCGGTTCAGGTGTTGATGGTGATGCCTGGGCACACGAACCCATAGGAACCATATATGAGAATGTAGGAGATTTATTTGACAGGGTTAATGCAGGAAATCCTGTTCTGGATCCTGTCAATCATGGAGTTCTTGATTTTACTAATGGTAACCTGTTATATCCTGGTTTTACTTTTTTTCTGCAAGATCGATATGTTAATGATTTAAGCATATTTACTTCCTCTAATAAAATAAATGATAATCCTAATACCTATACCTGGGGAGCGGGATCTTCTCCAAATAAAAATGAGATTCAGAATGCCGGAGCTCATTTTAGTTACGGAAGTGCTTCAGTAACCGGAGGAGAAAGTATTGATGGAATATCATTTGTTAATGGTACCAGCAGGCCTGGAAATCCTACAGATTTGTGGTGTCTTTTTGCTGGTGATCGCCAGGTAACTAACGGAAGTAGTTATATTGATTTTGAATTTTTACAAAAACCGCTAACAATATCCGGTGCGACTTTTGGACCTGTAGATCCTAATACAGGTGTAGCACCAATTACGGGAGGTAGTGGTTCATTTTCCAGCTTAGGTACCGATGGAGGGCGTACGGTAGGAGATGTTCTGATTACCATCGAATTTACGCAGGGTGGTGGCGATGCTACTGTTGTAATTAGGGTTTGGAAAGCTAAAGCTGGTGGTGGATTTGAATATGTTGTAGTTCCCAATAATACCTTTCCCGGCAATATTTTTTGTACGAACAACAGTGTAACGACTACAGTGCCATTTGATGCTTATGGAGTTAATCCGGGGACTTATGCCCCTAACCAATGGGCTGAAGGAGCAATTAATTTAACAGAAGTATTTAAAAATACCAGTCCAAGTGATCCCTGTTTTAATATTAGCACATTATTTATCAGAACAAGATCTTCCGGAAATTCTGCTCAATCAGAATTGAAAGATTTTCCCGGAGCTCCTATTCAGTTGAATTTGGATTTGATTCCAGTGGCTAATGCCGGAGCAGATTTTGCTATGACCTGTATTACAAATCCAAATGGTAAAGAAATTGGGGAAACGCCGGAAGCAGGATTTACTTATTCCTGGTTGCCAACTACAGGTTTGAGCAATCCCAATATTGCTAATCCTGTTGCTAATCCTTTAGTAAATACCACTTATACTGTTACAAAAACTAAAACAGGTACAGTATGTAGTGCAACTGATAGTGTGGATGTGACAGTAAATAAACCAACTGTGGTTGCGGTTGCAGGAGCTGATTTTACTAAAACCTGTACTATGAATGCTAATGGAGGTACAATTGGGGAAGCATCAGCAGTGGGTTATACCTATTCCTGGAGTTCTATGCCTGCTGGTTTTAGTTCTTCATTGGCTAATCCTTCAGTAAATCCACTGGTGACAACTACTTATACCGTAACTAAAACGCATACTGCTTCCGGTTGTTTTGATACCGACGAAGTGACTGTAACGGTAAATAAACCAGATGTTTTAGCTAATGCAGGAGCTGATTTTACGATAAGTTGTATTGCTAATATATCAGGAGGTTCAATCGGAGAAGCGTCAGCAGCGGGTTATACCTATTCCTGGACTTCTATGCCAGCTGGTTTTAGTTCTTCATTGGCTAATCCGTCAGTAAATCCACTGGTGACAACTACTTACACCGTAACTAAAACGCATATTGCTTCCGGTTGTAGTGATACCGACGAAGTAACTGTGACAGTAAATAAACCAACTGTGGTTGCGGTTGCAGGAGCTGATTTTACTAAAACCTGTACTATGAATGCTAATGGAGGTACAATTGGGGAAGTATCAGCAGTGGGTTATACCTATTCCTGGAGTTCTATGCCTGCTGGTTTTAGTTCTTCATTGGCTAATCCGTCAGTAAATCCACTGGTGACAACTACTTATACCGTAACTAAAACGCATACTGCTTCCGGTTGTTTTGATACCGATGAAGTGACTGTAACGGTAAATAAACCAGATGTTTTAGCGAATGCAGGAACTGATTTTACCATAAGTTGTATTGCTAATATATCAGGAGGTTCAATCGGAGAAGCATCAGCAGCGGGTTATACCTATTCCTGGAGTTCTATGCCAGCTGGTTTTAGTTCTTCATTGGCTAATCCGTCAGTAAATCCACTGGTGACAACTACTTATACCGTAACTAAAACGCATATTGCTTCCGGTTGTAGTGATACCGACGAAGTAACTGTGACAGTAAATAAACCAACTGTGGTTGCGGTTGCAGGAGCTGATTTTACTAAAACCTGTACTATGAATGCTAATGGAGGTACAATCGGAGAAGCATCAGCAGCGGGTTATACCTATTCCTGGAGTTCTATGCCAGCTGGTTTTAGTTCTTCATTGGCTAATCCGTCAGTAAATCCACTGGTGACAACTACTTATACCGTAACTAAAACGCA
>NZ_JBELQA010000009.1:0-40205 GCF_046000495.1 Flavobacterium plantiphilum
TAGCAGCGGAAATCCTTACTTGCCGGGGTTCGGCGAGTAAGATTGAAGCGGATAGCAGGAGAATGCTACATAAAAAAAACTCGCACTATATTATAGTACGAGCTTTATAGATTAAACTGTCTTTCGAATTATTTAGTAGAAAATTTAAAAGCGGTTTTTGTTTTATAGGTTTCTCCCGGGTTTAAAACCGTTGTCGGGAAATCTTTTTGGTTTGGAGAATCCGGATAATGCTGTGTTTCTAAACAAAGCCCTGTTCTGTGCGCATAGGTTTTCCCATCTCTTGTAGGCAATGTACCATCCAAGAAGTTTCCTGTATACAACTGGATTCCCGGTTCATCAGTATACACCTCCATAACTCTTCCGCTGGTTGGCTCATAAACTGAAGCCGCAAAACGAAATCCTTTGTCCTGATTGTTCAAAACCCAGCAGTGATCGTACCCTTTACCTCTTTTCAACTGTTCATTAGCTACTTCAATTTCTTTACCAATTGCTTTTGGTTTTCTGAAATCAAATGGTGTATTAGCCACATCTTCTAATTTCCCAGTTGGAATCAATGTTTCATCAACTGGAACTAATTTATCAGCGTCAATTGTTACTACGTTATCCAAAATTGTTTTTGTAAAATCACCTGAAAGATTAAAATAAGAGTGCTGCGTTAAATTCACAACGGTTTTCTTATCTGTAGTCGCTTCATACAACACCTCTAAGCTATTATCAGCAGTTAATGTATAGGTAACAAAAACAGTTAAATTTCCTGGAAATCCTTCCTCCATATCCTTGCTGACATATTTTAATTTCAAAGTAGCATTTTCACCGCCTTTAGCTTCTTCGGCAGTCCAAACTGCTTTATGAAAACCCATTGGACCACCATGCAAACTATTTGGTCCATCATTAGCAGTCAATTTATACTCTACTCCATCCAAAGAGAATTTAGCTTTTCCAATACGATTTCCGTATCTTCCGATTAGGGCACCAAAAAACGGATTGTCCTTAGTATACTGTTCAAAATTATCAAATCCAAGCACCACATCTTCAGAAACACCGGCTTTATTAGGCACTTTTAAAGAAGTAATAATTCCGCCATAAGTCATAATATCCACTTCCATTCCTTTTTGATTTTTCAGTTTGTAGCTGTCAATCTTCTCCCCTTTGGCGGTAGTCCCGTACTCTGATTTCTCAATAGTAACACTGTCCTTTTGAACAACATTTTGTTCCTGATTTTCTTTCTTATCCCCTTTACACTGAACAGAAAGTCCTGCTGTAGCAATAACAGCCAATCCAAGAACACAACTTTTTAATAATTTCATATTTTTTTATTTTATTGGTTAATAGAAAAATCATAAAGCCAAAAGCTAACTTAACTTCTGACTTTATGACTTGGTAAATTATTATTTAAAAAAGATTATAATCCCGTTTGAAACAAATGGTAATATGCTTCATTTGCATTTAAAGTATCTTTAAAATTACGGATTCTAGTATCATTATCAATAACAACTAATTCGATTCCGGCAATATCAGCAAAATCTTCCATGAACTCAGTAGTTACTGCTTGACTGTAAACAGTATGGTGCGCTCCACCAGCTAAAATCCAAGCTGTAGCAGCAATGTCTAAATTAGGTTTACAATCCCAAAGTACACGTGCAACCGGTAATTTTGGTAAATCAGCCATTGGTTTTACAGCAGTTACTTCGTTTACGATTAAACGGAAACGAGTTCCCATGTCTACTAAAGATACGTTGATAGCATCTCCGGCAGGTGAATTAAATACCAAACGAACAGGATCTTCTTTTCCACCAATTCCTAATGGGTGAATTTCGCAAGAAGGTTTTCCGTCAGTAATAGAAGGACAGATTTCCAACATATGAGAACCTAATACATATGATTTTTCAGGTGTAAAGTGGTATGTATAATCTTCCATGAAAGAAGTTCCTCCTTCAAGACCGATGTTCATTACTTTCATAACACGAACCATAGCAGCTGTTTTCCAGTCACCTTCTCCACCAAAACCGTAACCATCAGCCATTAAACGTTGTGTAGCAATACCCGGTAATTGTTTTAATTCTCCTAAGTTTTCAAAAGTATCCGTGAAAGCACCAAAACCACCTTCTTCTAAGAAAGCTCTTAAACCTAATTCGATTTTAGCAGCATCTAATAAGGATTGTCTTTGCTCTCCTCCTTTTTGTAATTTTGGAGCTAAATTGTATGATTCTTCATAAACTGCTACTAAAGCATCAACCTGCGCATCAGTAACCAATTTCATTTTATTAACAATGTCAGAAGAGTCATATCCGTTTACAGACATTCCAAAACGAATTTGAGCCTCTACTTTATCTCCACAAGTTACAGCAACTTCACGCATGTTATCTCCAAAACGCGCTACTTTTAAGTTTTGCATTTCATCCCAACCTAAAGCTACTCTGGACCAGTTTCCTAATTTTTGCTGAACACGCACATCTTCCCAGTGACCTACAACCACTTTACGTTTTTTACGCATTCTTGACATGATGTAACCAAACTCTCTGTCTCCATGAGCTGATTGATTCAAGTTCATGAAATCCATATCGATTGAAGCCCATGGAATTTCAGCATTGTATTGTGTATGTAAGTGACATAATGGTTTTTTAAGAATACTTAAACCATTAATCCACATTTTAGCTGGCGAGAAAGTATGCATCCAAGCGATAATACCAATACAGTTTTTATTGGTATTTGCTTCCAAACAAATATCTGTGATTTCGCTAGGTGATTTTGCCACCGACTTGTAAACTACTTTTACAGGAACATGAGAAGAAGCATCAATTCCTTTTGCAATTTCCTGAGAATGCACAGCAACTTGTCTTAAAGTTTCTTCTCCATATAGGTTTTGGCTTCCAACTACAAACCAAACTTCTTTTTTTGAAATATCTATCATTTTTATTTATTTTATTATTTATTGCTATTTATTGTCCGTAATACGAATCTTTACCGTGTTTACGTTCGTAATGTTTTTTAATCAAAGAATCCTTCAATCTTGGAGCAGCCGGATTAATTTGCAACGTTAAGTATGCCATTTCAGCACAAACCTCTAATACTTTAGAGTTATAAACCGCTTTAGCTGCATTTTTTCCCCAGGCAAACGGACCATGATTTCCTAACAAAACCATTTCTACTTCTTCGTATGAAAGATTTTTCTCTTTGAAACAATCCAAGATTTGGATTCCAGTATTGTGCTCGTAGTTTCCTTCGATTAAGTTATCAGCCATTGGAGCAGCACAAGGAATATCAGCAGTTAAGTGATCTGCATGAGTAGTTCCAAAAATAGGTATATCTCTTTGTGCCTGAGACCATGCTACAGAGTAAGTGGCGTGTGTATGCGCAATTCCTCCAATATTTGGCCAATGTTTGTACAAATAAGCATGAGTTTTTGTATCAGAAGAAGGACGTTTGTCTCCTTCAATAATGTTATTATCAAAGTCAACAATTACGATATCTTCTGCTTTTAATTCTTCGTAAGGTACTCCGCTTGGTTTAATAGCGAAAACTCCATTCTCTCTATCAACAGCACTTACATTTCCAAATGTATACACTACTAAATTCAATTCGTTTAGTTGCATATTTGCTTCGTAACATTCCTGTTTTAACGCTTGGTATTTTGACATCCTAATTTTATTATTTTGTTATACTTTCTACAAATTGAGCCAATTCAGAATAAGAATCCATCAATTCATGGTATTTTTCAATTTTATCAGCTTGAGGGAAATATTCGCTTTCAAAATCACTTCCCATTTTCTTAGCCGCTTCAATTACGTTTGGATAAATTCCGGCAGCAACAGCAGCATAAATCGCAGCTCCTAAAGCCGGTGCCTGGTCAGAAGCGCAAACTTTAATTGGCTTGTTCAACACATTTGCTAAAGTCTGCATGATAAAAGGTGATTTTCTAGCCACACCACCAATTCCAATCACACTATCAATACGAACCCCTTCTTCTTCAAAACGGTCTACAATTTTCTTAGAACCAAAACAAATTGAGTTGATTAAAGCTTTGAAAATATGTGGTGCTTTTGTTCCTAAAGATAAATTAGTCATCGCACTTTTTAACCCTTGATTTGCATCCGGAGTTCTACGACCGTTAACCCAGTCCAAAGCCGTTGGAATACTTTCAGACAATGGAATAGCTTCGGCTTGTTCGGTTAAAGTTTTAATGAAATTAGATTCAACCTCCTCTTTTAATTGGGCTTTTTGCTCATCAGATAAAATAGCTGAATTGTACACCAAATTATCTAATGGCCAGGACAAAGTATCTTTGAACCAGGCTAAAACATCTCCAAAAGCAGATTGTCCAGCTTCAAGACCAATGTATCCCGGAATTACAGAACCATCCACTTGTCCGCAAATCCCTTTAACCGTTTTGCTTCCTACATTTTCTTTAGCAGAAACAATAATATCACAAGTGGAAGTTCCCATTACGCGAACCAAAGCATACTCGTCAATTTTTGCACCTACAGCTCCTGAATGAGCATCAAAAGTTCCAACAGCAATAATTGTATCGGTAGTTAATCCTAATCTTGTTGCCCATTCCTGATTTAAAGTTCCGGCAACCACATCTGATGTATAGGTTTCATCATATAATTTTCCTCTTAGCTGTGCTAAGTAAGGGTGTAATTTTTCTAAAAATTCTACTGGAGGCAATCCATTCCAGTCTTCGTGCCACATGGCTTTATGTCCTGCTGCACAACGGCTTCTTTTAAATGTTTTTAAATCTTTATCGTCAATTAACAAATAAGTCATTAAATCACAGTGCTCTAACCAGGTGTAAGCTGCATTTCTAACCGCTTCATCTTCGCGGGCAATGTGTAATATTTTCGCCCAAAACCACTCCGAAGAATAAATTCCTCCTTCGTATTTGGTGAAATCTTCACCTCCCCAAGTAGCGGCAAGTTCATTGATTTCATTCGCTTCATTAATAGCAGTGTGATCTTTCCACAAAACCATCATTGCATTTGGGTTTTCTGCAAATTCAGCTGTTAATGCTAATGGAGTTCCATCTGCTGTAACAGGTACAGGTGAAGATCCTGTAGTATCAATACAGATACTTTTTATCAAAGAAGGATCAACCTTACTTGCTGTTACAATATTTTTAATGGTCGATTCCAATCCTTCGATATGATCCAAAGGATGCTGACGGAATTGATTGATGGATGGATTACAATATTGTTTGTTTTTCCATCTCTTGTAATGACAAACATCTGAGGCTAATTCCTGCCCGTTTTCGGTATCAATTAATACGGCACGAACTGAATCTGATCCGTAATCCAAACCTATTACATAATTTTTCATCTTCATTTTTTAAAATATGGCTACAAAGATAGCACAAAATTATATGAAGTGTAACACTCACACTTCATATAATTTTATTAATTTTTGATTTATTTAGTTATATAAAAACTTTTTTTATGGGATTTTATTTTATCTTTAATTTCAATATTACAAAAGAATAGGCCGGTAAATTTACAGACGCTTTTTTTCCGTTTAATTTATACTCTTTTTCAACAGGAAGAATTTTGGTTGGCTCAGCCAGAGTATTATAATCATCAAGTTTATCATGAGTCAATACAATCAATTTTCCTTTAGACTCCACTCCTTTTCCGGACAAATTAATCGTAAGATCCTGAACTTTTCCAGAGGTATTAACGAGTTTTAAAATCAATTCATTGGTAGTAACATCTTTTGCAGCAGTTGCATACAGTTCATTTTGCCCTGTCAATGGTTTTCCATCTTTTGTAATTTCTAAAACATCCGTTCCTCTATTGTTGGAGTACAGTTTTTGAACATAATAATTAGCCGTTCCATACGAATTCAAATTATCAAACCAAATCATATCCGGAGCCCATTGAAAAGCATCTACGTGAGCCATCAAAGGTGCATAAGAAGTTAAATGAACGATATCAGCATTACGCTCTAAACCGGTCATAAAGGCCGATTCAGAAAGTGCTGACAACCAATTATTCTCTTTTAAACCGTCTTCTACCCCTTTTGGGTGCGCTGCATATTCTCCGGCAAAAATCTTTGGTCCTTTTCTGTCGTAATTATCATAACGCGCTGCATTTTCTTTAAACCACTCCGGATTTTTATAATAATGTTCATCAACAATTTCTGCATTCAATTTCTTCAATTCATCCCATCCGTAATCAAACATTGCTCCATCAGGCGAAGGTCCTGAACCGGAAACAATAGTCATGGCAGGATATTTTTCTTTTATTGCTTTTGCAAAAACTTTATATCTTTCAATATATTGTGGTCCCCATTGTTCGTTTCCAACACCAATAAACTTAAGATTAAACGGTTTTGGGTGTCCCATATCAGTACGTAATTTCCCCCATTTAGTAGTTACAGCACCATTAGCAAATTCGATCAAATCCAAAGCATCCTGAACATAAGGATCTAATTCTTCCATTGGAACTAATTCTCCTGTATTGTACTGACAGGCAATTCCACAACTTAAAATAGGCAATGGCTGAGCACCAACATCTTCTGAAAGTTGGAAATATTCGAAAAAGCCTAAACCAAAAGACTGAAAATAATCAGGAGCCTGTTTATTTTTAAACTCCACATTCCATCGGTTAATCATCGTTTCACGGTCTTCAACCGGTCCAACGGTTTTTTTCCATTGGTATCTGTTGTCCAAGGTTCTTCCCTCGACGATACATCCGCCCGGAAAACGGATAAATCCCGGTTTTAAATCATATAATAACTGAACAATGTCTTTACGCAAACCATTTTTTCTGTTATTCCAGGTGTCCTGAGGAAATAAGGAAACCATATCCAAATCAATTATTCCGGTTCCTTCAAATGTAATCTTCAACTGCGCTTTAGCTTCTGTTCCGGTAGCAATAATTTGGGCTGAATAATCTTTCCAACTTGTTGATGAAGGAACGATTGAAGTTTCTCCTAAAACATTTTTATTAGCATCTATAAATTGGATAATTATTTTTTTGATAGCATTATTATGATTTGCCGCTTTTAACGAAAGATTGTATTTCGCCTCTTTCTGAATTCCCATTCCTCTGAAGCCTTCATTAATAATTTGGTATCCTTTATCATTATTGATGATAATTCTGCAAAAATCAGGATTATTAGGATTTTCCGAAGTACGCATCGGAGTAGCAATACCCGATTCTTTATTAAAAGAATGCGTATTACTATTAGGTTGCAGCCACCCCATAAGAGGTGAATCAAAACCAAAAGTTCTGTTTTTAACCATTTCGGCATATAACCCTCCATCAGCAGCAAAATTGATGTCTTCGAAAAAGACACCATACATTGTTGGTTGAATTTTGGTCATTGATTTAGTCAAATCAACTTCTAAATTTGTTCTTTGAGCAGTTACTAAAAAACTGCTCAGTAATAAACCACAAACAGTACTTCTGGTTATTAAATTTAATTTCATATTTTAATTTTTCTTTTTATTCGTCGATAATTAAGATAGAAAACTTTACTTGATACTTTTAATTAAATTCGAATACGGGTTTACCGTTCTCATCAAATTTCAATTTCATCATTCTCGCATGACGATTAGGATCATATAAGGGATCTGCAATAATTTCTTTTAAGGGTCTTGTATCTGTCGCTGGCACTACTTTTGGATCGCCAACCGCTTTTTCGTAATCCCTTGCATGATATATTACTAAAGGTTCACCATTTTCATCAACTGTAAATGAATTATGACCCGGACCATAAATCTTTTTTACTTCATTGGTTTTTAATACCGGATATCTGGATTTTTTCCAGGAATTTCTATCTAATAAATCAGCTTTTTCGTCTGCTTCCATCATACCCATAGCGTAACAGGCACCTGTAGCGCTTGCTGAAAAAGTAATATAAATTTTTCCTTTATTTTTAATAACTGCCGGACCTTCATTTACCCAAAAACCGACGCGTTCCCAATCATAATCCGGAGTCGTAAGCATAAATTGAACTGTTTTTAGTTTTACAGGTGATTCCATTTCGGCTAAATACAAATTAGAAGCCGCAAACTGTCCTCCCGTTTTTTCTGCCCAACAGAAATAACGCTTATTTTTATGCTCAAATACAGTCCCGTCCAGAGAAAAATCGGTAAAGCTTTTGGGATCGGCATCAGCTGCCTGCATTTGCCCGAGCTCAACCCACTTGTCATGCAAAGGGTCCTGACCGGTACACTCCAAAACATAAGGTCTTAATTTCCAAATATCTTCTTCTTCGCTTGCTGCAAAATACACGTACCATTTACCATCCAAATAATGAATTTCCGGCGCCCAGACATGGCGACTCATTGGTCCGCTTTTATGTTTTTCCCAAACTCTAAAAGTTTCAGCATTTTGAAGTTCTCCAATTGTTTTGGCACGTCTTAACTCTATGGCATCATAGGTAGGTATTGATCCTGTAAAATAGTAATAGCCATCCGTATGCTTGTAGATAAATGGATCTGCTCTTTGCAATACAATCGGTTTGTTAGATAAGCTTGTTTTTGAATGAGTAGCCTCTTCATTTGTTGGTTTATCATTTTGCACTTTTTTATCATTACAAGAAGTGACACTAGCCAAAACAAGGGCTGATAATGCGAGGTTGATTAATCTGTTTGTTTGCATCTTATACTTTGTTAATGTGAATAAAATTTATTCGGGAAGAATTAAGCAGTCGCTCTTTTATACCTTTTTTGGCTTTATTGAATCAGAATCGAGTATTACAAATAGGGCCAGAAATCAGCATCCCATTTCAATTCTTTGATGACCAAAACAGATTTCCCATTCTGTTTTGCATCATAGCCATGATAAACTAAATAATCTATTCCGTCAAAAGTGTAAGCACTATTATGACCTACGCCAAAAAAATTTTCATCGCCCTTTGCCAAAATGGTTCCGCCACCCTGATTCAATAAATTACCATCCTTATCAACATAAGGCCCCGTAACAGAAGTAGCTCTTCCCACGGCAATTTTATAAGTACTATCCTTGCCTTTGCAACACAAATCCCAAGAGGTAAACAAATAATAAAAGCCATTTTTCTTAAAAATAAAAGGCGCTTCTATTGCCGAACTTCCGCCTGACAAAGGCGTATTTTTTCGTTTAGCGATAGCGTACCATTCTTCGGGTTGAGCAATGGACAGCAAATTCGGATTCAATTTTACCATTTTGAGACCATCCCAAAAGGAACCAAAGGATAACCAAGGCACATTATTTTCGTCAATTATTAAATTAGGATCAATGGCATTCCATTCGTCTCTGTTGGGATAAGATTGAACAACAATTCCGTGATCTACCCATTTATAATTAGGATCATTTGCATTCAAAGTTACATTGGTCACAACCCCTATAGCAGAAGTGTTTTTGCCAAAAGCCGAAACCGAATAATACAAATAATAAGTGTTATTGTGAAAAGAAATGTCCGGTGCCCAAATATGATTTTTAAAATCAGCCGCAACAGAATCAGCCCAAACAGGTTTTTCTTTAAATATTGCTGGCTCTTTCTTCCAGTTTTTTAAATCTTTAGAACTAAAAACACTAATTCCGCGTCCCGTACAATATAAATAATAAGTGTCTTTTTGTTTAATCATCACTGGGTCATGAACACTAATATCCTGAGCCAATGATGAAAAACCAACCAAAACTACTAACGACAAAAATAGATGCTGTATTTTTTTATTTGATTTCATTTTGGTTTATTTTTGAATTCCTTCTGATGTCATCACTACACGTTTCATAGTTCCGTCTTCATTATAAAAAAGACGATCTACACAAACAGATCTTCTAAAACTTCCTCCTTCAGTAGGAATAGAACCATTGTGATAAATAAAATACGACTTGCCTTTAAAATCAATTATAGCCTGATGATTAGTGTTCGAATTACCTGCCACTTCGTTCAAAATGCCTTTATATTCCCAAGGTCCATTGATTGATTTACTCATGGCGTACGCAATTTTTTCAGGAAACTGATAAGCATAAGACAAATAATACCAGTCTTTACGCTTGTGAATCCATGGCGCTTCGGTAAAATTAGGTAAATCGATAGTTTGCATCGGCCCATCCATTTCGATCATATTTTCTTTTAATTTCACATAATTACAAACCGTATTTCCCCAAAAAAGATATGCCTGACCATCATCATCTACAATCACTGTTGGGTCAATATCATCCCAGCTAATTTTAGTTTTGGTGGTCATATCATTAGTGATTAATGCCTTTCCTAAAACATCTTTGAAAGGTCCGGTAGGACTATCAGAAACTGCAATTCCTATAGATTTCCCATGGATGGATCCATGTGAAACTGTTACAAACCAATAGAATTTCCCATTTCTTTCGATCACCTGTCCTGCCCAGGCATCTCCTTTTGCCCAGGCAAAATCGGAGGTTTTTAATGGCACCGGATGTTCTTTCCAGTTAACCATATCAGAAGAAGAATAAACCAACCAATCATTCATTCGATACGTATTGACTCCTTTTTCAGGAACATCATGACCGGTATAGAGATAAACCTTGTCTTTATACACTAATGCCGCAGGATCGGCAGTGTATTTATCGGTAATAATTGGATTGTTCATTTTCAGCTCTTGCTGATTATTTTTGGTCGAAGCCGTATTTTTAACAGCAGCCGTTTTACAAGAAGCAACTGCTGTTAAAATACTTACACTATATAATAATGAGGTGATTTTCATTTAAAAAAAATATTATTTTCCTTCTAACATCACAACAGAAAAAGGTGGCAATGTAATTTCTAATTTTCCTTTAGCATTTTTAAAACCTTTAAATTCTTTAGGCTCGATTGCATTAGGTTTCTCAAATGAATTGTAATCCTGTAATTTTTTAGAAGTCAAAATAGTTCCTGTTACGTTTTTTAAACCAAGTTCAGCCAAATCAATTTCGATTTTGTTTTCATTCTTTGAATCAACGTTTACTAATGAAATATGTACTAAACCGCTTTTATCTTTTGAAGCCGAAGCAGAAATAGCTGGCAAACTTTTACCTTCAAAAGTGTACATTGGAGAAGTAAAGTTAACCGGCAACAACTCTGCATCCTGATGCACGCGATACATTTTCATAACATGGTACGTTGGAGTCAAAATCATTTTAGCTTTATCCGTTAAGATAACTGCCTGCAATACATTCACACATTGCGCTAAGTTTGCCATACGCACTCTGTCGGCATGATTGTTAAAAGTATTCAAGGTAGTACCTGCAATCATAGCATCACGCATGGTATTTTGTTGGTATAAAAATCCGGGATTAGTTCCTTTTTCCACTTCATACCAGCCACCCCATTCATCCACAGCCATAGTTACTTTTTTCGCAGGATCATATTTGTCCATAATAGCAGCATGTTTAGTAACCAATTCTTCCATTTTTAAAGCCGATTTCATCGTTTCAAAATATTGGTCTTCGCTAAAATCTACTGCATCTCCTTTTTTGTTCCAATTAATAACCGCATAATGGTGTACACCTAGCCCACCTAACATATTAGTTGGAATATTTTTCATCAAAACTTCGGTCCAATTGTAATCGGCACCATTTGATCCGGATGCAATACGAGTGATTCCGCCTTTATTCTCCCAATCAGACATAAAAGTGGCATATTTGCGATACTCTCCTGCATAATATTCAGCCGTCATATTTCCACCGCATCCCCAGGCTTCATTACCAACACCCCAGAATTTCACTTTCCAAGGTTCATTTCTTCCGTTTTTTTTACGCAAATCACTCATCGGACTTTTCCCTGCAAAGTTCACATACTGAACCCAGTCGGCCAGTTCCTGAACTGTTCCGCTACCAATATTACCAGCCAAATAAGGTTCAGCTCCTAATACTTCGCATAAATTTAAAAAATCGTGAGTTCCAAAACTGTTATCTTCAGTTGTTCCTCCCCACCATTGATTTACAATTGTTGGTCTGTTTTCTTTTGGTCCAATACCGTCTTTCCAATGATAGGTATCCGCAAAACAACCACCTGGCCATCTTAAATTTGGAATTTTCAATTCTTTTAAAGCGGCAATAATATCGTTTCTGACTCCGGCTGTATTTGGAATTTTAGAAGTATCTCCCACAAAAAAGCCTCCGTAGATACATCTCCCCAAATGTTCTGCAAAGTGACCATAAATATTTTTATTAATAACAATTGGATTTTTAGCTTTTTCAATGCTAATAGTTGTGGTTTCTTTTTGTGAAAAAGTGAGTTGACTACAAAAAGTAAAAATCAACAATAAGAACAGATTTTTTTTCATTCTGATTACATTTTTTATTGGTTATAAGTGTACGTTTAACATTTGTAAATATAATTAAAATAAGAGCATTAAAGCAAGCTAAAAAACAAACAAACTATTATTTTAACAAAAAATATCTCTAAAGAGGACAAAGATTATTTATTTTATTAATTTATCTTTTTACCCCAAACCGGTCTTCCTTCCGTTGTTAATCCGGAATAACTCAGCGTTACTTTTCGGGTTGAAGCTTCCCAATCCCAGGCATCACTAACTTTGCACTTTATACCATTTACGGTTAAAGTTTTATTCACACTATCATAAGACCAGGTTCCGGTGATAGCTCCACTCACTTTTTTATCAGGAGTCAAGGTAATCGTTACTGATTTTTGAATAGTCTTGTATTGATAATTCATCGTGATTTGTTCCCATGTTCCTATAAAGGAAGCTTCAGTTATTGTCGTTTTTGGTACTCCGGCATAACGTTCGGCAGCTACTACTGGCCAGCCGTCTTCTGTCCATTGGATGGCTCGCACATGTCCCATCATAACCGCATTAGAAGCATTAATTCCAGGAACATTTTCAGGTAAACGCGCCTGAGAAGCATAAAACCATTCCTTGGTATCCGGATTTTGAAATACTGAACAATGTGAAAAACCTACCCAGCCGGTATGATTATTAAACCCATAAGGATGTGTCAGCATTGGCCAGCAGTCGGCACCATTAGTAATATTAGCACCATTTATTCCTAAATAAGGACCGGTTATACTTCTGGATCGGGCAACTCTGGTATTATATGCTACCGAAAGTTCATCATAAGCCAAAAACAAATAATAATATTGCGTATCGGGATTGTAAATGATTTCAGGTCCTTCGGAAGCCTGCCAACGGCTGGTAGGATGACGGGAAGCAATTCGGGTTCCGTAATCACTCAGTGTTTTTAACTGATCCGGTTTTCCTGTGGCTGGATTCAGTTTTAAAGCTACAATTCCCGAATGCCAGGAACCATAAATTAAATAATGTTCTCCTTCGGGAGTAATGATAAAAGTGGGGTCAATAGCATTAAATTTAAAATAAGCATTTTCCCAGTTTCTTGTTCCTGTGTAAGAATAAGGTTTTAACCCATCCGGCTCAGAGCATACTACCATTCCTTTGTCTACCCAAACATTTGATGCCAAATCATCTGATTCTGCCAGTCCAATAAAAGCTCTTTCAGACCAAGAAGTGTCAAAACTAGTTCCTGTTATCGGTTCATCTACTACAATACTGTAGTACATCCGGTATTTACTGCCTACTTTTTTTACAAAAGGAGCCCAATATCCATAGCGGGGATTAGTTATTGGAGGCAAAGCAGGAATCATTCTGGCTCTTTTGTTATTCAAAGAATCTTTTACCCAGGCAGGAGCCTGTGCCATAGCAGTTCCCATAAATTCCCAGGTAATTAAATCTTTAGAACGTCTGTAGGGAAAATGCCCGTGTCCGTCATGAGCATTCCCATAAGAAGCATCGGTCTGGTACATATAATAGTATTCTCCTGATTTTTCAACAGTAGGATCATGGACATTGGCTAAATTCCATTGCGATCTGGTACCCCAGGAAGCGATTGAAGTGTAATTATCAGCATATTTTGGCCCATCAAATGCAGGTGTTACCACTGGAGGAACTACTACAACCGGAGGATCTGTTTCATCAGTTGCAGGATCATCTTTTGAACAGCTTACTATACCAGATATCAATAAAAAAAGGATAAAATAAATAGTGTTTTTAAAAAAAGGATTTAAATTTTTCATCTTTCATTCAGGTATAAAATTATGTGGTAAACCCTTTAAGATTTACCACATAATTATTTAGAATTTTAATTTTAAAAAAAAACTGATTCAACAAACTTTAATAACTGTCATTCTGAATAGTTCCGGGGTTATTATCTCTTTCTAATTGCGGTATTGGGAAAAATTCTCTTCCTGCTGCATAAGAATTAAATTCCGGATCTCTGGATTTTAACCAGGCCAATTTTACCGGATCCTGTAACCAACCCCAGCGGCGAATATCATCAAAACGATGTCCTTCCAGTGGAAATTCTAAAAATCTTTCATGTCCAATTTGTTCTCTCATTTGCTCTTTTGTTAAGTTTGGCTTAACAATACTTAAATCAGGTAAATTAACGCGGTCTCTGACCATTTGAATATAAGTATAAGCATCTGCTGTATTGCCTGTTTCATTTAAGGTTTCAGCATACATTAATAAAATATCCGCATAACGTAACAAACGCTCATTAATTCCCGATCTCCAATCAAATTCATCAGGTCTTTGTCCATCTGAATTTTGATATTTTCTACAAAACAAATCGTTTAAATCTCCTGTATTTGAAGCATAAGTAGTAGCAAAATCTTTTCCGTACAGTTGCATTCCTCCCGGTTTATTATAAAAAATCGTAGCATCTAAACGAGGATCTACAGTATTGGATTTTGTTTTTTCCAGCTGATAGTCATTATATAAAGCCCATGTAGGCTGAACATCAGTAAATCCAAAACCTCTTGGACCATAAGTAATAGCCCGGGCTGAAGTTTTCCCCCAGCCTGAAGCCGGAGCTCCACCCCAGCCTAAATCAACTCCTCCGGCTTCTCTGCTAAATTGCACTTCAAATAAAGATTCTGAGTTGTTTTCATTGGTTTCAGTAAAATTATCACGATAATTGGATACCAGTGAGTATACTCCTAAATCAATAACAGCTTTAAAAGTATCTCTTGCATTAGTAAAATCTTTGTTAAACAAATAAGCTTTTCCTAAATAACCTAATGCAGCTCCTTTAGTAGCACGTCCTTTTTCACCAGCATCCAAACCTGAAATATCAGTATAGTTTTTTGGCAATAATTCTGCCGCCATTTTAAAATCCGCAATCACCTGAGCCCAGCCTTCAGCTTCTGTTTTTTGTGGATAAATTGCTGCCAACTCTGTAGGTACCGGAACATTTTTATACATATTAACGGCATGAAACAAATACAATCCTCTTAAAAAATAAGCCTGACCTAAAATTCTGTTTTTTAATGCCCCATCTTCAAAATTGATAGCCGGTACATTGGTTAAAACCTGATTGGCTCTGAAAATTCCCTGATAATAGGTTTCATAAGCCCAGCCGTAAATTTCTGCATTACTCGGATTGGAATTAAACCTCCCCACATTAGCCATAGCTCCCCACGGACTGTTACTACGGGTATCATCCCCTTTTAAATCCAGTAATAATGGTGTACAACGCATGTAAGTTCCATCAGTAAGTAAACTTCCGTAAGCTGCATTTACTCCTAAAAGAGCATCATTATCTGTTTTCCAAAAAGAATCTACTGCTTTATTATTGGGATCTATCTGAATTAAATCATCATCGTTAACACAACTTGTTGTTATTATTACCAGCGAAAAAACACCAGCTAAATAATTATATATTTTATATTTCATCTTGATTTGTTTTAAATTGTTTCCTGATTAAAAATTCACTTCTATACCTAATGATACCGTCCTTGGATTAGGGAAAGAACCTCCGTCATATCCTCTTGAAAATAATCCATCGTTATTGAAATCAGGATCATAGCCTTTGTATTTGGAAATAATCCATAAGTTTTGTCCATTAGCATAAACTCTTGCATTTTGAATAAAACCAGTTTTACTAACCGGAATATTATAACTTATCTCGGCTGTTTGTAATTTAATGTAGTTACCACTTTCTATAAAGCGATTCGAATCTCTTCCGTTTGCGTTAGGATCCTGTGTCGTTGGTCGTGGCACATTAGTATCAGTATTATCAGAGCTCCAGTAATTTAACATATCTGTATGATGATTACCGTATTTTCCTGCCATCAGGTCACGATACAAACCATTAAAGACTTTATTACCTCCGCTTCCCTGCCAAAACATGCTGGTACTCCAGTTTTTATAAGAAGCACTAAGACTGATACCATAATTATATTTAGGAATTGTTACTCCCTGAAATACTCTGTCTCTGTCAGTTATAACGCCATCAGCTGCATCAAAAACTCCATCATTATCAGTATCTACTGTTAACTGATCTTTAAATTTTACATCTCCTACGCTAACATTTGTTTGAGAAGGTGCTGCATCAATTTCTGCCTGAGATTGAAAAATACCATCTGTTTCATAGGCATAAATTTCGCCTATAGATCTTCCTACTTCTGTCATAGAGGCAAGACCCGGTATGGGATTTCCGTTTTCAGAAAAACCAATTTGTGTTACTTTGTTTTTTAAAGTACCAATATTAGCTGCAATACTGTACTTAAATTCATTTTTGTTATTATTATACATCAATGAGAATTCAACTCCTGTGTTCTCAACAGCACCGGCATTAGTGGTAACATCTGCCGGAAAAGCTCCTGAAGAATAAGGCAACGGAACTCTAATCAACAAATCATTTGATTTTTTAAAATAATACTCTGCTGTAAACTGCAAATCATTGTCAAACATCCCTAATTCAAGAGCTACATTGGTTGTTTTAGTTTCTTCCCAATGTACATTTGGATCTAAAGAATTTACAACTGTTGCACCCGGAGCCAATTCGTTATTGAAATTATAGCTCGCAAAACTGTTCATTGTAGTGGCAAAGAAATATTGTGGAATTGTATTGTTCCCAATAATTCCATATCCACCTCTTAACTTTGCATTGCTAATCCATTCCGGCAAATGAATAAAACTTTCATTACTTAGTTTCCAGGCACCCGAAAAAGAGTAGAAATTAGCCGAATTGTATTTTTGACTGAATAAAGAAGTTTTATCCTGTCTAAAGTTGGCTGTAAGCAGGTAACGATCGTCATAACCATAATTCAGTCTGCTGATATACGATTTTCCGGTAATGGTATATTCGTATTCATTGGTATTGGTATTATCAGCAAATTGTAATTTTTTAATATCGGTAGTATCATATCCTACACCTGATGAAAAATGGTTGTAATGATTATTTCTTTCGTCGATAGATCCAACTAAAGCATCAATGTTGTGTTTTCCTAAACTTACATTATAAGTAAGAATATTATTTACAAAAGTTTTGATTTGATTTCCGGTAGCAATGGTAAGTGTTGCTCTTTCACTTGGAACTTTATAATACCATCCCAGTTCAAACTCAGGTGTATATTTTTTGTCAAACCAGTGCAATTTATCATAACTAATATCTAACTTGTACTTTAACCCTTTAAATATCTCCAGTTCTCCCCAGATATCTCCTATAAAATGATTTCTTTTTCCGCTATTTGAAATTAAATTATTATATCCTATAATATTCAGAGAAATTGCTTTTTGTGTATCGCTATAAGTACCTCCATATCCTCCTAACCAATTTTCATCGTAAACAGGCATCGTAGGAATAGCAGTTACCAAAGCCTGAATAGCAGATTCTCCTACCCAGCTATTGAAGGCCTCTTTGTCTGATTCTGTATAAGCGATTTTTGAACCGTATTTGAATTTTCCTTTTTTGCCATGCAAATTCAAATTCATAGAATATCTTTCATAATCTTGTGGTGTATCCAAATAGGAAGTATTCTTGAAATAATCAACATTCAAATTATATCCTAAAAATTCTGCTCCACCATTAAAAGTAAGAGAATGATTTTGAACGGTTCCGGTACCATAAGCTTCTTTTTGCCAATCGGTATTGACATTACTGATATAATAAGGACTTGTAGGATCATTTCCCGGAGCTATAGGCAAACCGTCATTTCTTTCGGCAGCCGAAGTAATATTTTGGTATCCCGCTCTATCGGTTACTGACCATTGTTTGGCTACATTCTGTACTCCATAAAGTGATTTGTATTTAATTTCCATTGCGCCTATTTTGCCTTTTTTGGTAGTAATAATTACTACTCCATTAGCACCTCGGACTCCATAAATTGCAGCGGAAGAAGCGTCTTTTAAAACCTGCATTGATTCAATATCACCTGGTGCAAAATCAAATGGAGCATCTACAATTACACCATCAATAACAAATAAAGGGTTATTATTACTAAAAGAATTGATTCCTCTGATTTTGATATTTACAAACCCTCCCGGTTCACCTGAAGATTGTACGGTAACACCCGGCGCCTGACCTTGTAACATCTTAGCAACATCATAAGTCACTGTTTTTTTAGCACTTTCTACATTTACAACAGAAACAGATCCGGTTAAGTCTGATTTCCTTTGTGTTCCGTAGCCTACAACGACAACCTCATCCAGTTTAGCGTAATCCTCTAAAAGCGTAACAGTTATATTGGTTTGATTACCAATTTTAATTTCCTGGTTTATATACCCAATATAAGAAATTACAAGTGCAGCATTTGATCCGGATACCTCTATGGAAAATTTACCGTCAAAATCAGTCTGAACACCATTTGTGGTTCCTTTTTCAACAACATTTACTGCCGGAATAGCTGAACCATTTTCACCTTTTACAATTCCTGAAATCTTAATTTGCTGCTGTGTTTTTTGTACTGCTTTTGTTATTATAATTTTATTTTTTCCTGTAAGCTCAAAATTAAAACCTTCATTTATCAGATTTTCACTCAGCAGCTTATTAGCACTAATTGTCCCTTTTTTAAGTTTTACTTTAGGAACATTTTTAAACATATCTTCCTGATAAATAAATATAAAATCAGTTTGTTCCCTTAAAAGGTCAAACACTTCATCAATAGTTACAATCTTGTCTTTATCTACTGTAATTTTTACATTTTGTGTAAAAACAGTATTAGGAGAAAAACTAAAAACGGTCGTACAAAAAAGCAATATAAAAGTTTTCATACAGGTTAGCAAAAATTTTCTCTTGGATAAGAAAAAATGGTTAATAAATTCAATTTTCATATATTTGGTGTTTATTGGTTAAGTAATTAATTAATAAGCTTCATAGGGGAAAAAGTAGCGTACTGTCCAGGTATTACTTTCTTCCCCTTTTTTTATTTTATTGTAATTTTTCGGTCTTTTATCTCATAGTCATTTATAAAATTAGTTTTCTTAATTATTGATAATATTTCTCTTATTTCATCATTTTTGCTTAGTACTCCATTAAATTTTTCTTTTTCAAGTTTTACATTTTTAAATACCACATCAACATCATACCAACGGGACATTACCGTCATAATTTCTTTTAAAGTTTTTCCTTTAAAACTAAAAATTCCTTTAGTCCATAACACTTCATTATAAGCGTCAATAGTATTAATCATAATATCTGTATTAGTATGATTGATAATTGCCTGCTGGTTAGGGCTCAGGTATTTTTTAGAAGTAAGATTACTTATGGAGACCTTACCTTCAACTAAAGTGGTGTATATCTTATCTTCATCTTTATAGGCTTTTATATTAAACTCTGTACCTAAAACTTCTACTTCCTGATTTTTATTTAATACTTTAAATTTTGCTCCTTTATGTTCAGTGCTGGGTGACACATCAAAAAAAGCTTCTCCGTAAATTAGTTCTACTTCTCGAGGCGTACCTTCTGCAAAAGCAACCGGAAATTTTAACTTAGTTTCTGAATTCAACCAAACTTCTGTTCCATCAGCTAACTTTATTTGGAACTGACCTCCTCTGGGTATTGTCAAATAATTGTATACTAATCCTGATTTGGTTTTACCGTCATTATTATATACTAACTCTTCTCCATTACTAACTACATTATTTTTCTTGTATATTTTATTTTTCTCTAGGGTAACATCAGAACCGTCTTCCAGAGTTAATACGGCCTTATTTGTTCCTACAGAAATGGTATTGTTTACAACTACAGGAACTTCAACTGGTTTGTCAAAAAAATCAGTTGTATATAAATAAGTAGTAGTTAACATTCCCAAAACAACAGCGGCAGCAGCTGAGTAGGAGATTATTTTACGCACCTTATTACGCTTCTTTTCCTTCTTTTCTCCTGCAAAAGCGTCCAAAAGCATCATCCTTAATTTTTGCGAATCAAATTCCTTCATATTGTATTCAACTGCATAATTTATTTTAATATACTCCTTAAACAACTCTTTATTCTTTGCATCTTCAACCCATGACTCTAATGCTTCTAATTCAGAAGCAGTTGCCTGATTAGTTAAAAATTTTACAATTATATTTTCAGTTTTATCACTTATCATTTCAATACTGTTTTTTTTATTAATACGTGTCGTTTTTACACTACCCTAACTTTTTTTATATATTTTTTATACATTGCATAAAAATTAAGCTAATTATTTCTGTTTCACACAATGCAAGAGATATATTCTGACAATACTCAACTTATTCAGGCTTTAAAATCGGGAAATCCTAAAGCTTATACTTTTCTTGTAAATACCTATCATCATAAACTGTGCGTTTATGCTTATAGTTTTACTCATGATCCTAATTTATCTGAAGATATTGTGCAGAATGTTTTTATGCGTATCTGGAAAAAAAGAGAAAATTTAAAAGATAATTTTGCAATCAACAGCTTTCTTTACAAATCAGTTTATAATGAATTTATCGATCAATACCGAAGTCAAAAAACGGTTTATCCTTTAGAAAAAAAGTATATTGATGCTTTGAATGAAATTGTAGAAAATGAAGAAGATCATTCTTTGGAACGCGTAATCTCATTGGTAAAAAAAGAAATTCAAAATCTTCCGCCTAAATGCAGGGAAATTTTTCTTTTAAGTAAAGAAGAAGGGTTGACCAACATTGAAATTGCAGAATATAAAAATCTTTCTATTAAATCAGTGGAAGCCCATATTACAAAAGCTTTTTCTATTTTACGAAATTCTCTGGGAGAAAAAGCCAATATTTATTTATTTTTGATGTTTAGAAAATTAAGCTGAGTAACCGTTAAAACTAGAAGTCTCTTATCTTAATTTTTTTTCTTAATGGGGATTTTAAATCTGATTTTTTTTCTAAAAAAATCAGTCAGTGTATACTCTACACTAATAAATTATGATACTTTTAAGGAAGTAACTATATTTACCCCAAAATAAACAATGAAGAATGTTAAATAATTATAGCACTGAAGACAAAGTCTTATTATCTGTCGATTGTATCATTTTTGGTTTTGACAATGAAGGCTTAAAAATACTATTAATCAAGAGAGATTTTGCTCCAGAAAAAGGGAAATGGTCTTTAATGGGAGGTTTTTTGAAGAAAAGTGAATCTTTAAATGATGCTGCTATAAGGGTTTTAAATCATTATACCGGATTGCAAAATATCTATATGGAGCAATTTTATGCTTACAGCGAAGTAGACAGAGATCCCGAGGAACGTACTATTTCGGTTGCCTACTACGCATTAATTAACATTGAAAATCATAATACTGAACTGATTAAGAATTATCACGCTGAATGGTTTAACATATCCAAAATGCCTAAATTAATTTTTGACCATGACGAAATGGTGGCGCATGCAGTAAGAAGACTGCGTTACAGGACCTCAACGAAGCCTGTGGGATTTGAACTTTTACCGGAAAAATTTACTATGCGTCAATTACTTGAATTATACGAAGCTATTTTAGACAAAGAATTAGACAAAAGAAATTTTATCAGCAAAATTAACTCTTTAGACATTCTGGTAAAACTCAATGAAAAGGATATGTTATCCTCTCGAAAAGGTTCTTTCCTGTACAAATTTGACAAAGAAAAATACGACGCTAAATTACTGAATAACTTTGCCTTAAACTTATAAAAACAGTTTTACACATCATAAAAAAAACCGTCTCATATCTGCGAGACGGTTTTCTTGTTTTTAGTTTGTTTTTAGTATAGTACTACAAGATGTAATCGGTATTAATAAAATTTGATTCTTTACTATTCAATAATTCCTGTAATATTTCGTTATTGTAATCATTATCTTTAGAGGCTACAAAAGTTCTGATTGAGAATGAACGTAAAGCATCATTAACACTTAAAGTCCCTACTGCTGAATCTTTACGTCCTGTAAACGGATAGACATCCGGTCCACGCTGGCAAGAACTGTTTAAGTTCACTCTGCAGACTAAGTTTACTAATGTATCAATAAGTGGTGCAATAGTTTTAATATTCTTACCAAATAAACTCACCTGCTGACCGTAATTTGATTCTGCCATATCGTTCAGAGGTTCCTGAATATCTTTAAAAGTCATGATTGGCACAACAGGTCCAAACTGCTCTTCATGATATACACGCATTTCTTTGTTTACAGGGAATAAAACAGCCGGAAAAATATAATTTTCATAATGCTCTCCTCCTTTTTTATTGAGTATTTGAGCTCCATTAGCAGTAGCATCATCAATTAATCCCTGGATATAAGCCGGTTTTTCTGCCTCAGGAAGCGGTGTCAAAGAAACTGATTTCTCCCATGGATTTCCAAAAATAAGCTCATCTACTTTTTGAGAAAATCTTTTATTAAATTCTACCGCAATAGATTCATGAACGTATAATATTTTTAATGCCGTACAACGCTGCCCGTTAAATGACAGGGTTCCGGTAATACATTCAGAAATAGCTAAATCTAAGTCGGCATCAGGTAAAATGATAGCAGGATTTTTAGCTTCTAAACCTAAAACCAAACGCAGTCTGTTTTTATTAGGATGCTGATCCTGCAATGCAATTGCCGATTTACTGTTCCCAATTAAAGCCAGAATATCTACTTTCCCTGATTTCATTATAGGGGATGCAATTTCTCTTCCTCTTCCATAAACAATATTAATAGCTCCTTTTGGGAAACTGGTTTTAAAGGCTTCTAATAATGGTGAAATTAACAAAACACCATTCTTAGCAGGTTTAAAAATCACCGGATTCCCCATAATCAGGGCAGGAATTAACAATGAAAAAGTTTCATTTAAAGGATAGTTATAAGGTCCTAAACATAAAACAACTCCAATAGGTCCTCTTCTAACCATAGCATTAATCCCCTGACTTTTAGTAAAACGGGCACTGCTTCGGTCTAATTGTTTATAATGCTCTATGGTATCATAGATATAATCAACGGTTCTGTCAAATTCTTTTTCAGAATCACCTAAGGTTTTTCCAATTTCCCACATTAATAATTTAACAACTTCCGTACGGGTAGCTTTCATTTGAGAAACAAAATTCTCCATGCATTTAATCCTGTCAACCACTTTCATGGTTGGCCATAGCCCTTGTCCGTTACTATAAGCCAAACTAGCTGAATTAACAACTTCTGCCGCTTCTGCTTCTCCCATAAAAGGAATAGTTCCTAATAAAGTAGGAGCATATTCATCAGTTGAAGAAATAGTAGAATAAACTTCCGTAGTTTTTCCTGTCCATTTTTTTAATTCTCCATTTACTAAATAAGTATCCTGGTGCAATAATGTTTTTATTTTAAACTCTTCTGGAATTGAATTCATCTAATTTTATATTTTAGTTAGTGTTAAAAATGTATTAGTGATTAGGGAGCAACTACTTCTCCATCCCAGTCTAACATACCTCCCAATAAGTTATAGGCATTCTCAAATCCTAATTCATTCATAATTTCGCATGCCTTTGCACTTCTGGCACCGGAACGGCAATAGACATAATAATTTTTACTTTTATCTAATTCTTCTATTTCAGAAATAAAACCCTGACCTTTATGAATATCAATGTTTATAGCATTAGGAATAATCCCTTCGTCACATTCGTCTTCCGTTCTTACGTCTAAAATCACTGCATTATCATCTGCTTCGAGTTGAGCAATCCAATCTTCTTGTGTTAAATTCATAATCAATATTGTGTTTTTTGTAAAATTACGATGTTTTTGCAAAAAATAAGCATCCTAAATTTGATTTAGCAAATATTTTAAAGAAAACGTTTTAGTGAAATTACAATAATCACCAAAACTCGCATTCCCTTAATATTTTGTTAAAGATTGTTTGATTTTATCGTTTATAAATACCATATCTGTAATCTGCTATCTCTTATTCTGATAAATTATCACCACAGAAATAATTCTTTTCTATCTTATTTTTTAATTACTTTTACTAAAGTCTTAGAATTTTACCCAAAATATCATCATATTAATAAGTTTTTCTTTTAATATAAACAAACATGTCAGAACGAGAAATCACACTTAAAAAAGCCTTTCCTCATTTTTCTAACGAACTTCTTCATGAAATTGAAGCCCACTCCGGTTTTCAAATATTTAAAGCAGGCGATGTTATTATGCGAACAGGGCAATACATTAAAAGCACTCTTCTGATTCTGAAAGGACAATTAAAAATTTATCGTGAAGGTTATGATGGTGAAGAATTCCTGATGTATTATCTGCAACCCGGGCAAGCCTGTGCTATCTCATTAATTTGTTCAACAAAAAATCAAACCAGTCAGATTACCGCTAAGGTAGTCGAAGATGTTGAGGCTGTAACTGTTCCGCTAGCCTTAATGGATAAATGGATGATGAATCACCGTTCTTGGTACGAATTTGTTATTAATACGTATCGCACAAGATTTGAGGAAGTATTAGAAGTAATTGACAATATCGCTTTCAGAGCTATGGACGAACGATTGGAATTTTATTTGAAACGCCATGCAAAAGCCTGCGATTGTAAAGAAATCAATTTGTCCCATCAGGAAATTGCCCTTGAATTAAATACTTCCCGAGAAGTCGTTTCACGATTATTAAAAAAGATGGAACAACGTGGGTTAGTGAATTTGCACCGGAACCAAATTAAATTATTGTTTTAAAAACAGTTCATGTGACAAATGTTACTGTGACTAGTCGAAATACTTCCAACCTTTGTAAAAAAATTACAGCATGGAATATATCGGTTATTTTGCTTCAATAATTATTGGACTATCCTTAGGATTAATTGGCGGTGGTGGTTCTATACTTACCATTCCTATTTTAGTGTATTTATTCAAAGTAGAACCGGAACTGGCTACCAGTTACTCTTTGTTTATTGTGGGCACTACGGCTTTATACGGTGGTTACAGTCATTACAAACTTGGTAATTTACAACTAAAAACTGCTTTGTATTTTGCCGTTCCATCGGTGATTTCTATATTAATCATTAGAGAAGTTATCTTTCCACAAATTGCCAACACTCTTTTTACAATTGCCTCTTATGCTGTTTCTAAGGATTTATTAATCATGATTGTTTTTGCCATTCTGATGATTTCTGCTTCGATATCGATGATAAAAAAGAATAAAACAACAGAAACCATCTACAAAATAAATTATACCCAACTGGCTATTGTTGGTTTTTTAGTCGGAATTGTAACCGGATTTCTGGGTGCCGGTGGTGGATTTTTAATTATTCCAGCATTGTTGTTTTTTGCCAATTTACCTATGAAACAAGCGGTTGGAACCTCATTATTGATTATTTTCATCAACTCCGCAATAGGTTTTGTTGGCGACTTGTACCTCAACACTCCTATTGATTATGGTTTTCTGTTATTGATTTCTGCTATGGCATTTGCCGGAATGTTTATTGGAATCCTGCTTTCTAAAAAAATAGATGGAAACAAACTGAAACCCATTTTTGGATGGTTCGTATTAGTAATGGGAATTTATATAATTACGAAAGAGATTTTCTTTTAAGGTTTTTAACCACAAAGAATACAAAGCTTTCACGAAGTAAAAGTTTAACCGAAAATTATGCAAACTAGCACAGATTACTTCTTAAATACCTCTACTTAGTATTATAAAGATTTTTTTATACTAATCTATTTTATATCTGTATCTAACTTGTTTGGATTTTGTCTTGTATCAAAAACAGTAATAATCTCAATTTCATTTTTAAGTTCATTTATTCTATAATAAAAAGTAGTTTGTTTTGTAACAACACATTTGATTGAGGACAACTTTCGGGCTGATTTGAAATCTGAGCAATTTTCGAACTGAACTTTTTTATAAAATCATTTCTAACTTTTAAATTCCATTTTCCCAATAGATAATCGTTTAGTTCTAAAAGTTTGGTTTCAGCTACTTCTGATAAAAACACTTTCATTTAAGAAATTTTTTTAAAAAAATCATTGAATTCAACCCTTTTTCCTTTATCCAATTCTTCAATTCCTTTTTCTATTTCCTTTTGCTCTGACAAGCTTAACTCATCCCAAAAATCAACTGCTTCTTTTTGAATAAAATCTTTGATTTTTTCAATGAATTTTTCATTCTCAATATTGAGAATCATTTTTACTAGTTCGATTTTTGAAGTTTGACTATCCATGGCTAATATTTCTTAATTTCAAAGTTACAAAAAAACACTTTCACTTCTCACTAAAAAAATCAATGCTCCCCATAACCCACATCATCCATTTTCCCTTTAAACACTTTGTATTGAATAATAAAATACCCAATGACCAATGCCAAAGCCACAGCAAACCAATACACACCAACAGATAAGGCATACTCCCCATTGGCAACATTATAAATCGTCAATGAAGGATTAACAGCGTTAGTAGAGGGCAATACTTCAGGAAAAATAGAGGCTGTAGTTGAAGTAAATCCTCCTACAAGAAAAAGACTGGAAAACAAAAATCCTGTTCCGTCTTTCTTAAAAGTTCTCACTTTGAAAAGACCAAACAAACCCACAAACGTAATTAACGGAAAAATAAAGAGAATGGGATTATTAACGAAATTATGAAAAGGTTCTTTTTCAATAATGTGCCAAACTGAAAGCGATACAATTACTAATACCAATAACACAAAATTCATTTTGTAAACCATTTGTTTTAATTGGGCATTCAAAGACGAATTGGTTTTATAAACAATCCAATTGGCACCGTGAATCATTAAAGCGACCACACTTACCACCCCAAGAAAAAGCGTAAACCAGTCGATAATTCCAAGTTGGCTGTCAACAGGACTAAAAGTAGAATTCCACAACGGCAGAAAGAAAAAATGCGGTTCCTGAGTAGCAACACCATTCTCAACCATCCCCAGATTTACACCACGGACAACGTTTCCTAATGCCATACCAAAAAACAAAGCCAATAATAAACTCGCTATTCCAAAGGCTTTATCCCAAACAGCTTCCCATATGTGATTGTGAATCTGTCCCCGCAATTCTAATCCCACTGCTCTAAAAATAAGCAACCACAAAATCATCATTAATGGCAAATAAAAACCACTGAAAGATGCGGCATATAAAGTAGGAAAGGCATAAAACAAGATACCTCCGGCGGCAATCAGCCAAACTTCATTGGCATCCCAAAAAGGACCAATAGCATTTGTAATGACTTTTTTATCCTTTTCTGTTTTGGCGAAAAACAAATGAATTATTCCAGCCCCAAAATCATAGCCATCTAACACTAAATAAGTAGCTAAAACGCCAATTAAAACAACATACCAAAAGAATTCCATAGTTTATTTTTTTACTGGTTCCGGACCGTGATAAATAATTTTTCCCACTAAAATAGCGAATAACATTCCTAACAAAGCATACAATCCTACAAATCCGAGTAATGTAAATAAAGTATTTCCGGATGAAACTGTAGGAGAAGCACCATCTGCTGTACGCAATAAATCATACACTAACCACGGCTGACGTCCTAATTCAGCTGTGTACCAACCTGTAATATTAGCGATATAAGGAAATGGCATCAGGAATAAAAATGCCCATAAAAGCCATTTGGTCTGAAACAATTGTTTTCTGATGAGTTGGAAAGTCGCTAATACCATCACTCCAATAAAAAGTGTCCCTAAACCTACCATGATATGATAAGAATAATATAATCCGGAAATATTAGTGGGATGTGTGTCTTCCGGAAACTGATCTAAACCTTTTACTTCAGTATCCCAATTGCCATAAGTTAAAAAACTCAAAACATTAGGTACTGCGATTTTATTATCCAGTTTTTTATCTTTCACATCTGGTTGTCCGATAAGAACAATTTCGGCTCCTTTTTCCTCTGTATGAAAAATCCCTTCCATGGCTGCAAAAGTTACCGGCTGGTATTTCACAACGTTTTTAGCCAATAAATCTCCCGTTGGTATAGCTACAATAACACTTGAAATTAGCCCAAAAACAACTCCTGTTTTCAAAAATAATTTCCCGTAAGAAACATTTTTGTTTAACAAAATATAAAAAGCGCCTATTCCAGCTACTATAAAAGCACTGGTTACCATAGAAGCCGCCTGATTGTGTAAATAAGAAGGCCAAAGCCATACATTAGTAAACAAAGCGGAAAAATTAGTCAGTGCAAATTTCCCATTTTCTAAAATCTCAAACCCTACCGGATGCTGCATCCAGGAATGCGTAGCCATTATTAAAAATCCGCTGGCCCATGAACCCAGACAAATCAATAATCCGGTTACAAAATGCCATCGGTGTCCGAGGATTTTTTCACCAAATAAAAACATTCCTAAAAAAGAAGATTCCAGAAAAAAGGAAAACATACCTTCCATAGCCAGTGTCTGCCCTATAATCCCACCTGTTAATTCCGAAAATTTAGCCCAATTGGTTCCAAATTGAAATTCCATCGGAATTCCGGTAACCACCCCCATAGCAAAATTGAGTGCAAAAATACGCATCCAAAAATGAGTCGCTTTGTTATAATGAGGATCGTTTGTTTTTAAGAATTTCCATTTAAAATAAACAATGATTAGCGAAAGTCCCATTGTTAATTGCGGAAATAAGTAGTGAAAAGTAATGGTAAATGCAAATTGCATTCGATCATAAAAGAGCATTTCTTCCATAGAAAGGAGTTTTTTTTGGATACCACAAATTTAACTCAAATGCTTCGAAAAGCCTTATAAAAAGTATGGTTTTAATTCGCTTTTTTTACTGTTTTAAACAAAAAATACAATTAGAATTCTTTTTGTAACTTTAGTCACCAGACACCCCTGATCTAAACTTTATCTTTGTTATACAAATTAAAAACAATAGTTATGAAAATCGAACAAATATATACCGGATGTCTTGCTCAGGGAGCTTATTATATAACTTCCAATGGTGAAGCTGCCATTATTGATCCGCTGCGGGAAGTTCAGCCTTACCTGAATCGTCTGGAAGGCGATAAAGTGAAATTAAAATATATTTTTGAAACGCATTTTCATGCCGATTTTGTTTCAGGACATATTGATTTAAGCAAAGAAACCGGAGCACCAATTATTTACGGACCAACTGCTAAACCTGAATTTGATGCTATTATAGCAACTGATGATCAGGAATTTGAAATAGGGAATATTAAAATAAAAGTCCTCCATACTCCCGGACATACAATGGAAAGTACTACTTATTTATTGCTCGACAAAAACGGAAAAAAACATGCAATATTCTCTGGAGACACTTTATTTATTGGCGATGTAGGAAGACCTGATTTGGCTCAAAAAGCGGCTCATATGACTCAGGAACAATTAGCCGCAACCTTATATCATTCGTTAAGAGATAAAATTATGACGCTCCCCGATGACGTTATTGTTTATCCTGCTCACGGAGCAGGGAGTGCTTGTGGAAAAAACATGAGTAAAAAAACTGTCTCTACTATTGGTAATCAAAAAGCAACAAATTATGCGTTAAGAGCCAATATGACTGAAGCAGAATTTATAAAAGAAGTAACCGATGGTTTATTGCCTCCGCCAGCTTATTTTGGAATGAATGTGGCTATGAATAAAAAAGGATATGAAAGCTTTGAAAGTGTTTTAAACCAAGGCATGAAAGCTATTGCTGTCAAAGATCTCGAAGCTATTGCCAAGGATTCCGGAGCATTAATTTTAGATACCCGTAAAAACACTGATTTTGCTAAAGGTTTTATTCCACAATCTGTGAATATTGGAATTGAAGGCGATTTTGCTCCCTGGGCAGGTGCATTAATTGCCGATGTAAAACAGCCTATTATTTTAGTTACTGAAATCAATCAGGAAGAAGAAACAGTAACACGTTTAAGCAGGGTGGGATTTGATAATATTCTGGGACATTTACAAGGTGGTTTTGAAGCCTGGAAAAATGCGGGTAAAGAAATCGATACCATTAACCGAATTTCTGCAGAAGCATTTAACAGCGAAATTAAAATTGGCGAAAGCAAAATAATCGATGTCAGAAAAGAAACAGAATATGCTGCTGAGCATGTAGAAGAGGCTTTTTCCAAACCACTGGCTTATATTAATGACTGGATAAAAGATATTGATCCTAAAGAAAAATTCTATCTGCATTGTGCCGGCGGTTACCGCAGTATGATTGCTGCTTCCATATTGCAGGCAAGAGGTTTTAGAAATTTTGCTGAAATAGAAGGTGGTTTTAATGCTATTGCAAAAACAACTACTCCTAAAACTAATTTTGTTTGCCAGAGCAAAACATTCAACAATTAATAAATTAAAATACGATGAACAGTAAATTTGACATCCTAATTCAATCTGAGAAACCCGTTTTAGTCGATTTTTTTGCCACCTGGTGTGGACCTTGCAAAATGCTCAGTCCGGTTTTGAAAGAAGTAAAAGAACAACTGGGAGACGAAATTTCAATTATCAAAATTGATGTGGATAAAAATCAACAAATCGCCGGATTGTATCAGGTTCGTGGTGTTCCAACAATGATTTTATTCCAAAAAGGAAAACAATTATGGCGACAGTCAGGAGTTCTCGACAAAAACAGTATTATTAAAATTATCATGGAAAAAAGACAACGTTAATATTTGTCTTTTGCTTTTTGAAATAAATAAACGTTAAATACTTATCAATGTTTTCACCATAATAGTTCTTACCAAAAATTATTATTTATAAATTTGGAAAATGCCTTAATAAATCGGTAAGATGTTAGATAACTTTAGACTTCACTTAGAAAAATTTATTCCAATAAGCGATAAAGATTTTGAGGAAATTGTTCCATTTTTTAAAATTAAAACTGTTCATAAAAAAGAAAACCTTCAAACAGAAGGAGCCATATGCAGATTGCATTTTTTTGTTCTGGAAGGCTGCTTGAGAAAATTTTTCATCAATGATAAAGGGGTAGAACAAACGACTGAGTTTGCTATAGAAAACTGGTGGATTACAGATAACATAGCTTATGAACACGGATTGCCTACTTGCTTTTATATTCAGGCAGTTGAGAAATCTCAAATACTGATTATTGACAGGGAAAATCAGGAACAATTACTGGAACAATTCCCAAAAATGGAACGCTATTTCAGATTTATCTATCAGCGGGCTTATGCCGCTTCGCAAATGAGGATTAAATATTTATATGATTTTACAAAAGAGGAATTTTATGAACAGCTTTGCAAAAAGCAGCCTGAATTTGTACAGCGAATTCCACAATACCTCATCGCTTCTTTTCTGGGTTTTTCACCCGAATATTTAAGTGAAATCAGAAAAAAAAAGCGTTCTTAAACCAGTTTAAGTTTTTACTGTTTTTTATTGCTGAACTTTGCTCTGTTAATATATAAAAACATAAAAAAATGAGAGTAAACATCAACGAAACAGAACCACAGGCATTTAAAGCCATGTATGCATTAGAAGGTTATTTAGCCACTGTACAATTGTCTAAAATTCAAAAAGAGTTAATTAAAATTCGTGCTTCACAAATTAACGGATGTGCATTTTGTATTGATATGCATACTAAAGATGCATTAAAATATGGAGAAACTACCCAACGTATTTTTCTTTTAAATGCATGGCATGACACTCAGTTATTCACTGAAGAAGAAAAAGCCCTTTTAGCTATTACAGAAGAAATCACATTAATTGCAAACAAAGGATTATCTGATGAAACTTATGCAAAAGCGGCGCAATTTTTCGATAAAAACCAAATTGCACAAATTATCATGGCAGTGGTTACTATCAATGCCTGGAACCGAATTGCAATCAGTACACAATTAGAGCCTGCTTCTTAAATTTCAAGGAGCATTCAATAAAAAAATCGGAACAGCATTCAATACTATTCCGATTTTTTTTCTATCTGTAAAAAACAATTATTCTTCTTCGTCAGTAGCATGCGATTTCGAATAACTACGCCATTTTTCAATACAATCCTGAAAATCCTGTGGCAATTCGGTGTCAAAGCGCATCATTTCTCCTGTATTTGGATGCACAAAACCTAATGTTTTTGCATGTAAAGCCTGCCGTGGCAATGCTTTAAAACAGTTTTCTATAAACTGCTTATACTTGGTAAACGTAGTTCCTTTTAAAATCAAATGACCTCCATAACGCTCATCATTAAATAACGGATGCCCTATGTGTTTCATGTGCGCTCTGATTTGATGTGTTCTTCCTGTCTCCAATATACAGGAAACCAGGGTTACATAACCAAAACGTTCTAAAACTTTATAATGCGTTATTGCCGGCTTACCAATTTCCGGATCGGCGAAAACAGCCATTTGCATGCGGTCTTTCAGGTGGCGGGCTAAGTTTCCTTCGATAGTACCACTTTCTTCGGCTACATTTCCCCAAACTAAAGCCACGTACTCCCTTTCGGTAGTTTTAGCTTCAAATTGCTTAGCCAGATGCGTCATCGCCGCTTCAGTCTTAGCAATCACCAGTAGTCCGGAAGTATCTTTATCAATACGGTGCACTAATCCCGGACGCTCACTGCTGTTCATAGGTAAGTTTTCAAAATGAAAAGCCAGAGCATTCACTAAAGTTCCTGTATAATTTCCGTGTCCCGGATGCACTACTAATCCCGGCTCTTTATTTACTAACAATAAAGCCTCGTCTTCATACACAATATTCAATGGAATATTCTCCGGAAGCACATGATTTTCAAACGGAGGATGCGATAACATCACCGTTACAATATCAAAAGGTTTTACTTTATAATTGGATTTTACCGTAGCATTATTGACAAAAATATTGCCTTCGGTAGCGGCATTTTGTATTTTATTTCGGGTGGCATTGGGAATCAGACCCATTAAATATTTGTCTATTCGCAACAAAGCCTGCCCTTTTGGAACTTCAAATTTAAAATGTTCAAATAATTCCTCTTCGTCCAGATCAATCTGCTCAATATTATTGTTCATTTGGCAATTCTTCTTCTGTAGGGTTAGCTATTGTATCTGTTGTAAAATCTTCTTCATAACTCGCTTTTCCGTCACCTAAAACCAGATCAATTTTAGAAGATTTCAATACTTTATCACCTGGTTTTATATTTCTTCCTTTGTAACGCATTTCAAGAACCATATCTTTACCCAGATTTGGAATATAAGTAATCGTTCCTTCTTCCAACCCTAAAGCTCTTAATGTTGGCACTGCCTCTCGATAAGTTTTCTCAATTAAATCCGGAATTCTCACTGATGAAAAGCCGGAACTGTTAATCTTAATATATACCTTTCTGCCTTCTTTTACCTTTGCTCCCGGTAAAGGATCCTGCTGTACAACACTGTATTTTGGATATCCTTTTCTATAATCAACACTATCCAGCAAAACATACGATAAATCCAGTTCATCCAGTTTCTCTTCCACCTGTTCTTCTGTCAATTTACTCAAATCAGGCACTGTAATTTCTTTTCCATGGTCTGTGGTAAAAGTCAGCCAATGCATAAAAAGATAACCCAAAACAGCAATAATCAAAGCAGCAATAAAAAGCTGTGTGAAAAACGTACGACTGGTAAGATATTTACGTAAACTCATATATTAATTTTTAATCAGTGGCAAAGATAAAGCTATTTCGTTTCAAAAAAAATGATAATTTTGTTTAATGCTTATTAACTCTTGGCAATGCCAGAAACAAGAAGCTATCCCGATAGCTATCGGGGCCAAAAAAACCAATTTCAAAATACAAACGAAACTAAATGAAAAACATTGCCATCATCATGGGCGGCTATTCCAGTGAATACAAAATTTCACTTATTAGCGGTAACGTAGTTTACAAATTCTTAGACCAGACTAAATACAACGGTTTCCGAATCCATATTTTTAAAGAAAAATGGGTATATGTGGATGATGCTGACAATGAATTCCCAATAGACAGAAACGATTTTTCCGTATCCGTTAACGGAAATAAAATTATCTTTGACTGTGTCTTCAATGCCATTCACGGAACTCCGGGAGAAGATGGTTTAATGCAGGCTTATTTTGAATTATTAGGTATTCCGCAAACTTCCTGCGATTATTACCAGGCCGCATTAACTTTTAACAAACGAGATTTATTGTCGGTTTTAAAACCATATGGAATCAAAACTGCTATTTCATATTATTTAAATAATGGTGATGCCATCAACACTACCGAAATTATCAACAAAGTAGGACTGCCCTGTTTTGTAAAACCCAATAAAGCGGGTTCCAGTTTTGGAATTTCTAAAGTAAAAACCGAAGCAGAACTGCCTGTGGCTATCGAAACTGCCTACAAAGAAGATAACGAAATTATCATTGAAAGTTTCCTTGACGGAACCGAAGTTTCTGTTGGTGTCATTAATTATAAAGGGGAAATTATTGTCTTGCCTATTACCGAAATCGTTTCTGAAAATGATTTCTTTGATTACGAAGCCAAATATCAGGGAAAATCTCAGGAAATTACACCCGCCCGACTTTCGGACGAAATGACTCAAAAAGTGGGAACCATTGCCAAACGTGCTTACGAAGTATTGAAAATGAAAGGATTCTCCCGTTCTGAATTTATCATCGTTAACGGAGAACCACACATGCTCGAGATGAATACCATTCCGGGATTAACCACCGAAAGTTTGATTCCGCAACAAGCTGCAGCGGCTGGAATTTCATTAACTGATTTGTTTACGAATGCCATTGAATTGGCATTAGCTTAATATTTTTACCGCAGATTTAAAGGATTAACACAAATTAATCTTTTAATCTGTGGTTTTATTTTTCACCCACCAATTATCTCATTGTAAGTGATAGCTTGGCAATCTCATCCAGTAAATCAACAAGTATTCAAACTGTTTATTTTTCTTTTAAGGTACATTACAAATCTGACTAATAAACTAATTATTTCATTAACTTTGTGAAAAGTGAAACAATATGATTGATTACAAACAATATATCACCATAAATTCTGAAACCCGATTTGGAAAACCCACAATCATCGGCACCAGAATTACCGTTTTTGATGTTTTAAATTGGTTAGCAAACGGAATGTCTTTTGAAGATATTATTGAAGATTTTCCGGAACTTAACGAAAACCAAATCAGAGCCTGTCTTTCCTATGCTGCCGATAGAGAACACAAAATCCAAATTGCATCGTGAAACTATTATTCGATCAAAATATTTCTTTTAGAATTATTTCCAAAATTGAAACTGATTTTCCTGAAGCAAAACAAGTCAGACAACTTGGAGTTGAAAATTACTCTGATATAGAAATTTGGGAATTTGCAAAAAATAATCAATACACCATTGTAACATTCGATGCTGATTTTTTTGATTTATCTAACTTAAAAGGACATCCTCCTAAAATAATTTGGTTTCGCTTTGGCAATACAAAAACTGAGTTTTTAGCTAACATTATCAATTCAAAAAAACAAATTATAGAAGAATTTATCAACGCTGACAGCTATACTAAAATAGCCTGTTTAGAAATTAAATAGACAAAAACCACGAAGATTTCGTGGTTTTTGTATTTTAAAAGAGTATGGTTTTAAAAAATAGTTACCCTATTTTTGACATCCTAACAAAGAATTATCCGAGCAATAGCGAACTGGTGAAACAATCTCATTCAGTAAATCAACAAGTATTCAAACTGTTTATCCCAGCTTCAGGAGCAGGAAAAGCTCCTCTAAAATATCCTTTCCCAGTTAAAAATCTTTGTACCTTAGCAACTCCGAATAACTTTAAAAATCATGAAAGAAATTTTTGAATGGAACAGAGTATTGTTTAACGATTTACCGCTGAGTTTTCTGTGGGAAGTACTATTTCGTTCCACTGTAATGTTTTTAATTTTATTAATCACTTTAAAATTAGCAGGGAAACGGGGAGTAAAACAATTATCTATTTTTGAAACTGTGATTATTATTGCTCTGGGTTCGGCAGCCGGCGACCCCATGTTTTATGAAGATGTAGGTATTGTTCCGGCAGCATTAGTCTTTCTGGTGATAATTTCATTATACCGTCTGGTTACCTGGCTTACAGCAAAAAGTAAAAAATTTGAAGAACTGATTGAAGGAAAAACCCAGTGTCTTATTAACGAAGGAAAGTTTTCTATTCATCGTTTTAAGAAAGAAAGTCTGGCGCAGGATGAATTTTTCTCAGAACTCCGTGTTAAATCTGTTGAGCATTTGGGGCAGATTGAAAAAGCCTTTATAGAGCCTAACGGTGATATCAGTATCTTTTATTATGCAGAAAATGAGGTGAAATACGGTTTGCCCATTTTACCCGACCTTTATCATAAAAAATCAAAAACAATTCCGAAACCAGGTATTTATGCCTGTACCTTTTGCGGAAACATACAAGAATTGAATCATCAGACTGTCTGTTGCGAAACCTGTAATAAAAAGGAATGGGTGACTGCCATAAAAACCATCCGGAGAGCCTAACGTTATTCTCTCCTATTTTAACACTGAATCTTATAAAAATGAAAAAAGCCATATTTCCGGGATCTTTTGATCCGATAACCTTAGGTCATGAAGACATCATCAAACGAGGAATTCCTTTATTTGATGAAATTGTGATTGCCATTGGGGTAAATGCCGAAAAAAAATACATGTTTCCTCTGGAAGAAAGAAAACGTTTTATTGAAGAAACTTTCAAGAATGAACCTAAAATTTCGGTGATTACTTATGAAGGTTTGACGATTGACCTGTGCAAAAAAATTGGCGCAAATTTTATTCTGCGTGGTCTGCGTAACCCTGCCGATTTTGAATTCGAAAAAGCCATCGCACATACTAACCGTCATTTATCTAAAATAGAAACTGTGTTTTTATTAACAGCAGCAAGCACTTCTTACATTAGTTCCAGCATTGTACGTGACGTACTAAGAAATGGTGGCGAATACGAAATGCTGGTTCCAAAAGCGGTAAGAGTGAAGTGAAGTTAGAGGTTGGGAAGTTGGAAGTTAGGAGTTTGCTGCTAAGACTATTTTAAAACTACTGACCAAATACTAAGGACCAGGTACTATGAACTAGGTACTAATAACTAAAAACCGTACTTTCGCCAAAAAAATATTGTAATCAAAAATGAGCATAGACAGAGAATTAAACAAACGCAGTGGTGGCAAATGTGAACTTTGCGGTGCAACGGAAAACCTAAAAGTGTACGAAGTGCTTCCTGCAAAAAAAGGCGGAATTGACGAAGCTATTATGGCTTGTTCTGTTTGCGTGGACCAAATAGAAAATCCGGGTAACGAAGATTTAAACCACTGGCGCTGTTTGAATGACAGTATGTGGAGCGAACACTCTCCGGTGCAAGTGGTAGCCTGGAGAATGCTAAGCCGTTTGCGTAGTGTTGGCTGGCCTCAGGAATTACTGGATATGATGTATCTTGAAGAAGATGTTCTGGAATGGGCAAAAGCAACCGGCGAAGGCGAAGATGACGAAAACAAAATTGTTCCCCGCGACAGTAATGGCGTAATTTTAGAACACGGAGACTCTGTCGTTTTAATCAAAGACTTAAAAGTAAAAGGTTCCAGCATGGTAGCCAAACAGGGAACTGCTGTTAGAAACATCCGTTTAGACCACGAAAATGCCGAATATATTGAAGGAAAAGTAGATGGTCAGCAGATTGTTATCATTACGCAATACGTGAAGAAAATCTAGTTTATAGTACCTAGTAATTAGTGATTAGTAACTAGTTTCTTTTTAAGAGCAATAAAAAAAATAAATCGTCAACAACTAGCTGTTGACGATTTATTTTTTTTATTGCTAATCACTTTTTACTAATCACTAATTACTAGGTACTATTCACTCAACATCTTTCTTAATCACATTTCGGGCCACCTGGATTTTATACTTCTTGCCTTTCATTTTTTCGTCCTGGATGTTGCGCAATAAGTCTTTTACTTTGCTGAATTTTACGGCGGCAAACGAAATAAAATCTTTTACTTCTATCAAACCTAAATCGCCTTTTTCCAGTTTTCCTTTTTGGGAAAAGAAACCCACGATATCAATTTTATTCAGCTTATTTTTCTTTCCGCCACTAATATAGATGGTTTGGAATTGAGGCGCTTTTGGCAACGATTTGGCGTTTTCTACTGAAAGAACCGGAGTGTTTTCATAATCTACATAATCCATTTTTTTCTCAGATTCATGTACTATTAAATAAGCTGTTCCCGTAGCCGTCATACGTGCTGTACGTCCGTTTCTATGGGTGAATTCGTCTTCTTTTAACGGTAAATGGTAATGAATTACGTGATTCATTTCAGGAATATCGAGTCCGCGGGCGGCTAAATCGGTCGTGATTAAATAACTGACACTTCCGTTTCTAAACTGAATCAGCGCGCGTTCGCGTTCTTCCTGATCCATTCCGCCGTGGTAATACGTAGAATAAATACCTTTTTCGTTCAAAGTATCGCTGATGCGTTCGGCAGCGTCACGGTGGTTGCAAAAAACAATTGCCGATTCCGATTGCAACGAACAAAGCAACTGAAACAACGTATGGAGTTTGTCTTTTTCTTTAGAAACAACTAATTGGGTCGAAAGATTCGATGCTTGCTCATTCTCCGGAATAAAATCTAAGATTGTTGGGTTCACCACACGGGTGTATTTGGGAATCTCAATATCTGAAGTTGCTGAAACCAGCACACGTTTGTTTACTTTGGATAATTTTCCAATAATAAAAGACATTTGCTCGTGGAATCCGAGTTGCAACGATTTATCAAACTCATCTAAAACCAGCGTCTGGATTTTATCGACTCTGAAAGTTCCCCGCTCGATATGATCAGCGATTCTTCCCGGCGTTCCTATCAAAACGGCAGGCGGATTGCTTAAGTTCTTAATTTCGGTCTCAATCGAATGTCCGCCGTAGCAGACATTTACTTTGTAATCAGTTCCCATTTTTTTCCACACCTGTTCAATCTGCAATCCTAATTCGCGTGAAGGCACCAGAATTAAACATTGCACCGAAAGAAATTCCGGCTGTAACATCTCTAAAACAGGTACTAAAAAAGCGAGTGTTTTTCCCGAACCTGTAGGCGATAAAAGCAAAACATTAGAATCATTTAAGATGGTTTCCTGTGCTGCCTGTTGCATTTCATTCAGGCTGTCGATGCCTAAATTTAAAAGTATATTGTTGGAATGTTGTTTCTTATTCATCCGGCAAAGGTAATTAAAAAGTTCTCAGCATGAAGAGTAGGATTTTAGTAGAAATTAAATGGAATGGTTTGGAACAATATCAATTCCATACTCTTTCGCCACAGCTAACGAAACGAAACCTTTACTAGACATTCCTGTTTTTAATACGTTTGAATTAAAACGTCAGTCGGTATATGAAGTTTTTCGTGTAATTGTCTAATCATTTCCAAAGAAAGCTTTCTTTTGCGGTTTAAAATCTCACTTGCACGACTTTTAAGACCTACAATATTTGCTAAATCATTTTGATTGTACCCCATTTGCTCCATTCTAAATTTAATCGCTTCAATGGGATCTGGTAAACTGATAGGAAATTTTTCATTTTCATATTTGTCAATTAAAATACCGAGTACCTCGAGTTCATCTCCTTCAGGAGAGCCATTTTTTGCATCAAAGATTATTTCAAGCCTTTGTAAAGCTTGATTGTAATCGCTTTCTGTTTTTATAGGTTTAATTTTCATACTTTTTAATTTTCATACTTTTTAAATTTCATTTGCATTAATCTTGTCATATTCTGCATGTGTTCCAATAAATCGAATCCAAATCATTTGATATTCATAAGTGACCTTAACGATTAATCTATAATTATTTCCTTTAATATTGAAAACTATTCTATTATCGTTTAATATACTAGCACTTGGATAATCTAATTTTATTTCGTGTGGATTTTTCCATTCAGCTGTACTTGCTTCCTGAAACCATGATTTTAATTGTTGTTCACAATCACCATGTATCTCCCAAAAATCTCGCAATATTTTTTTAGCTACTACTCTCAAATTTACTGATTTTTTTCAAAGATAATAAAAAAGTTCCCAAAATGGGATTTTATTTTATATGTCAATTTTCTGAAATTACAATTTCTGTTTTTCAACAGTCATTTAATTTATTATTATTATTATTATTATTATTATTATTATTATTATTATTATTATTATTATTATTATTATTATTATTATTATTAT
>NZ_JBELQA010000009.1:40215-161902 GCF_046000495.1 Flavobacterium plantiphilum
ATTATTATTATTATTATTATTATTATTATTATTATTATTATTATTATTATTATTATTATTATTATTATTATTATTATTATATGCTAGTTTTTCAATTTTTCCTGTTTCATGAAACCAAATAAAAACTTTTTCATTTAGTTTTTTGATATTTTGAGTTGTAGGCAACAACAATAAAATATCCCCACAACCATTTGAACCAATAGCTATTCCGTTAGGTGGAAAATCATCCCACTCTCTTGCTTGCTTTGTTTCTAAACCAATATGGTTACAAGTTCTGCTTATTCTTTTTTTGTCCGATTTGTCAAAAAAAGGAAACAGTTGCCAATCATCGTCCTCTGTCATTAACTCGCCTCCATTTTCTTGCACCATTTTAGATTTGAAATTGTCGCGAAAAACAACTCCAAGTTCTTGTTCTGTTTCAATAATATATTTAACATCTATTGGAAATGGCATTTTTATTTATTTTAAGTATGCTATCAATTCGCTTTTTTTTAGTATAATTCGTTTTCATAAGGTTCAACGTCTTGAATTTTCGGCAAAGGTCTTATGAGTATTTTCTTTTTTATATTACTTGAAACTCCATCGTCATCTTCACCATAATTTTCTATTTTTTCAATTCTTATTCCGGTAGAAAGATTAAAATCAGTAGTGTACATTTTTCCGTGTCCATCAGATGATACAGAGGAGAACCCAATTAATTCAAAGTTCCCGTTTTGGAATCTGAATTTATGTTCAAAATGCCCTCTTAGTAAACCAAAATTCACACTAACTATTCCTTTACTAATTGTAACATCCATAAATCCATCACCCGTTCGATAACCATCTCTTCCGTCAGGATATTGTGGCGTAATTATTTTAGTGGATGTTGCAATTAATTTAAATTGACCGTTGGGTTGAGCAAAAAATATCTGAAGTTTATAGGGAGCATTTTCATTAATTGTATCCTGAGTAACTACAACCTTATCCTCTAAATTGTCTTTGTTTAAATCTCCGTGTACTTTAGTTACCAATAAAGTGAAAGTATCTTTTTTACTTTTAGTTTGTGAAAATGTATTTACGCAAATCAGTAGTAATGGTAATAAGATTAGTTTTTTCATTTTTCTTAAAAGCTTCATTAGCATTATGAGTTAAAAACTAATGTGTCGCTGCTTTGAGATGGCTGGAAGTGCGTAAACGATCAATTTTCGGCTAAACGAAAATACGATAAAAAAACTGTAATTCCACTAAATTCGCAAATGGCGCAAGACGTGTGTTGGGCGATGTATTATTTTGCTTTATAAAGTTTTATCGTTTTCTTTTCAGGATTTATTTTTACGTAACCACCTCTAATTGTTACAAATACATTCTCTTTATCAATTACAAGTACGGAAGCTGGATAAAGTCCATACCAAAATAAATTGTCAAAAATTGTCTTTAACTTCAAGTTTTTATCAATTACATAAAATCCTTTATTACCTGCTAAATAAATGCAATCTTTATAGATAGACATAGCAGAAGGAGCGTCTTCAAGATTTAAAGCTCCCGAAATAAGAAAATTATTATCCTTGAAATTAATTGTGTAAAGTCCTCCAGAATTTAATGCCATATGTGATAAGCCTCCAAGCAAATAAATTGAATCTTTAATCCCAAAAATAAATTTTACATTCCCGCTTTTCAGTAATTTAGAATCTTTAAGAACCTTATTAATTGGATCCGTTTCGTTAGTCATTAGACCGCCAAACCACCTCGGTTTGATATCTTTTCCATTTTTCCCATTAACATAATATATTTTAGTTGAGTCTTTTGGTCTATAGTATAGTCCACCTCCAAATTCTCCCATATCGATACCAATCAATTTTCCGTTAGGAATATCATATTCGACCGAAGCTTCATTCTTGTGTTTTGATATTTTTATTTTACCAGATTCTAAAGTAAAAATAAACTCTTTGTTTGATGAATGATTAAAATCATACCACTCTTTGCTATCCATTTCGGGAATTTTGCATTCTTCAAAGTCATTTAATGAATAGTTTTGACCGAAGCAAGAAGAGATGCTAAATAGAAATATTATTAAAAGTGGTTTCATTTGTTTCATTTTTAGTTCTTTACGGCTATATATGCCCAACGTTCTGGCACTACAGTGGGTTTGGGACTAAATTAAGCCTTATCTTCGGATTTGCCTAAACATCCCAAATACAAGACCATTTTCAAATTATGCCAAATGCCCAAATCTCTTGTAGCAAGTGTTAGGCGCAGGCTTTTTTCATGTCCAATGAGTTTTTATTTCTATTATATGTTCTTCCAATCTCTTTGAAAAATTTTCTTCATTAAATTTTTCTTTTTGTTCAAACTTAGTGATAATCTTTATGCTTTGACTCCAAATCTGTATTAGTTCGGATATTTTTGGCTTAAGAGCAATAGCATTATCAGGTGTAAAATGTACTGTTTTATTTCTTAAACTGAACAAATTAGTTATTTCATTCAGATGAACTTTATTGTTATTTAAATCATCTTTGAATATGTATATTAAACGCTCCATTATTTTGGAGATTGAAATTCTAGCATAACTAAACTCATCTATTACACCTGTTTGATTTAAAAAGAGCAAATGCCTATTTACAAGTGTTTCTATAAAGAATCCAAAATTATTTAAGTGACCTAATATTTCAATTGAATCTATTCGATGATTCAATCCGAATTTATGTTTTTCATTTTCCGCTCTGAATTGAGATTTTTGCCATGCGTTTGACATTAAATTTATTGTTTCAGACGTTAGGACATCTGGTATATTTGATTGTAAAATTCCGATAGCATTATCAGGCAAATAAGTTTTGTCAAGTATTTTTCAGTCTTCTGTTGAAGGTTCAATAGCATTTAATTCTTCGGAAAATAAAATTGATGCAAATTCATATTTCAAAGCTGTATGCAAATAACGAAATGATTCTTGAAGAAAAAATGTTCCTCCAAGTGCTAATTTCGAATAAGTATCTATTTCGTGTTTAGTGCTCATTTTTTTTAAAGCTTGTGCCTAACGGTTTGGCTATGCGTAGTGCGGGATTAATAAGCACTTCACTGTACGCCTAACGCTATTTATGTTAATATTCATTTACTTTCAATTTAGAATCGAAACCCGCATTACGTATAGCTTTTGTTGTGCGGTCGGCTTTTTCTATTTTTTCAATGTTTCGTTCAATATCAGAAATTCATTTTCAATTTTTCTGTCGTCAACTTTTCCGTCATTGTCGTGGTCTCCATATTCTAGTCCTACTCTGATTAAACTCCGAAGTCCTTTAATTTCATTTCTGTCAAGTCGAAGAACCATTTGATTAAAATTTTCTTCTCCAATTTGATAAATTATCTGAGTCAGAACGAATCCTAAGTCATAGCAACCTGCACCGCCACCACAAGGGAAACTTATCATTTTCGGTATTGCTTTCTCATTTTTGTTCAAGGTTTCTTGAATTAGGTTTCTCAATTCCTTGTTGGTCTCGTAGCCTTGATGAACGTAAAGTGTCTCGGCAATGATAATTCCGCTCGTCTCTTTCTCTTTACAACTATTCAAAGTTAAAATGAGATGAATAATTGATATTGTCAGAATTCGTTTCATCTATTGATTGTCGTCTTTTTAGCTGCCGCACAACTAGTATATAGGTCTGACAAAATCAGACTTATCACCCTTAAATCGGGTTGCTTTGTCTGACTAACGTCAGAGTTTATTTTTTAGCTAATATATAAATAAATCTTACAAATATTTCCTGTAAACCTTTTTATTTGTCAATTATTTCTTTAAAGATTGGAGCTGGATTTGGAGTTTATTTTTCTTTTAAAAATAGATACTCCTAGCCCTGATGGTAGCGGCATCCTTTCCTGCCAGGGTTTGGCAGGAAAGATATAGCGGACAGCGGGAATAGCTCCATAAAAAAAACCACCCTTATTGAAAAGGATGGTTTCCAGTTGTGTATAGAAATTAGAATTTAGTTTTTAGTTTCGATTTGTTTGGATAAAGTGGGTTCGTTTTTATTCATCATCTTAGTGATGGTGATGTGCATCCATATCAGACAGATTATCGAGAATAACAATACAAACATCCATGAGCTGGACCAGAGTCCGGTGAAATTAAGCAGGTAACTAAAGATAATTGGGCAAAAGAATCCGCCCAGACCTCCTAATAATCCTACCATTCCTCCCACGATACCTACTTCGTTTGGGAAATATTCAGGAATGTGTTTGTACACCGCTGCCTTACCTATTCCCCAGGAAATACCAATTAACACTACCAATACCAGATATACCCACATATTAGCATCAAACCTGATTTTAGTAATTCCTCTGGCCAGCAGCTCTTTCTTGGCTACACTTTGATTTTCGGCCACGATTACTTCCTGCCATGAAGTTTTAGTTGGAAAAATACCGCTGCCATCGCTTGTAATTTCTTTTTTGGCTTCAACAGCTATAGCGGTGCCGTCAATTTTAATATTTGTAGGAGACACTGCCGTAACAACACCGGCTTGTTTGGCCATGATTCCCGCACCTGCAGTAGTTACTTCCATTTTAGGAACCATCAGTAAAGCACTTAACACCACTGAAGAACCCAGTACCCAGTACATTACTTTTCGGGCTCCGTACTTATCGGATAAATAACCTCCAAAAGCACGAATTACTCCGGATGGTAAACTGAATAAGGTAGCAAACATTCCGCCCATCACTAAGCTCGTTTGGTACACATTCATAAAATTAGGTAACAGCCATTGGGAGTAAGCCACAAAACAGCCAAATACCAGGAAGTAGTAGGCACCAAAGCGCCATACACGCACACAGCCTAAGGTGGTTAACATTTGCGGAATGGTCTTAGTTGATTTTTCCATTTTTCTATTTTCTGCAAAAAACAAAAACAGTACTCCGATAATTAATAAGACTGCTCCGTAAATCACGGGTAATAATTTCCAGCCGTTTTCAGGATCAGTAGCTGAGAACTGATTCAGTAATGAAGGTGCTATAAAGGTGGTGATTGCGGCTCCGGCATTTCCCATACCAAAAATCCCCAGTGCCCTGCCCTGCCATTCCTTGGGATACAACAGCGAGGTATAGCCCACTCCTACCGCAAAACTGGTTCCTACCATACCAAATAAAAAGCTTAAAAGAGCAAACATGGTAAAACTACTGGCAAAAGGCAATAAAAACAACGGAATAGAACACAATAACAGCAATAATGAAAAAACATATTTTCCGCCGAACTTATCGGTTAAAATACCCATAGGCAAACGCATTACGGCTCCTGTTAAAATAGGAATTCCAAGCAGCCAGCCTACCTGAATAACACTCCAGTTGAAAATTCCTTTTTCTACTAAATAGGTTACCAGCACCCCATTAAGCGTCCAGCAGGCAAAACATACTGTGAAGGCTAATGTATTAAGAAATAACATTCGGTGCGATTTGGATAATGAGTTTGCGTTTTTCATAACTACTTATATTTTTTGACAAATTTAAGTAGTATCATCGGTTAAAAAGTTGCGAAAACGCAGGTTTTACAAAATAATTAAGTAAAAATACTTATTTAAATACGTATTTACTACTTATGCTTTTTGGGCCGCTGATCACGCTGATTTAAAAGGATTTATCTTTGCCCCTTCTAAAACTTTGTAAACTTTAGGGTTAAAATCACCGCAGATTACTCAGATTAGCACAGATTAATCTTTGTGCACTTTGCGGTAATCTTTGTGTTCTTTACGGTTAAAAAGACGGTAATAAAAAATCCTGTTCTTAGCCGTAACTAAAAACAGGATTCAAAACAGAAGGGTAAATTATCCTTTTATTAAGATTTTTATATCAATGAATATTCAGTGGCTTTATTAGAAAGTTCCATCAGGTTTTTCACTTTCAGTTTTTTCATCAGGTTAAAACGATGTACTTCGGCAGTACGTTTACTGATTTCCAGAGCTTCGGCTATTTCTTTATTTCCTTTTCCGGATAATAAGAGTGTCAGGATTTCTTTTTCTCTTTTAGTAATGGTTAAATCTTCGGCTAGAACAGGTTTAGGCTCTAATGTGCTGGCTGCACTGGTTAACTGATTGATTAATATAGAAGAAATATCGCCGGTGAAATACTTTCCTCCGTTTGCCACAGCATGCAAAGCTTTCATAAATTCTTCTTTGCTCGAACCTTTCAACAAATAACCATCGGCACCTGCCTTAATTGATTTTAACACATATTCTTCTGATTCATGCATCGATAACACAATAATTTTGACCGTGTTATTCTGATTGCGCAGTTTTTCCACCACCTCAATACCGGTATGATGCGGCATTCTGATATCCACAATTAATAAGTCAGGCTTAGTAGCGGTTACTACCTCTAAAGCTTCTGATCCATCGGTCGCTTCGCCTACTACTTCAATGTTTTTTTCGCTTTCTAAAAGTGATTTAATACCATCTCTCACAAAAAAATGATCGTCTGCCAGTACCACTCGAATTGTATCGTTCATAACTTACTGCGTTTAATAAATTAAATTACCTACTTAGTTTAAAGTAGTGCAATATACGTGTTTTTTACGTATTTTATTTTAAAATTATATAGGAATATTAAAGGTTATACGGGTACCTTCGCCCGGAATAGAGTTGATAAACACCCTTCCATTAATGTACCTTACCCGTTCTTTCATAAACAATAATCCCATTCCTGACTCGCTGTTTCTCTTTTTTTCTACAGAGGCAACATCAAATCCTTTACCGTTATCATCCACCGTAATACTTAGTATTTTATTACTGTGCGAAAGCTGTACAATAATATGAGAAGACTCCGCATATTTTATAGCATTATTAATCGCTTCCTGTGTTAAACGATAAATATTGATTTCGATTAAAGAGTCTAAACGCTGATCAAATTCGGTTTTATTGTAGAACTGAATGTTTTTTCCGGTAAGCTTAGTGAGTTCTAAAGCTAGTTTAGAAATAGACGGAACAATGCCATGATCACTCAATTCGGGCGGCATCAGGTTAAAAGTTGCCGTACGTACGCCTTTGATAATATCCAGAGACAACTTTTTAAGGTATTCTATCTTCTGTGTCGATTTTTCTTTATCATCTAAATTGATACTTTCCAAACTGAATTTCAATCCGGTAAGCATCTGACCTATTCCGTCGTGTATTTCGCGGGCAATTCGGTTTTGCTCGTTCTCCTGATTTTCAACAATTTTGCTCGAAATGATTTTTTGCTGATTAATCCGTTCTACAATATTTTCCCGATTCAGTCGCTCTACTTCTAATTCGGCATTTTTCCTAACAGTAATATTAAAACATATCACCAGTAATTCAGACTCTTCCTTTCTAATCCGAACCGGAATCATAGACATATCCAGCCAGAGCGTATCTCCGTTTCTGTCAGTTGTATTGAGTTCCCCCTGCCAGCCTCCTCTTTGTTTATCTGTTATAATCTGATCGATTGCCTGCTGTTCTTTTTCAACGGCTGTAATGGCTTTAGAAAAACTTTTATCCGTATCAAAAGAGGGATTGTATTGCAGCAGCTTTGCAAATTTTTCTCCCATGTGAATAATTTTTCCCTGTGGAGTAATGCGGCAATACAATAAAGTATTTTCCATTGCAAAATTGAGCGATTTCAATTCTTTTACAGAGTTTTCTTTAATAATACTAATCGCTTCTGTATCCCGTGCCAGCTTGATAGCTCTTCTTTCTGAAACGAGTAATTTAGAAATCAGCAATTCAATTTTTTTATTGGTAGGCTTAAAAATAAACAGAAACTCTAAAAATAAGACAAACAACGTAAAACTCAGAATTCCGTATTCAATATTACGCTGACGGGTTACTTTGTCTAAAGCTTCATGCTCATACTGCCCTACAATACGGTTCATTTTAGCAATAAAAACGGCTACATTGTCAAGAATTATTTGTACTTCTTTATTATTTTCTGACCGGAAATCAGCGTTGTTTCTATTGTTCAGATACCGGATTGTAGCACTGTCAATAAGATCGACATTTGACTTTATATTTTTAAATAAGGACAGCAGTGTAGTGCTTTTCTCTTTTGGAAAATTAAGACTGTCGTTTCCTTTTTCTAAAGCAAGATGCGTAAATTTCCAGAGTGCCAGCGTTTTCTTTATATTCGAAATCTGTACCTCCCGATTGGAATCTTTTGAAAAAGAATTTAATATCAATACTTCTTTAGCCAGTTTCTGACTCAGCATACGCTGTTTTCCGGAAATATTAATCAGCCGGGAATCATTAATCTGACTGCTGATATTATGCTGGATAAGCAGCTGACTTAAAAGTACTGTAACAGCAATCGTAACTAATGCAAACAAATACATCTGCTTTAGTTTTTTAAAATTAAGTTTATCCGATAATGCTTTTACTTCTTTTGTCATAATGGAGTCTAATTACAATCCCAGAGCGTCTTTAATTAATTGAAGATTAGAAGGAGTGTAATTAATTTTCAGGGCGGCCTGATGTCCTTTTTCAGACATTTTATTCCAGGTTTTCAGAATAATGTTTTTGAGTTTTTCGGTATCGTGTTTTTCGACAAAAGGTTCAAGATAAAACTCTAAAAAAACCAGGCAGATTACATCTTCCAGTAATTGTGTTTCCTCGTCTTTTTTAAGTAATTTTTTTTCAATTAAGAAAGAAACCCTGGCAATAAATTCAGCATTGTATCCCGCTTTTTCCAGAATTCCTGCTGTAGTTTTAGCATGGAATTTTTTTAAATCCTCTCGCCATTTTAAATAGCCCACTCGATCCATAGGGTAAGATTCTCTGGCTATTTTCCAACGGCAAATGTGTTGCGCTTTAGCAGCAATCTGAACCTCTTCAGAAGCATCAGGACAAAAATCCATAAGTCTTTTATACATCCTGTCAGAGTATAACAGTTCTTTAGGAAAACTTATGGATTCGTGTGTTTCTATGTTTGGATCCTGTGCATTTTCGGCATCAATCCACTGGCTTGCCTGTTGAAATGGTGTAGTTGTCATTTGGTGTATTTTTGATATTTCAAAGATACATATTTAATCCATAAACCCAATCAATACTTCGTCTTCCACAATTTTCACAGGGTAGGTTGCAATTTTTAAATCATCACCGCTTAAGTTACTTCCGTCCTTTAAAGAGAATGTTTTTTTGTGGATGGGACAGGCAATTTTAGGCAATTCATCAACTGAACCTATCATTCCTCTTGAAAGCACCATCTCCATTTTATGAGGACACAAATTCTGACAGGCATACCATTCATTTCTTCTTTCAAAGTTTATCACAGCAATTTGTTTGTCTTTGTATTTCACACATCCACCTCCATCAGCTGGAAAATCGGCAGTTTTTCCGGCGTTAAACCATACTTTTACATTATCCGGAGTTACTGATTCATATTTGTTTAATATATTTTCCATGTCATCTTATTTTTGATTTTATTTTACTGATTTTGAATGCATCAGGAAAACAAATAATTCCTTAAATTATAAACTACTCTTTTGAAAATATTACCAGGCTACAGGCATTTTTTGATCTCTAAGCGGGATGTATTCAATTGTCTCATCACGTTCATCTGAATTTGTAAAATGTCTGAAACGTTTCATCATTTCCGGATCTTCGATTGCCTGCTTCCACTCACATTCGAAAGTATCTACTAATTGTTGCATTTCAGCTTCCAGCGTTTCGTTAATTCCCAGACTGTCGTTGATGATTACATTTTTAAGATAATCAAGTCCGCCCTCCAGTTTTTCTAACCAGGTAGAAGTTCTAACCAGTGGTCCCGCAGTGCGGATGTAGTACATAAGAAAACGATCCATGTATTTAAAGACAGTTTCTTTGTCAATTTGTTCTGCTAAAAGTACTGCGTGCTTTGGGTTAGCTCCACCATTTCCGCAGATATAAAGATTCCACCCGCCTTCAACCGCAATCACTCCAAAATCTTTCCCTCTGGCTTCTGCACATTCTCTGATACAGGCAGAAACACCTCCTTTTAATTTATGCGGAGAACGGATTCCTCTGTAACGGTTTTCCAGTTCGATGGCCAATGTGGTACTGTCGTCCATACCGTAACGACACCAGGCGTTTCCTACACAACTTTTTACTGCTCTTAAAGATTTCCCATAAGCATGACCACTTTCGAAACCTTTGTCAATTAATTTTTTCCAGATAGCCGGCAAATCATTTAGTTCGGCACCAAATAAATCCACACGTTGTGCTCCGGTTATTTTAGTATATAAATTGTATTCTTTCGCTACTTCACCTATTGCAATTAATTTCTCGGCAGTTACTTCACCACCAGCCATTCTTGGCACAACAGAATAGGTTCCGTTTCTTTGAATATTAGCTAAAAATCTGTCGTTGGAATCCTGAGAAGTTACGTGTTTGTTAGCAGTATCATTATAAATACTGGAGAAAATAGATGATAATACAGGACGGCAAATTTCACAACCATCTCCTTTTCCTATAGTCCCTAACACTTCGTTATGATTGGTGAATTTATTGATTTTTACAATATCAAATAATTCCTGACGGCTGTAAGCAAAGTGCTCACAAACTACATCTTTCACCTCTTTTCCTAATGATTTCTGAGCTTCTTTTACTAAGTCGGCAACCATTGGCTTACAACCACCACAACCCGAAGTTGCTTTCGTTGCTTTTACCACATCACCAAAAGTTTCACAGCTTCCGTCAGTAATAGAACAGCAAATAGCACCTTTAGTAACATTCTCACAAGAACAAATTACGGCTGTATCCGGCAAATCCATAGCGCTTCCCATAGAAGAAGACTCTCCTCCTCTGGCACCCAGAATTAAATCTTCCGGGTTTTTAGGAATCGCCATTCCGTTGCTGTAAATTTGGAATAAGGTATTGTAATCACTGGAATCACCTACAAGAATACCTCCTAAAAGTTTCGTTCCGTCTTTAGAAATATTGATTCTTTTGTAGATTCCGTTTAGTTTATTTTCATAAACAATAGGGGTTCCTTCCTGATGTTCTATAAATGGATCACCAAAGCTTGCTACCTCAACGCCAATTAATTTTAACTGAGTCGACATATCAATACTCTCTCTCATGGTTTTGTCTCCTTGCAAAATTTGCTCAGCAGCCACATCGGCCATTTCATAACCCGGAGCAACAAGTCCGTAAATCATGTGATTGTATAGAGCAACTTCTCCAATAGCAAAAATATTTGGGTCGGAAGTCTGCATTTTGTTGTTTACCACAACTCCGCCACGAACACCAACTTCAAGACCTGCTCCTCTTCCCAGTTCATCCCGTGGTTTGATACCTGCTGAAATCACAAGCATATCCACTTTTAAAAGTTCTTCTTCTTCAAACATCATTCCGGTAATGTAATCATCACCGTCAATAAACTGAGTAGATTTACTTAGATGTATTTTTATATTCAGTTCTTCAATTTTAGAACGAAGCATATTACTGGCACCTTTATCTAATTGCCTTGGCATCAAACGCGGAGCAAATTCAACCACATGAGGATTCAATCCTAAATCACGTACTGCCTTTGCAGCTTCCAGTCCAAGCAAACCTCCTCCTAAAACCGCAGCTTCAGTCGCACCGTTTTGCTTTATTTTTTTGGCGTAAGCCATAATAGCATCCAGATCTTCTATTGTTCTGTAAACAAAAACACCTTCTTTCTCCACACCTTCAATTGGCGGAACAAAAGCAGCTGAACCGGTAGCCAATACCAGATAATCATAAGAATGCGTTTTCTCCAGATGCGTTGTAATAGTTTTGTTTTCTTTATGAATATCAGTAACTAATTCAGAGGTATTTAATATGATATTATTTTCTTCGTACCATGCTGCAGTTGACATTGATAAATCATCAGCTGACTTTCCTGCAAAGTATTCACTAAGGTGAACACGGTCATAAGCACGTCTAGGCTCTTCACCAAATACGGTAATTTGATATTTTTCCTGTCCAGATTTTGAAACGAATTTTTCGCAAAACTTGAAACCCACCATGCCGTTTCCGACTACAATTATTTTTATCATAATATCATTATTAAGTATTACGAAGCAAATATACGTATAAATACTTAATTACGATACTTAATTTTTATTTTTTACTCTGAATTAAGATATTATGAAAAGGAAGGTGTTAAAATATAAAATATGTAAAAAAGGGTGGTTGTTTTTTTAATTTTCTAATGATTCAAAGCTGTTTATCCTGTATGCATAGCTGTTTTTATGATTTCACAAAAGAATAAAATCTAAAAATGCTTTAAAAAAACACTTTCACACAAAAAGCATTCGAAAATAAGCTCCTAAAAATACTTATTAACGAATGCTTTTATTATAAGTGAAATAAATCTGATTAAGTACGACTACTTAATTGGCAACAAAATATTTCTTTTGGAACCAGAATGCTACATTTACCAATGCGATTAAAGCCGGAACTTCTACCAAAGGACCTATAACACCTGCAAAAGCCTGTCCGCTATTGATACCAAATACACCAATAGCCACTGCTATAGCCAATTCAAAATTATTTCCCGTAGCCGTAAAGGCAATAGCGGTACTTTTAGAATAATCGGCTCCAAAATATTTTCCTGTAAAAAAACTTATGATAAACATAATTACAAAATAAATCACCAATGGAATTGCAATTCGAACCACATCCATCGGAATCTGAACAATTAATGCTCCTTTTAAACTAAACATAATTACAATAGTAAACAACAAAGCGATTAATGTGATTGGAGAAATCATAGGTATAAATTTCTGTTGAAACCATTCACTACCTTTAAAGTAAATCAGACTATAACGACTAATGATTCCTAAGGCAAACGGAATCCCTAAATAAACAGCAACACTTTCGGCAATCTGAGCAATACTAATAGCAACTTCAAATCCTGAAAAACCAAAATAAGGAGGCAAAACAGTGATAAATACATAGGCATAAACACTGTACAGCACCAGCTGAAAAATACTGTTTAAAGCAATAAGGCCTGCTGCATATTCGCGATTTCCTTCAGCAAGGTCATTCCACACCACCACCATAGCAATACATCGGGCCAAACCAATTAAGATGACACCAATCCTATATTCCGGATAGTCTTTTAGAAAAACAAGTGCCAGTAGAAACATCAAAACAGGACCTATAATCCAATTAAGAAACAGCGAAGCAGTCAATATTTTGATGTTTTTAAAAACCGCCCCCATTTCTTCATATTTTACTTTAGCTAAAGGAGGATACATCATAAGAATCAATCCGACAGCCAGTGGAATATTAGTTGTTCCGCTGGAAAAGGAATTAATAAACGATCCGCTGGAAGGAAAAAAATTACCAATAAGAACCCCAAAAACCATCGCCAGGAAAATCCAAAGAGTCAGGTAACGGTCTAAAAAGCTAAGTTTTTTTCTTTTAAATGCCGGAGCACAATCTACAACTGACATACTATTTTTTTATTTGTGAAAAAACATAAAAGAGCTCGGTACCAATCTGAATACTTCTTTCTTCGTACTTCTCAGCCTGTTGCGGTGTATTATCAAAAGCTTTGGGATCTTCAAAAGTTATTGGAATACGTTTTTCTGCACCGGCAATAAAAGGACAACCTTCGTCAGCCTGAGAACAGGTCATAATTGCAGCAAATTGAGATTGCGGATTAAAGCTATCATCATAGGTTTTAGAAAATCCTATAACGGGATGCGCATTTTCTGAAAATTTAATACTATAAACAGGATTCACTCCTTCTTCAATAATCGTAATTTGGAATCCTTGATTGGTCAAGGTTTGAGCTACCATTGGGAATAAAGCAGTAGCTTCGGTTCCGCCGGAATAGCAAAATACATTCTTAACATCATAATAAGCCGCTGCTGTTTGTGCCCAGACTTGCGATAAATGACTTCTTCTGGAATTATGGGTACATATCAAATTTAGTCTTACTTCCTGATTATTGTTTACTTTATTCTGGATAAAATCTACCAAAGGTTGTAATACCAATTTTCGATCTTCAGCTATGTTTTCGAATTTAAAATTCTGAATTACTTTTTCAATTTCTGAAAATACTTCTGGTTGGGTTGCAGTCATTTTTAATGTTTTGAGTTTAAAGTGAATTTATTTAGCAACAACTGCCTCCAGGTGTACAACTCTGAGATTGAATTGTAATTTCGCCTGCTTTTACTTTTTGTTTTTCCTGAGGAATCCCACATTGCTCTACAGCTAAACAGGCAGTCTTTTTGTTTAACAGAATAAAGTTTTTTCCATCAAAGTCTAAATCGTACTTACCGATTGTAGTTGACTGATATTCGACTTCTATTTCAGAATCTTCAATTCCCAATATCTTTTCAGATAATGCAATAATATTTAAAAGTTTCGAAGGTTTTAAACGATGCTCAAAATCATTAGCATCCCAAAGCTGAAAATTAACTTTCTTTTCATTTCTGACTATACCTCCACAGTCAATAAATTTTTTATTTATTAGTCCTATTTCGGTTACATGAAAATGTTCCGGAACAGCAGTTCCATTTTCTAACACAAAATCAACATGATTTATACTGCCTAATATATGCTTGATTTCTGATAAGTTCATGACTTTATAATTTTAAATTTAACAACATTGATTAGTATTATCAAAATAACTGTCTAAGCTTTCAAAAAAAGATTTTATTTTTCTAAAACCTTCTTCGTCCAGACAATAACAAATAGCATTTCCTTCAAGATTTCCTTTAATCAAACCTGCATTTTTCAGTTCTTTCAAATGTTGGGATACTGTAGGCTGAGCCAGTGGCAGTTCATTTACAATATCTCCGCAAATACAACTCCTCACTTTAATTAAATACTGTATAATGGCTATTCTGGCCGGATGACCAATAGCTTTAGCCAAGCCGGACAATTGATTTTGCTCTTCTGTAAAATTTTCACTTTTAGTAATACCCATCGTTATATTTTTATATTGCAATATTACGATAATAAAATCAAACTGCAATGTTAATTTTTAAAATAAAAAAAACTCCTTTAAAATCAATTTCTTTAAAGGAGTTTGTATATGTTAGATTACTTGTTTAGGAATGGCATGAAAACCAATTGATTTAACGCGTTTTTCAATCTCATCAATACTAATTACTTTGTTTGTAAGTACGGTAAATTCTCTGGGAAAAATGGAATTATTAAGTTGTACCTCAGTGATTCCATCCAATTTTAAAAGATTTTCTCTGATTGCCTTTAATTCACTGTCTTCTTTAGCATCAGTACCAAACACTTTTCCGTGTTCTCCGGGAATAACATTATCTGTCAATAAACTCATGATTTTTATATTTTAAATTAATACTATTGTCGTAGTGACATAGTTTGTATCAGTTAAATTTAAACATTTATCACGGATTAACTTTTAATTACAGTCTCAAATTTTTGTGAATTTTTCGAGTTATTTAACATTCTTTTCTGTTTCTATACTTAGGAACTGCTCTAAAATTAAAAAACCACAACATAAAAATGTTGTGGTTTTTTTAGTATTTAAAAAGGAATTACTTTTTAGTCATTGTAAACATTTGAACCATGTTCGTGAATATCTAATCCGTCAATTTCTTCTTCTTTAGTAACTCTTAGTCCCATTAATTTTTTAAGGATAAAAAGGATAATAAAAGTAGTCACCATTGCCCATGCACCTATTGCAACTACCCCAGTTACCTGAACACCTAATTTCTCAAATCCACCACCATAAAGCAAACCTCCATCGGTAGCAAACACACCTACTAGGATAGTACCTAAAGCACCACATACACCGTGTACAGAAACAGCTCCAACCGGATCGTCAATTTTAAGTTTTTTATCAATAAATTCAATAGAGAACACAACGGCTATACCACAAATCAATCCAATCCAGAAAGCTCCCATCGCACTTACAGCAGCACATCCAGCAGTTACACCTACAAGTCCTGCTAAAACACCGTTTAACGTCATTGAAACATCCGGTTTTTTATAAATAATCCAAGTAACAAACATTGCTGCTAAAGCTCCGGCTGCACCTGCTAAATTTGTTGTAATGAATACTCCTGCAACTGCTAAAGCATTGTCTCCAGAAATAGCTAACTGAGAACCCGGATTAAATCCGAACCAGCCTAACCAAAGAATAAACACTCCCAAAGCACCTAAAACAATATTGTGTCCAGGTATTGCGTTTGAAGATCCGTCAGCATTATATTTTCCAATTCTAGGTCCTACCATTGCAGCAGCAACCAAAGAAGCCCATCCTCCTAAAGAGTGCACAACAGTTGATCCCGCAAAATCAGTAAAGCCCATTTCAGCTAACCATCCGCCTCCGTTCCAAACCCAGCTTCCTGAGATAGGATAGATTACTAATGTCATCAATAAAGAGAAAAATAAGTATGTTGTAAATTTTGTTCTTTCAGCAATCGCTCCTGAAACGATAGTTGCAGCAGTTGCAGCAAAAACAGTCTGAAAGAATAAACTGTGCATATCAGCAGCAGAATCAAAAAACAAACTTGGTGTCCCTATAAAACCACTAATTGAATCTCCGTACATTAAAGAGTAACCTATTGCCCAGAAAGCAACACTACCAATACAGAAATCCATTAAATTTTTCATTATAATATTTCCTGTGTTTTTAGATCTTGTAAAACCAGCTTCTACCAAAGTAAAACCAGCTTGCATGAAAAACACTAAAATTCCGCAGATCAATACCCACATTAAGTCTAATACAGCATTCGTATCCATAATATATATTTTTATTAGTTAATTTTAAAAAATGTTTTAGTTAACAGCGTCTGTTCCTTTTTCTTTAGTTCTGATTCGGTATGTCTCAATAACATCAGAAACGAATACTTTTCCGTCCCCTACCATTCCGGTACCGGCAGCATTTAAAATAGCATCGACAGTTCTTTCTAAAAAAGGATCAGAAACAACAATAGAAATGTATCTTCTTTGGATATCAGAAGTACTGTAAGTAATTCCTCGGTATACATGTCCTTCTTTTTCATTACCAACACCGGTAACATCCCAGTAGGTAAAAAAGTTAACCTCAATTTGGTGTAAAGCTTTTTTTACTTCATCAAATTTTGATTTTCGTATCACTGCTTCGATTTTTTTCATAATAAGTGGATTTAAATTGATTTATGGTAAAAGTTTTTTATTGTTTATTTATTTATAGTCTTTCAATTATAAATTTTGGTTTAAATTTTCTACTTGTTTTTTGGATTAGCTTGTTTTCTCATTTGTAATTTAGTTTTGGCTGAATGTTTTTTAATTTTTACTGCTTTGTCTTTTTTGGAAGATTGTTAATATTTTGTTGTTTTGTTATTGATAATGGCGAATTTATTAACTTTTGGTTTAAAAAAGTCAAAGAATTAATATTTTTTGCTCAAAATCCGAAAGAATTATCAATAACCGAAAATCAAATCAAAATAATAGATAAAATTTAATTTCAACTTATGTATTTTGATTTATTCACAATATATTTTGAATAGGTACCCTTAAAAAATAGGGGTATTATATAATTTTAACACTTAAAAAAGAGCAAAAAACATAATTTTAAACATAAAAACACGTTTTGAGTCAAAAAAAATAGGGTACAGAGCAAAATATTTAAAAAAACAAGCATTTCTATTAAAGCAAAAAAAAGAGCAGCTCTGTATATAAAAACAAAAAAAATGCTCTTATAAGAAAACGTTTTTAAAAGCAGTTTGTTTAAGAAGCAAACAATAAAAGCAAAAAAACATATTACAGAGTAATCGATACAAACAGGGAATTGATTTCCGTTTTTTTAATCTCTTTAATTTATTACAAAAAAAAGAAACCCTTTCAGTCAGAGACTAAAAGGGTTGTGTGAATTATTTAAAAAAAATGAAATTATAGTTTTGGCATATTGGTAACCAGCGTTTCAATAAACTTACTGATAGGACCTTTTACCATCATGGCCATCATGGGATTAAAACTTCCTTCGAAATCTAATTTTACAGCACTTGAATTAACAGAAACACGATCAATAACAGCTATAAGAGTAAAAGGCACTTTATCAGATGCAGAACCAAAGACAATTTTATTGGGAGCCATCTTTTCTTTAATCTTCAATTGAATTTCAGGCATCCCTTTTAATCCAAACAAAAAAGAATCTTCTCCGATAACTTCAAACTTAGCAATGTTTTCCGGCATCAGTTTTTCAAAATTCTTCATGTCAGTCAACAATTCAAACAATTCCTCTGCCGATTTTTCAACGTTAACTTTTGGACTTTCTAAGTTCATGATTGTTTTATTATTTAGTCTCTACTTGTCCCCAAGTCGAAGGAGTAACACTCCATTCTCTTAAAGTTTTTTCTTCTTTTTCAGTAATGTAACTTTTAGCCACAGCCAAATTCAGTAGATTCTGATAATTACTTAATGTATATAAATCTAATTTTGCTTTTTTAAAATTTTCTTCAGCAACATCAAATCCATACGTAAATATAGCCGCCATACCTTTAATATTTGCTCCTGCTGCACGTAAAGCTTCAACAGCCAGTAAACTACTGTTCCCGGTACTAATTAAATCTTCAACCACTACAACATTCTGCCCTTTTTGAAGGAAGCCTTCCACCTGATTCTGGCGACCGTGTTTTTTAGGTTCAGGACGAACATACACAAAAGGCAACCCCATGCTTTCGGCAACGAGCATACCTATACCGATAGCTCCTGTAGCAACACCGGCAATTACATCTGGTTTCCCAAATTGTTTCTCAATATTTTTTGCAAATTCATCTCTGACATAATTTCGTATGCTTGGAAATGAAAGAATTAGACGGTTATCACAATAAATCGGTGATTTCCATCCGGAAGCCCATGTAAAAGAATTTTCAGGATTCAATTTAATTGCATTTATTTGTAAAAGCAATTCGGCTGTTTTTTCGGCTGTATCTTTATTAAAAATCATAGTACAAATGTATAAAGTTTTTGTTAACGACAAACCACTTTTTTTGACAAATAAAATCTCCAGAGAGACAGATTTTCAGTTGTTTTTATTAGAAAGTGTTGATATCAAACAAATTATAATCAAAATCTTTCAAAATAAAATTCAAAAAGCCTATCTCTACCATCCTGATGAGAAAGAGATTATGAAAACTCTAAAATCTAAAATCCCTGTAAACAAAGCTGGAGGAGGCTTAGTTTATAATAAAAAGGGAGAGGTTTTATTTATCTTTCGAAATGGAAAATGGGATTTACCTAAAGGCGGTGTCGAAAAAAAGGAAGAAATCGAACAGACCGCTATGCGTGAAGTAGAAGAAGAAACCGGAGTGAATCAGTTACGGATTACCAATAAATTACAAAAAACCTATCATGTTTTTAAACGTAATGGTGTTTATAAATTAAAAGTTACCCATTGGTTTGAAATGCATTCTGATTTTGAAGGAACACCACAGGGACAACTCGATGAAGGCATTGAAAAAGTAGCCTGGATTCATCCTGATGCAATTCCCGAGATCCTGAAAAACTCCTATGAAAACATCAAACTATTATTTGAAAAAGAAGAAGAATTAAAATTGTAATTTTAACAGGACAAAGCAGATTGCGAAATAAATGATTTCAACTAACGATTAAATATATTTAACTATGGGATTATTTTCAGCATTACTTGGAAACGCAGGAACGGTCAGCCAGGAAGATTTACTAAAAGATTACGGAAAATTATTAATTAATGGCGAAGAAATTGAACTGGGTTTTAAACTTATCCGGGACGTATTTATTTTCACCAACAAAAGGCTTATTTTAGTTGACAAACAAGGTTTAACAGCAAGTAAAGTCGAATACAAATCAATTAGTTATAAAAGCATTTCAAGATTTAGCATTGAAACCGCCGGGACTTTTGATTTAGAAGCCGAATTGAAAATCTGGGTTTCCAGTGAACAAGTTCCAAGCATCAGAAAACAATTCAACAAATCAGTGAATGTGTATGATGTTCACAATGTTTTAGCAACACACGTTTTAAAATAAAGACTTCTGATATTTTTTTTACAGAAAATGAAAAAGCTATCTTAAAGTTACTCACTTCAAGATAGCTTTTTGTATAATTTAAGCCTGATTATCTGGAATAATTTGGAGCTTCTTTAGTAATCGTAACATTATGAGGGTGGCTTTCAGAAATTCCGCTTGAAGTCAAACGAACAAAACGTCCTGTTTCCTGTAATGTAGCAATATCTTTAGCACCACAATACCCCATTCCTGCACGAAGTCCACCAATAAACTGCAGCATGCTTTCGTTTAATTCCCCTTTGTAAGGTACACGACCTACAATTCCTTCCGGAACTAGTTTCTTCACATCATCTTCTACATCCTGGAAATAACGGTCTTTAGAACCTGTTTGCATTGCTTCCACAGAACCCATTCCTCTGTAAGATTTGAATTTTCTTCCTTCAAAAATAATTGTTTCTCCCGGAGATTCTTTAGTACCGGCTAAAAGCGAACCTAACATTACACAATCAGCTCCTGCCGCTATCGCTTTAGGAATATCTCCTGTATAACGAATTCCACCATCAGCAATTACAGGAACACCTGAGCCTTTAATAGCTGCTGCTACTTCTAAAACAGCAGAAAACTGAGGGAATCCAACACCTGCCACAATACGGGTAGTACAAATAGAACCAGGTCCGATTCCTACTTTTACTCCATCGGCTCCATTTTCAACTAAATATTTGGCAGCTTCCGGTGTAGCAATGTTTCCAACAATAACATCTAAATCCGGAAATTGTGCCTTAACTAATTTCAAAACATCTACCACACCTTTAGTATGTCCATGAGCGGTATCAATAATAACAGCATCAACACCGGCATTTACTAAGGCTGTAGCTCTTTCAACTGCATCGGCAGTAACACCTAAAGCTGCAGCTACACGCAAACGTCCAAATTTATCTTTATTAGCATTTGGTCGTTGATTTAATTTAGTAATATCTCTAAACGTAATCAGACCTACTAATGTGTTATCTTTATCTATAACAGGAAGTTTTTCAATTTTATGTCCCTGTAAAACAACTTCTGCCTGCTCCAATGAAGTTCCTTCGGCAACCGTAACCAGATTTTCACTGGTCATAACTTCAATAATTGGTCGGGTACTGTTTTTTTCGAAACGCAAATCACGATTGGTAACAATTCCTTTTAATTTTTGATTTTCATCAACAACCGGAATTCCGCCGATACCGTATTCCTTCATTGCTAATTTAGCATCCGCTACAGTAGCGCTAAGTGGCAAAGTAACCGGATCGATAATCATACCTGATTCGGCACGCTTTACTTTTCTTACTTTAGCAGCTTGCTGCTCAATAGTCATGTTTTTATGTAAAACACCAATTCCTCCTTCTTGAGCCATAGCAATTGCCATAGAACTTTCGGTCACGGTATCCATAGCTGCAGATACAATAGGAACGTTAAGCGTTATGTTTCTTGAAAATTTTGTTTTGATACTCACTTCGCGAGGAAGCACATGCGAGTAATTAGGAACTAATAATACATCATCGTAAGTTAAACCTTCTCCGATAATCTTTGAGTTGTGTGCTATCATGTTGCAATTTCTAGTTGAATTGCGTGCAAATATAGCAAATTATTTTGACTTTTTATAATTCAAAATCCAATTTATTTAACAGTTGCTTATACTTATTATCAATAAGGGGGTTCATTACTGTCTTTGAAAATAAAATTAAATCCAAATTGAAACGAAAGACTATTCGCCTTAGAAACATCACGATATTCTAATAAATTATCAGCCATAAAATACATATTGAACTTTCCTAAATTAGCTGACAGTCCCAATCCTACATTCGTATAAGAATATGAGTCTAAGGTATAAGTTGCTTTAAGATGTAATTGATCAGAAATATGCCGCTGATAAAATCCCGTCAATGCAGTTATAGGAGTTCGGGGTGTACTCATCACAAAAAGCTGAGCCCCTACAGCATTCTTATATGTTTTTTCTCCGGATACACAAAGACAATCTTCATCAGCAGCTCTTCCAAAAGAGTATTGATAAGAAGCATTTAATTTTACAGGACGCCAGGTAGTATATTTATTGTATAAAGTATCTAAAGGAATCGCTTCTCTAAAATCATCATAAACGCTCTCCGGATCATTGGTATTTGAGAAATCAGGATTAATCCCTTCGTAGTTGTAATACCCTTTCAAGGTATAATTTTCAATGTCTTTGCTATGATTTACAAATCCTACATCAAGAATACTGGCTGTAATCTGAGTATTCTTTTTAGGATAATAAGTAAAACCTACGTCAAAACCTAAACCCATATCTCCGCCAAACAATACTTGTTTCTGAATATCTCTGGCTATATCTCCCTCATATTCATCTGCTATATATTTTGAAATTCCTGAAGTTTTCAATTCCAGATTTGAATTAATTATCTGATTATAAACCGTGGTATTCGAATTAGTAGTAATTATGGAACCTGAATTTTGTGTAGAAGTTGCATTAAAACTGCTAAAATAAATTTTACCTCTTGCTCCTACTGTTAATTTATCGGAAACATTTTTATGAAATCCCAAATGCAAAACGGTAAGGACTTCAGCTTTTACACTTAAATCAGCCAGATTAAAAGATTTCCCAATATAATTCTGATTACCGTCTAAAGCTAAAATAGCCAGATCTTTTGGCATATAAGCAAACAAATCAAACTCCTGATACAAACCAAAAGAAAGATATCCTTTATTATCCAGCCAGTCTCCAAGTTTTATTCCACCATTAAGAATTTCTATTTGTTCGTTTACCGCTGCATGATCGCGTCGGCTGGTTGAATACACCACATTTCTTAATTTCTGATTGAAATCGACTCCGTCATTGGCAAACAAATCATACGCTGAAAATCCGGATGAAGCGGCTTTAAAGGAAAAACCGGAAAGTAAAGGGATACCAAAATAATATTTGTATTTAAAATCGGCGCCGGGATTTGTCATTAACGATTGCGGAACTGACGTAAAATTATATAATAATTGTTTGTTTTGTGAGAAACAATTTAGCGAAATTAAAAAGAAACCAACCACAACAATTTTTCTCATTCTATTTCTAAATATACGGTTGCACTGGAACGTAACTGTAAATTTCCTGTGGTATTTGGGGTAAAAGCCTGACCGGACTTTACCGACAATGCAAATTGAAGTTTTCTGGTATTTTTGAGCAATTGTAATTTAGCATTTTCAAAAATCTCCGTTTTGCTGACTATAATTGGCGCTGCTGTTGAAGCAGGAATATTAAAAGGGATAGTGTACAAAACCTGATCATCATTATTCAGCATAACAATATCAGCTTTAAAAGACCTGTTTATAGTATTTGTAATTTCAAAATAACAATCTGCTTTTTGTAAATAATCATTGAGATACCTGTCTCTGAAAATATCAAAATCCTGAGAATCAAAAACCAAATCATATTCTGAACCATCATCAGCCAGAAAATCAGTGGCTGCCACATTAAAATAGCTCAGATTTCCTTCGACTACAGGTTCTAATTTCAAATCATTAGCCTGATCAAAATTTAAATCACTTGAACAGGAAAAAGAGCACATTATCAAAAATGCCCAACACGTTATTTGAAACAGATAATATTTTTTCAGCATAAGAATTCAAATACTTTCAGACTAAGAGAACGAAAATCAGAAAGTTTTATTATAAAAATTCATAATTAATAAAAAGCACCAAATAACTTTGAAGCCTCATTATAAGCACTTTCAAAACTCAGAGGATTCAGTTTTATATTTTCCTTATTAGCGGTAAAATAAGATAATAATTTTTCTGTTGGCATATTCCCTGTGAGTTCATCTTTAGCCATAGGACATCCACCAAAACCCTGAATTGCACCATCAAATCGACGACAACCCGATTGATGAGCGGCTTGAATTTTTTCAAACCATTTATCATAAGTAGTATGCAAATGAGCTCCAAATTCCATCTGAGGATATGCCGGTATTAAATTCGAAAACAAGTACCGTATAACTTCCGGAGTTGAGCTTCCAATGGTGTCGGACAGCGAAAGTATTTTAACTCCCATTGCGGCTAATTTTTCTGTCCACTCCCCTACAATATTCACATTCCATGGATCTCCATAAGGATTCCCAAACCCCATAGATAAATAAGCAACAACCTCTTTATTGTTGTTTGATGCTATTTCCAGAATTTCCTGTAAACTCACAATTGATTCAGCTATGGTTTTATGAGTATTACGCATCTGAAAATTTTCGGAAATAGAAAAAGGAAAACCTAAATACTGAATTGCTTCAAATTGCGCTGCTATCTCAGCCCCTTTTGTATTAGCAATAATTGCTAATAATTTACTTTTAGTTTGTGATAAATCCAATTGATCTAAAACCACCGCGGTATCCTGCATTTGCGGAATAGCTTTTGAAGAAACAAAACTTCCAAAATCAATGGTGTCAAACCCCACACGCAATAAAGACTGAATGTACGCCACTTTCTTCTCGGTAGGAATAAAAGTTTTAATGCCCTGCATGGCATCACGTGGGCATTCTATAATTTTTATTGGTTCCATAGATTTCAAAGATACTAAAACTTGCAAAGTGGCAAAATTTAGAACTCATAAAAAAAGCGTAACCTTATTAAGAATTACGCTTTTACTTTTATCTTTTTTTTGAGTTAGTTTACATCCTGCTCAAAATCTTTTTATTGATAGCTTTTACTAAGGCCGGACCTTCATAAATAAAACCGGTGTAAAGCTGTACTAAGCTGGCGCCTGCATCTAACTTTTCAATAGCATCTTCAGCGGAATGAATTCCTCCCACTCCAATAATTGGGAACGCTTTATTGCTTTTTTGAGAAAGAAAACGAATTACTTCAGTAGAACGTTTGGTTAACGGTTTTCCTGACAATCCGCCCATTTCGGCTTTATTTTCTGACTGTATACCCTCACGCGAAATAGTTGTATTGGTTGCAATTACACCTGCAATTTGAGTTTCTTTTACAATATCTATAATATCTAACAATTGCTCATCGGTCAAATCAGGAGCAATTTTAAGCAAAATTGGTTTTTGTTTTGGCTTAGCCAAATTTTTATTTTGCAAAGTCTGCAACAGCTGTGTCAACGGTTCTTTATCCTGCAAAGCGCGTAAATTTGGCGTGTTTGGAGAACTTACATTTACCACAAAATAATCGACATAATCATACAAAGCATCAAAACAGATTTCGTAATCCGAAGTAGCTTCTTCATTAGGAGTTACTTTATTTTTACCAATATTCCCCCCTATTAAAACTCCCGGATTGGATTTTAATCGTTCTACGGCTTCCATTACGCCACCGTTATTAAATCCCATACGGTTGATAATTGCTGAATCCTCTCTTAGTCTGAACAAGCGTTTTTTAGGATTTCCTTCCTGACCTTTTGGCGTTAAGGTACCAATTTCAATAAAACCAAAACCAAAATGAGACAATTCCTTGTATAATTTGGCATCCTTATCAAAACCCGCTGCAAGTCCAACAGGATTTTTAAATTTTAAACCAAAGACTTCCGTTTCTAATCTTTTGTCATTAACAACATACAATGATTTATAAATAGCCGAAAAACCAGGGATTTTAGAAGTAATACGAACTAATGAGAATGTAAAATGATGTATTTTTTCCGGATCAAAACAAAAAAATAGCGGTCGGATAAGCTGTTTATACATAGGATTTTAATTTGTGTGCAAAAATAGAATTATATAAACGAATAAGAAATAATTGGTCTGCTTTTTTTAAGAACTCATTCTACTATTTTTTAAATTAAAATTAACGATCTGAAACAATCAGAATGTGTTTTCAAACAAAACTTTCAGTACTTTTAAATAAAAATATTACAGAATGAACATCAATAAAAACTGGCATCAAAAACATAGTGATAATCTAAGCTGGGGCAGCAGAATTGCAGACAGCGTGGCAAAAGGAATGGGCTCCTGGAGTTTTATAATCATTCAAACCGTATTTGTAATGATATGGATGGGACTTAATCTTATTGCTTATTGCAAACATTGGGATCCCTATCCTTTTATATTACTAAATCTTTTATTCTCCACACAAGCCGCTTATGCGGCTCCCATAATTATGATGGCGCAAAACCGCCAAAACGAAAGAGACCGTATCCAGGCTCAGGAAGATTACCAAACAAATAAAGAGGCTAAAATAGAAATTGAGGCATTGGCTGCAAAACTTAATTCTATTGAAGTGGAAAAATTAGATAAGATAATCAAAATGTTAGAAAATAATTCATGAATCTGATTACTCCTTTTAATAATATCGGGTAATATCGGGATTGAATTGAAAATTTAATTCTTTCAGTTTTTTAGTATAAAAAAAATTAAAAAATTTATCGTATTATTTAAAACAAGTCTAAATAAAAACTGTAGTTTTGTGAAATCATTAACAAGTATTTTTATAGTAATTAATATTTCACAAAAAATGAAAAGAGTATGTCTTATAAATACAAAGAAAGTATTTAAATTAGCATTAACCATTAGTATTATAATGGGACATTTGACTATCCTGGCTCAACACAGGAATAGTAGTATTAGAGGAACTGTTACGACAAAGGATGGCAAGCCGGCAGAATTTGTAAATGTTACTATCGAAGGAGGTAAATCTGCTCAGGTAGATACTAAAGGTAAATATATCCTTAAAGATATTCAAGCAGGTAATTATGTACTTATAGTAAATTATGTAGGTTTAGAAGAACAGAAACGTGAAATAATTTTAAAGGAAGGAGAAAATCAAATACAGGATTTTATTCTTTCAGAAAACAATCAACAATTAGAAGAAGTAGTAATTAATGGTGGACGAACCAACAAATTCTCTGTCAAAAAAACCACTACTTCCGCTAAAATGCCTTTAAGCAATTTAGAAAACCCTCAAATTTATACCACTATCCCTAAAACCCTTCTAACAGAACAAATGGTTACAGAGTTTAGTTTATCCCTTAAAAATTCTCCGGGAGTCTATAAACTTCAAAATAACAGAGGGATTAACAGTGATGGGGCTTCCTTTTATGCTATGCGTGGATTCAGAACAGAAGCCGCTTTTGTTGACGGAGTACCATCGCAAACTAATGGAGAAATAGAACCTGCTAACATTGAGCGTGTTGAATTAATCAAAGGACCATCCGGAACACTTTTTGGAGGTGCAGTAGTTTCTTTTGGCGGATTAATTAATATCGTAACAAAGAAACCTTTGGATACTTTAGGTGGAGAAGTGAATTTTACTACAGGCAGTTATGGATTAAACCGTTTGAGTGCTGATGTATACGGACCTGTTAACAATGAAAAGAAATTATTTTTCCGTATCAATACTGCTTATCAAAATCAAAGTAGTTTTCAGGATGCCGGTTTTAAAAGATCTTTTTTTGTAGCTCCTACGCTGGAATATCGTTCCAGCGAGCGTTTAAATCTGAGTTTAACTGCAAGCTTTTATTCGCTGGAAGGAACAAGTCCTGCTACTATATTCCTAAACAGAGTACGCCCCTATATAGCCACTACTCCGGCAGAATTAAATTTTAACTGGAAAAGATCATTCACCAGTAATGATTTAGTTATGAAGAACCCAACGGTAAACATCAAAGGGCAAATCAATTATAAACTTTCAGATAATTGGAACTCACAAACTATTTATTCAGCTAACAGCCGTAGATCAAACGGATTTTATCTTTATTCTTTCTTAAGAGGAGCTACAAGCGATGAAATGTTAGAACGCAATGTATCATTACAAAATACAGTTAATACTGCAACAGATTTACAGCAAAATTTTATTGGAGACTTTAAATTATTAGGATTACGTAACAGAATGGTAATTGGTCTTGATTATTTAAATCAAACTATTAATAATGATAATTCTCCGTATATCGTTTTTGACAATGTAAGTGGTTTGAATCCACAAGATGCAAACTATACTAAAATATCTAAAGCAGCTGTTGAGAGCAGACTAGCAACATCTACAGCAACACCAACTAAAAACAACACTAAGGCTAATATTTACAGTGTATATGCTTCAGATGTATTAAATATTACCGATAGATTAATGGGAATGCTGAGTCTTAGAGTGGACCGTTTTCAAAATCGTGGAACTATTAATCAAGCAACTGCAACTCTTTTGGCGAATTCTGAATACATGCAAACTGCTGTATCACCTAAATTTGGTTTGGTTTACCAAATCCTTCCGGATCGTATTTCCTTATTTGGAAATTACATGAATGGATTTGCAAACGTACCACCAGTAACGCAAACTGCACCAAACGTTTCAGGAACTTTTAAACCACAGCACGCCAATCAATATGAAGGAGGTATCAAAACCGATCTTTTTCAAGGAAAATTGAGTTTTACAGCGAGTTATTATGATATTTCGGTAAGTAATATGACTCGTCCTGAAGAAGTAAATATTGGAGGACAAAATTATGTGGTTACGGTGCAAAACGGAACACAAAAAAGCAAAGGAGTAGAACTGGAATTGATTGCAAATCCTATTGAAGGATTAAATATAATTGCGGGTTACAGTTATAACGATAGTAAACTTACAAAATCTACAACGGCACTTGAGGGAAGACGTCCGGCATCAGCAGGTCCAGCTACTTTAGTTAATTCATGGGTTAGTTATGCTTTTCATAAAGGAAAAATTCAAGGTCTTGGTATCGGTACAGGTATAAATTATATTGGAAAACATCTAACCGGAAACTCCGCAACTACAGGTGTATTTACTTTACCAAGTTATACTTTACTAACTGCTACCGTATTTTATGACAGACCCAGATATCGAATTGGATTAAAAGTAGACAACCTTACTGATGAACTTTATTTTACAGGCCAGGGAACATTGACAGCGCAACCACCAAGAACCGTCGTTGCGGGTCTTACAATTAAATTTTAATTTTCAAACCATCATAATTACACCACTAGTTCAATTCAAACTAGTGGTGTTTTTATATCTTAAAAAAATAAAAATCAGCTTGAATATTAGGTTTGACTTCTTATGCTTTAAAATTACTCTATCTTTGCATCCCAATAAAAAAATACCACTTTATGCAAGATATCATTGATCGCTTTATTAGTTATGTAACTATTGATACGGAATCTGACCCAAATTCCGAAACAACTCCAAGTACCGAAAAACAATGGATTTTAGCCCATAAATTAGTTGAAGAATTAAAAGCCATAGGAATGCAGGATGTAACCATCGATGATAAAGCATACATCATGGCGACATTGCCTGGTAATGTAGATCATGAAGTTCCAACAATAGGTTTTATTTCTCATTTTGACACTTCCCCTGATTTTTGCGGAGCTAATGTAAAACCACAAATCTTGAAAGATTATGACGGAAAAGATATTGTACTAAATGCAGAACAAAACATCGTGTTATCCCCTAATTATTTCAAAGATTTATTACAATATAAAGGACAAACCTTAATTACTACAGACGGAACAACTCTACTTGGCGCAGATGATAAAGCCGGGATTACCGAAATTGTAACTGCGATGGAATACCTGATTAAAAATCCGGATATTAAACATGGCAAAATCAGAATTGGATTTACACCGGATGAAGAAATTGGTCGCGGAGCACATCATTTTGACGTAGAAAAATTTGGTGCTCAGTGGGCTTACACTATGGATGGAAGTCAGGTAGGCGAATTAGAATATGAAAACTTTAATGCCGCAGGAGCAAAAATTACGTTCAAAGGAAAAAGTGTTCATCCCGGTTATGCCAAAGGCAAAATGATTAATTCCATGTTAGTCGCCAATAGTTTTCTTAATGAATTACCTTCTGACGAAGTACCTGAAAAAACCAAAGGATATCAGGGATTCTATCATGTACATCATGTTACAGGAAGCATCGAAGAAACAATTGTTGAATTAATCATCAGAGATCACAACAGAAAAAAATTCGAAAAAAGAAAAGAAAAAATCAATAAGATAGTCCGTAAAATCAATAAACAATATGCAAAACAATTAGGAGAAGATATTGTTATTGCTGAAATCAAAGATCAATATTACAACATGAAGGAAAAAGTACTTCCTGTAAAACACATTGTTGATATTGCTGAAAAGGCCATGCGAGATTTAAAGATCAAACCTATTATAAAACCTATTCGTGGCGGAACCGATGGTTCTCAATTATCGTATATGGGATTACCATGTCCCAACATTTTTGCCGGCGGACACAACTTTCATGGTAAATACGAATATGTTCCGGTTGAAAGTATGCAAAAAGCTGTATCTGTAATTGTAAAAATTGCAGAGCTAACCGCTCTTCCTGATTATGGACTGGAAGATACAAAAACAAAAAAAAGAAAATAATCAGAATTACATTTATTTCAAGCAAAAAGTCCCAAAATCTGGGGCTTTTTTTTATCTCTTTATAATCTTTTAAGTACTTGTATAGAAAAACTTAACATTCCGGTATGTAAATTTTGTGTAAATTTAAATACAATACCTTATTACTCTGATAACTCAATGAGGTATTAAAAGTGTATTTACAATAACCAAATCGTACTATTATGAATGAAAAACAAGAAGAACCAAATAAAGTTCCTGAAAACGTTGAAAACCCAAAGCCAGTAAGACAAAGAACCACAAAACCCACAGCTAAAAAAGAAACTCCTTCCGAACAGAAAACTGCAAGGCAGAGAGCTACAAAACCGGCAGCTACAAGAGTAACTCCTGATAAACCTAAAACTGTCAGACAAAGAGCAACAAAGACTACGGCTGCTACTACAACACCGGAAGAACCGAAAACCGTCAGACAAAAAAAAACCGTAACTGCTGAAAATCCGGAAAAAAAGGACTTACCAGACATGAATCCGGATCAGACCGTAAAAAATGAAACTGTCGCTACGCCGAAACCGAAAGAAGTAACTGCCACAAATACCGCAGAAGTTTCTAAAACTAAAAAGAAGAAAAAAAAGGCTAAGGATAAAAAGAAAGAAAAAGAGAAAAAGGCAAAGGCGAAACTCAAGGAGAAAAAAAAGTTAGCCAAAGCCAAGAAGGCAAAAAAAGAAAAAGCTAAAAAAGCAAAAGAAAAAGCAAAACTCAAAGAGAAAAAAGCTAAGGCAAAAGCTAAAAAAGCGAAGAGCAAGAAAAAGAAAAAGAATAAAAAGAAATAATTTCTGCTATTTTAGTCCTAAAAAAAAGTCCCTGCATGAGGGACTTTTTTATACAATATTTTTATTGTAATCTTATTTTTTAGCTAAAGAAGCACTCATTTCCATAGAAATTGCTGAACGTTCCATTTTTAACTTACCAGCCATGGTTTCCACAACTACAGTAGTTTCAGCTAATTCTGCTACTCTGCCGTGAAGACCGCTTTTAGTAATGATTTTATCACCTACTTTTAAACTGGCTTCAAATTCTTTTTCCTGTTTTGCTCTCTTTTGTTGTGGTCTGATCATAAAGAAATAAATAACCACAAACATTAAAATAAACGGTGCAAACTGACTTAACTGACCCATAACTTAGTCTTCTTTTTTAATTTATTAATAATATTACATTAAACCGCGACCGGCTTTAATCATTTTTTTACTGGACTCTAATTCTTTAACCAGATTATCTAAAATTCCATTGATAAAAATACTACTTTTAGGAGTAGAATATTCTTTGGCTAATTCTAAATATTCGTTCAGTGTTACTTTTACAGGGATGGATGGAAATTTCAAAAATTCGCAAATAGCCATTTTTAAAATAATAGTGTCTACCTCAGCAATTCTTTCACTGTCCCAATTAGGAGTTTTATCTTCAAACTCTTTAGCTAATGCAGCTTCATTTAAAACTGTTTTTCGAAACAAATCTTTAGCAAAATCCCTGTCTTCATTGTCTTTGTACAATTTTGGCACTTTAAAATTATCGTTTTCGACAGGTTTCATGGCTTTCAATTGTTTGATAATTTGCGTATTCACCATTGGAATATCATCAATCCAGGTTAATTTATCATCTTCTAAGAACTCGTATAATTTCTCATTTGGAACAATGACTTCTGTAAACAAATCAACAATCAACTGTCGGTCTTCTTCAAAAGAACGAGTTGGATTACTCATATATTTTTGGTAATAAGAACTTTCTTTTATAGCTGCCAATAATAAGGCTATATAATCCTCATGTAAATGCCAGGCATCAATTTTTCTGGTTTCTAAAGCAATACTTAAAGAATTGTTTTCGGCAAGGATTTCGAAAATACTGTTCTTAATAAACTTTTCATTGGGATTACGTTCGGCTGCGGTAGCTAAATGTTTTTGGCTGGATAAATGCAGAAACTGAGCTTCTTTTTTACATATTTCCAACAAAGAAGAAATCATTGTAAGGTATAAATCCTGAATATTATCGATACTGTAAAAAAGGAATTTTTCTTCCTTTTCCAGGTTATCAGAGCCGTTTTGATGCATCGCATAAATGGTTTGCATAACTTTAACGCGAATGTGTCTTCTATTTACCACCTTGTAAGAACTTTATAAAATTAGGCTGCAAAAATAAGGATTTCCTTTTTTAAAATAAAATTTAAAGCTATAAAAAGCAGAAGAAACATAACACTGATTTGTGTTTTTATTCCTCTTTTTTAACTTTCATTAATGAAACGTTAAATCCAACTTAACAGCAAACAGATTGCTAACAATTATTACTTTTAAAGTTTATCTTTGTTTTTTTAAATACAGCCTAGCCCAGAAATGAAAGAATTACTCTATCTCAATAAATATTTCATTAAATACAAATACCGTTTTATTTTAGGAATTGTATTTACGATTGTCGCTCAGATATTTTCTCTTTTTACTCCTAAATTAATCAGTAAATCTTTTGCTGCTATTGAAAATTTCGCAAAAGACAAATCAGTTCCTAATTCGGTTATTCAGGATGAGTTAGTAAATAATATTCTGCTCATTATCGCTACTACTATCATTGCGGGATTTTTAACTTTCCTGATGCGTCAAACTTTGATTGTAATGTCGCGTCATGTTGAATTTGACCTTAAAAATGAAGTATTCAGACAATATGAAAACCTGTCTCAGAATTTCTACAAAAAGAACCGCACCGGAGATTTAATGAACCGGATAAGTGAAGATGTTTCTAAAGTTAGAATGTATGTGGGGCCGGCCGTAATGTACACCATTAATACCGTGATTCGGTTTGCAATTGTGATTATTTTCATGTACAGAGTATCGCCGTTACTAACTTTATATACTATTTTACCTTTACCGATATTGTCGTATGCTATTTTTAAATTAAGCACTGAAATTAATATCCGAAGTACTACTTTTCAACAATATCTTTCTAAAGTTTCGAGTTTTACACAGGAAATATTTTCGGGAGTTCGTGTCATAAAAGCTTATTCGCTGGAAAACCAGCACCAGAACAATATGGTTGATTTAGCCTTAGAAAGCAAAAGTAAAAGTTTGGATTTAGCTAAAGTACAATCGTTATTTGGCCCATTGATGTTGGCTCTGATTGGAATCAGTAACCTTGTTGTGATTTATTTTGGCGGATTAATGTACATTAACGGAAGTATCGAGAGCATTGGAACCATTGCCGAATTTATTCTTTATGTAAACATGCTGACCTGGCCAGTTGCATCCTTAGGCTGGGTTTCCTCAATGGTTCAGGAAGCCGAAGCTTCTCAGAAAAGACTCAACGAGTTTTTAAAAATAAAACCTGAAATAAAAAATAACAATCCTGAACAATCAACTATTGCAGGAGCCATAGCATTCGAAAATGTTAGTTTTACTTATGAAGACACTCACATTACAGCACTTCATAACGTTTCATTTACGGTAAATAAGGGAGAAACACTTGCTATTCTTGGAAAAACCGGCTCCGGAAAATCAACCATACTTTCGTTAATTTCCAGAATGTACGATGTAAGCGATGGTGCTATAATAATAGATAAACAGGAAATCAGTAAACTTAACTTGTTTGATCTGCGTAACAGCATTGGTATTGTACCTCAGGATGCCTTTTTATTTTCTGACAGTATTAAAAACAATATAAAATTTGGTAAAGAAGATGCCCAGATTGAAGAAGTTATGGCTGCTGCCAAAAATGCTGTAGTTCATGACAACATTATGGGATTCAACAAACAATATGATACCATTTTAGGAGAAAGAGGAATTACACTTTCGGGCGGACAAAAACAACGGGTTTCTTTAGCCAGAGCCATTATAAAAAACCCTCCAATCTTATTGTTTGATGACTGCTTATCAGCTGTTGATACAGAGACCGAAGAAACTATTTTAAACAATTTAAATGCTATTTGTAAAGACAAGACAACAATCATTGTCAGCCACAGAGTTTCCTCAGCCAAAAATGCTGATAAGATTATTATCCTTGAAGACGGAAGAATTATTCAACAAGGTTCTCATAACCAGTTAATAAATGAGGAAGGCTATTATGCATCGTTATATTTAAAACAACTTTCTGAAAAAGAATTACTTTAAATCTTGCTTAATACATATATTTTTATCATTTTTGGTTTCAATTAACAACCATATTATTGTATAGAACGGATTATGAGAGAAAATGACATGTTAGAAAAAGAAGAAATCTTTTCTAAAGTTTTACGTGCAGGAAGAAGAACTTATTTCTTTGATGTGAGAGCTACAAAAGCGGATGATTATTACATTACCATTACCGAAAGCAAAAAATTCACTGAAGAAGACGGTTCTTTTCATTTTAAAAAACACAAAATATATTTGTACAAAGAGGATTTTGCCGCTTTTTCAGAAATACTTGAAGAAATGACTTCTTATGTTTTAAACCACAAAGGAGAAGAAGTAATCTCTGAAAGACATCAGAAAGATTTTAAGAAAGAATACGCTACTGAAAGAGTAAGTACAGAAAGTTCAGTTACAGGAATATCAAATTTTACCGATATTGATTTTGATGACATTTAATTGTTTCAAACAAAACAGGTTAAAACAATATTTTAAGTCCAAAAATCGGTTCGGTTTTTGGACTTTTTTTTTATTAATTTTTAAACAAGTAAACTATGACTTTAACAGCAATCGACTGGCAGGAAACTACTAATAAATATTTAACTGAATACAGTGAGTTAATAGTCCCATGGCTTTTAACAAGTGGGGTGAAAATAATTTTTATTCTCATTGCTGCTTTTATACTGAACAAAGTACTCAACCGTTTTATTGAAAAAGCAGTCCGTATAGCTATCAGATCAGACAGATATTCGTCTAAAGAAGCAGAAGAAAAAAGAGAAAACACCTTAATTCAGATTTTCACAACTACTTCAAAAATTGCTATTTTATGCATTATTCTTCTAATGATATTGGGAGAGTTTGGCATCGAAATAGGACCTATTTTAGCTGCGGCAGGAATTGTAGGTCTGGCTTTTGGTTTTGGTGGACAATACCTTATCCGGGATATCATTTCCGGATTATTCATTATCCTTGAAAACCAGTATCGCGTGGGGGATGTTGTCAATTTTGATATTGCTGCGGGAGCTGTAGAACAAATTAGTTTAAGAAAAACAACTTTACGGGATCTTGACGGAACGGTACATCATATCCCCCATGGCGAAATTAAAAAAGTCTCCAACCTTTCTACTGAATACTCAAGAATTAATTTAAACATTGGAGTTTCTTACAATTGTGATATTGAAAATGTTATTGCCGTAATCAACAAAATTGGTAATGAGCTCGCTACCGATAAAGAATTAGGCAGATTTATCATAAAGGCGCCTCAGTTTTTAAGAGTGGATGAATTTGCTGATTCTTCAATTATCATCAAAATTTTAGGAGAGACACAGCCCAGCAAACAATGGGATGTAACGGGGGAACTCAGAAAGAGAATCAAAATCACTTTTGATAAAGAAGGCATCGAAATTCCTTTCCCGCAATTAGTGGTTCATAATGCTGTTGAAGCAACCGATAAAAAATTAACTGAGACAACTTCATAATTTATTTATTTTTCAAGAAACTAACTTCTAAAAAAAGCAATATGACAACTCCAATTGTATCCGTAGAATGGCTTAAAGAAAATCTTCAAGATCCTGAATTAATTATTCTGGATGCGGTGCTGGACACACCGCCACATGATTTACAAATTACTGGTGCCCGCAGCTTTGATATCAAAAATAAATTCAGTGATACTTCAAATCCATTACCTAATACATTGCCAAAGCCCGAAGCATTTGCCGCAGAAGCACAAAAATTAGGCATAAATAAAAACAGTAAAATTGTAGTGTATGATACCAAAGGAATCTACTCAAGCCCCAGAGCCTGGTATTTATTTAAAAGTATGGGACATGAAAACGTCTGGGTTCTTGACGGTGGATTTCCCGCCTGGACACAAGCAAAATTGCCAACAGAAAAAGTAGTTGAAAAAAGTTATCAGAAAGGAAACTTTGAAGCCCGTTTTAATCCTGAAATGTTCAAAAACAAAACCCAGCTTTTAGAAAACATCAGTTCAAAAGAAGCAGTTGTTATCGACGCACGTTCTTCTGATCGTTTTCACGCAGAGACTGAAGAACCCAGAGAAGGCTTAAGAAGCGGACATATTCCCGGAGCTGTAAATCTTCCTTTTTCTAAAGTCTTAAAAGACGAGCAATTTTTATCAAAGGAAGAACTGGAACAAATTTTACCAGTCCAGAATCAGCCCTTATATTTTTCCTGTGGATCCGGTATCACGGCCTGTATTGATTTAATCGCCTACGAACTGGTTGCTCCTGAAACACCGAAAGCAGTATATGACGGCTCGTGGACAGAATGGGGTCAGGATCATGATTTACCGATAGAAAAGTAAAAATTTACTCTTAATATAAAGTTAGCCGTAAATGAGATATGCATTCAATATCTTCATTTACGGCTTTTTTTCGACAGCACAAATAATCATCCTATCCGTAAACCATTTTCAACAGGAAAATCGGGAGCCAGTAGAACCACATCCCCTTCGTTACCTACAGCACCTAAAACCAGACATTCACTCCTAAATTTACCGATTTGTTTTTTAGGAAAATTGATAACGGCAACAATTTGACGATTCAATAGTTGTTCTTTAGTATATCTCTTAGTAATCTGAGCCGAAGTTTTTCTGATTCCAATAATTTTTCCAAAATCAACAATCAATTGAAGTGCTGGTTTTCGGGCTTCGGGAAAATCATTAACCGCTATAATTGTACCAACATGCATAGCGACTTTCTCAAATTCAGACCAACTTAAATTGTTCTCCATATTTTTAATCTTTTTAATTCAAAAACTTTTGCCATTTATATAGACGCAATTTTAGTAACTTTAAACTCTAAAACAAAAAAAAATGGCACGCACTCCGTCAAACATGCTGAAATTAGGAACTACCGCTCCTGAATTTTATTTAAAAGACACTACTTATAACAAAAAATGGTTCACTTTTGCTGATTTAAAAGGAGAAAAAGGTACACTGGTGTTTTTTATATGCAATCACTGCCCTTTTGTTCATCATGTAATTGAAGAAGTCGTCAGAATAGCCAATGATTACAGAGTTCAGGGAATCGGAATCATTGCTATTTCAAGTAACGATGTAGTAAATTATCCGCAGGATAGTCCTGAATTGATGACCGAATTTGCATTCGAAAACAACTTCGAGTTTCCTTATTTATTTGACATAACACAGGAAGTTGCCAAAGCTTATGACGCAGCCTGTACACCTGATTTTTATTTATTTGATAATCAAAACAAATTAGTATATCGCGGTCAACTGGATGATAGCCGTCCAGGAAATGGAATTCCGTTAAGTGGAAGCGATTTGCGTGGTGCAATTGATGGAATTTTGTACAACCGTAGCATCAATCCGGATCAAAAACCAAGTATCGGCTGTAATATTAAATGGAAAACAGTTTAGAAGAATTTAGAATTTAGAATAAAAGAGTTTAGACACAAAAAAAGCGATTTTCAAATTGAAAATCGCTTTTTTATATCATCAATACTGCAATCTAAATCTGCAGTCTGAGATTTAAAATCTAAAATTACTTAACGTCCATTAATTCAACGTCAAAAATCAAAGTAGCATTTGGCGGAATTACTCCTCCAGCTCCTCGGGAACCGTATCCTAAATGAGACGGAATTACAAAACGGGCTTTATCTCCTACCTGTAACAAAGCAATACCTTCATCCCATCCTTCAATTACATTTCCTTGACCTAAAGGAAATTCGATTGGTTTTTTACGCGGATAAGAACTGTCAAAAACTTTTCCGTCAGGAAGTTGTCCTGTATAATGTACAGAAACTGTTTTTCCGTTTTCAGCTTTTTTTCCTTCACCTCTCTGAATAAACTGGTAACGCAATCCGCTTTCTGTTTTCTCAAATCCGGCAGCTAATTTTTCCATTGCTTCTTCAGCAGCTGCTTTCTCTGCTTCTAAACGTTTTTTTCTGTTTCCTTCAAAAACTCTAAACGCTTCAACAGCATTCCATTTTTGAGCTTCTTCACCTACTCTTATAATCTCTAAAGTTTCTAAAGCATCTCCCTGAGCTACCGCATCAACTACATCCTGACCTTCTATAACATGACCAAAAACAGTATGTTTTCCGTCTAACCAGGAAGTAGGTACATGTGTAATGTAAAATTGAGAGCCATTAGTACCCGGACCTGCATTGGCCATAGCCAAAACACCCGGACGATCGTGTTTCAAACTTGGATGAAACTCATCATCAAACTTATACCCCGGATCTCCTGTTCCTGAACCAAGAGGACAACCTCCCTGAATCATAAAATCAGGAATTACTCTGTGAAAAGTTAATCCGTCATAATATTTTGTTCCTTGCGGTTTTACTTTATTTTCTAAGTTTCCTTCAGCTAATGCTACAAAGTTACCAACAGTTCCTGGAGTTAAATCATGTGTTAATTTTACTAAAACACTCCCTTTAGAGGTATTGAATTTAGCGTATATTCCGTTTTCCATTCTTTTAAATTTTTTATTGAAGCCGCAAATTTACAAATTAATTTTTTATCCATTGATGCTTTCTAATGCTTTCCGTCCGGATTTATAAGTCAATCCATAAACCGTAAAAGCCAAAACAGATAACAACAAACAGCCTGAAGTAACGGCAAGCCACCCACCAAGTTCCCACAAAAACAATCCATAAGCAGATCCTGCGGCTGTACCTAAAAAACTAAAGGACATAAAAACCGTATTCATTCTGTTTCTGGCTTCAGGTACAATAGAATAAACTCTGGTCTGATTAGAAATATGAACTCCCTGTAATCCGATATCGATAAATACAATACCAATAATAATCCCTGTAATATTCGTTGAAGAAAAATAAAAAATCATAAAACTCAAAGCAATCAGTAAACAACCATAACCTACCGCAATTCTTGAATTTCCTTTATCCCCTAACTTTCCTACCAGCGGAGCAGCTAAAGCTCCCGAAGCACCAACAATACCAAAAAGACCAATAGTAGCACTATTAAACGAAAAAGGTTCAGCCGAAAGCAATAAAACCATGGTGGTCCAGAAAGCACCAAACTGAGCAAAAGAAAATACATTGATTAAAGTAGCTTCTCGCAACAAAGGCTGTTCTTTTATTAAGCTAAAAAGAGAAGTTATTAACTGCCCGTAAGTTCCTTTAAAATCAGGTTTATTATATGGGAACTGTTTTTGAATAATAAAAAACAACAACAAACATAAACCGGAAGCAATCCAGAACATAGCACGCCAGCCCCAAACTTCTCCAATAAATCCGCTCAATGTTCGCGAAAGCAAAATCCCTACCAATAAGCCACTCATAATAGTTCCCACTACTTTTCCTCTTTGTTCCGGTTCGCTCAGGGAAGCTGCCAAAGGCAAAATAAGCTGTGGCACAATCGAAGTGATTCCTATTAAAAGAGAAGCCAGTTCTAAAATAAAAAAACTCTGCGCTGTTGCAGCAATGATCAAAGCAACTACTGTAGCAAAAGTAGTGGCCAATATTTGGGTTTTTCGTTCTATTTTATCACCTAATGGCACCATAAAAAATAAACCAATAGCATAACCCGCCTGAGTTAAATAAGTAATGGTTCCTGCATCGGCATCCGGAATATTAAATTCATTAGCAATAAGAACAATTAAAGGCTGACAATAATATAAATTAGCCACGATTAGTCCTGTGGCTATCGCCATAAAAAGGACATTTTTTTGAGATAAATTCATTTTGCAAAAATACTAACATAAATTAAAATGCATTTTAAAAAACTTATTTAGCTTCTAAAAAAGCAATCAGTGGTTTCACAAACAAATTAAAACTCTCTATGTGAGGCATGTGACCAATATTTGGAATTTCGACTAATTTAGAACCTGTTATTTTTTGTTGCGTAGCTTTACCTAAATGCTCATACAATCCCATTGTTTTTCTGACCTCTTCACTCACTAATGGTTTCCCTAAAGCTGTTCTGTCTCTTGTTCCTATAATTAATAAAGTAGGACATTTTATATTTTGAAATTCATAAACTACTGGCTGAGTGAAAATCATATCATAAGTCAGCGCTGCATTCCAGGCATATCTTTTAAAATCAGGATTCAACGTCCAGCCTGCCAATAAGTTTACCCATTCATTATATTCCGGTTTCCATTTGCCGTCATAATAACTTTCCATCTGATATTTTTTTATTTTTTCGTAAGACTGATTCAGTTCATTTTTATACCACCAGTCAATATTTTTATAAGGCACTTTTAATTTCCAGTCTTCTAAACCTATTGGATTTTCCAGAATCAGCTTTTCTACCATTTTAGGATACATCAAAGTAAAACGGGTGGCCAGCATTCCTCCCATGGAATGCCCTAAAACTGCTGTTTTCTGAATCTTTAAAGTATCCAGAATACGTTTGGTATTTTCGGCTAATTGCTGAAAAGTATACTGAAAACGTAAAGGCTTATCTGATTTACCAAAACCAATCTGATCCGGAACAATGACCCTGAAACCCTGCTTTGTTAAAGCTGCAATTGTAGTTTTCCAATAGGCTCCATTAAAATTTTTACCATGCAGCAACATTATGTTTTTACCATTATAATTAGCCGGTTTAACATCCATATATCCCATTTGTAACTGCTGTTGCTGAACAGAAAAACGGATAAAATGTACAGGGTACGGATAAGTATAATTCTTTAAATTAATATCTAATTCTTTTAATTGGTCTTGTTGTGCAAACGAAAATAAAGCGACTAAAAACAACAGAAGGCTAAATTTATATTTCATCTTTTTCATTTTAAATTATTTTTATTTGGGAAAAGTAAATTTAGTTATAAAGAATTGCACAAGGAAACTATTTATAAAACTTTACAATTTCTTTGACTTTATATTAAAAAAAGCAGTTCATCCATGTTAAAATTCATTATTGCAGAATGTACTTCTAAAAACAGTTTCAAATTGTATCTTTGCCGCCTAACTATTTGGAAGATTTACCATGCGAATTGATATTATTACTGTTTTACCTGAATTATTACGCAGTCCCTTTGAGGGTTCTATTATGAAACGCGCCATTGACAAAGGTCTGGTAGAAGTTCACATTCATAATTTAAGAGATTATACCACAAACAGACAAAAAAGTGTGGACGATTATCCCTATGGCGGAGGAGCAGGAATGGTGATGACTGTACAACCTATTGACGATTGTATTACACATTTAAAAGGTCAGCGAACTTATGATGAAATCATATATATGTCTCCGGATGGCGAAACGTTAAATCAAAAAATGGCTAACACCATGTCCATGTACGAAAACATAATTATTTTATGCGGACATTATAAAGGAGTAGATCAAAGAGTTCGCGATCATTTCATTACAAAGGAAATATCGATTGGTGATTATGTTTTAAGCGGTGGTGAACTGGGTGCTTTAGTTTTATCAGATGCTTTAATCCGATTAATCCCGGGAGTTTTAAGCGATGAAACCTCTGCATTGACTGATAGTTTTCAGGATGGTTTACTATCAGGACCTATTTACACCAGACCTGCCGACTATAAAGGTTGGAAAGTTCCTGAAGTTCTAACCAGCGGAAACTTTGCTAAAATAGACAAATGGAATGAAGACATGGCCTACGAACACACTAAAAATCGTCGTCCAGATTTATTGGAAGAATAGAAAATAGAATAAAGAAACAAGAGAAAAGATAGTGACTTCATCTGTATTGGTCTTTTTTTATTTTGCCTCTTTCTTCTTGGTTCTTTCTTCTCTTTAAAAAAAAGCAATTTATAATTCATAATTCATAATTATTTTTTTTACTTTTGCACCCACATTTAATTAACCTCTGGCGATACCCGTGAATGTTGATTAGATTTTTAAACCATAATTAGCAATTAAAATGGCAAATTTAGTAGATTTCGTTAATAGCGAATTTGTTACAAAAAAAGATTTCCCTGAATTCGGAGCTGGAGACACAATCACAGTTTACTACGAAATTAAAGAGGGTGAAAAAACAAGAACTCAGTTCTTTAAAGGAGTGGTAATTCAAAGAAGAGGTACTGGAACTACTGAAACTTTTACAATTCGTAAAATGTCAGGTTCAGTAGGTGTAGAGCGTATCTTCCCTATCAACTTACCAGCTTTACAAAAAATTGAAATCAACAAGAAAGGTGCTGTACGTAGAGCTAGAATTTTCTACTTCAGAGAACTTACTGGTAAAAAAGCTAAAATTAAAGACAAAAGAAGATAATTTATTATCTCTTTACAATAAAAGTCTCGTCTCGTTAACTATAACAGACGGGATTTTTTTTTGACTATGCCTTAACACTATCATCATTTTTAAAGAAAGAGATATTCTTTTAAAAAAATAACATTTTACAGCCTTGTCGTTAGTTATCCCATAATTCGGGTATTTCTATAACAAACGGGACTGTATTTTAGTCTGATTTACATATCTTTGCACCGCTTTATTCAAAGCAAACAATACATTTCACATTCTTTACTAAAGAATTACGATTATAAAATTAAAAAAATGACACAAAAATCAAAGATTGTTTACACATTAACTGACGAAGCACCTTTGTTAGCTACTTATTCGTTTTTACCTATCGTTGAAGCTTTTACTGCTACTGCAGGGATCGAAATTGAAACAGAAGACATTTCAGTTGCCGCTCGTATTCTTGCTAATTTTCCTGAGTTTTTAACTGAGGAGCAAAGAGTAAAAGACTCATTGGCTGAATTAGGAAAACTAGCTACTGCTCCAGAAGCAAACATTATCAAATTACCAAACGTTTCTGCATCTGTTCCTCAATTAAAAGGAGCTATTGCTGAATTACAAGCACACGGATATGCGGTTCCTAACTACCCGGAGGCTCCACAAAACGATGCTGATGCAGCAATAAAAGCAAAATATGCTAAAATATTAGGTTCAGCTGTAAACCCGGTTTTACGTGAAGGAAACTCTGACCGTAGAGCACCGAAAGCTGTAAAAAACTACGCTAAAGCAAACCCACATTCAATGGGAGCCTGGTCTGCTGATTCAAAAACAGCAGTTGCCTCTATGGAAAGTGGTGATTTCTACGGAAGCGAGCAATCACTTACGGTAGCTGATGCTACTGATGTAAAAATCGAATTTGTTGGACAAGACGGAACAACTACTGTTCTTAAAGCAAGTACTCCGCTTAAAGCAGGTGAAATTATTGACAGTTCCGTAATGCACTTAAACGCTTTAAAATCTTTTGTTGCTAAAACAATTGCTGAAGCTAAAGCTCAGGGAGTTTTACTTTCTGTTCACCTGAAAGCGACTATGATGAAGGTTTCTGACCCTATCATCTTTGGTGCTATCGTTGAAGTATATTTCAAAGATGTATTTGAAAAATACGCTGCTTTATTTACTGAATTAGGAGTAAGCACTAAAAATGGTTTAGGTGATGTCTATGCTAAAATTGCAGGTAATGCACAAGAAACTGAAGTAAAAGCCGCTATCGATCAGGCAATTGCAAACGGACCAGCTCTTGCTATGGTAAACTCTGATAAAGGAATTACTAACCTTCATGTACCATCAGATGTAATTGTAGATGCTTCTATGCCGGCAATGATTCGTACTTCCGGACAAATGTGGAACAAAGAAGGAAAACCACAAGATACTATCGCTATTATCCCAGACCGTTCTTATGCCGGAGTTTATACAGCTACAATTGATTTCTGTAAAAAACACGGTGCTTTTGACCCAACTACAATGGGAAGTGTTCCAAACGTAGGTCTGATGGCTCAAAAAGCAGAAGAATATGGTTCTCATGATAAAACATTCCAAATGTCTGCTAACGGAGTTGTTCGTGTTGTTGATACAAACGGAACTGTTTTAATGGAACAAGCTGTTGAAGCAAATGATATTTTCAGAATGTGCCAGGCTAAGGATGCTCCTATCCAAGACTGGGTAAAACTGGCTGTAAACAGAGCACGTTTATCTGATACTCCTGCCGTATTCTGGTTAGATGAAAACAGAGCTCACGACAGACAATTAATCGAAAAAGTAAACACTTACTTGAAAGATTACGATACAACCGGATTAGACATTCGTATCTTAAATCCAATTGCTGCAACTCAATTCACATTAGAAAGAATTATTAAAGGTTTAGATACTATTTCTGTAACCGGAAATGTATTACGTGATTACCTTACTGATTTATTCCCTATTTTAGAAGTTGGTACTTCTGCTAAAATGTTATCTATCGTTCCATTAATGAACGGTGGAGGATTGTTCGAAACGGGTGCAGGTGGATCAGCTCCTAAACACGTGGAGCAATTTACTCAAGAAGGTTACTTACGTTGGGATTCCTTAGGAGAATTTTTAGCTTTAGGTGCATCTTTGGAACATTTAGGACAAAGTTTAAACAATGAAAAAGCAATTGTTCTTTCTGAAACTTTAGATCAGGCTAACGATGCTTTCTTGCAAAACGATAAATCTCCGGCTAGAAAAGTAGGCCAAATTGACAACCGTGGTTCTCACTTTTATTTAGCTTTATACTGGGCTCAGGCTTTAGCTGCTCAGGATAAAGATGCTGATTTAAAAGCTATCTTTACCCCTATTGCTAAAGAATTGACTGAAAACGAAGCTAAAATTGATGCTGAGTTAATTGGTGCTCAGGGTAAAGCGCAGGAAATTGGAGGTTACTACCAGCCAAACCCTGCTTTAGTAAGTAAAGCAATGCGTCCAAGCGCAACTTTAAACACTATTTTAGATAAAATTGCTGCTTTAAAAACTGCTTAAGTATCTTATTTTATAAATATTAAAAAGACAACTCGACAGGGTTGTCTTTTTTTTTGCTTTTTTATCTATAAATAAACGAACATTCATTTATAATCTATATTTTTGCTGTGACAAATAATAAAGATGAGAACCAGAGACACCAATAAAGAGGAAATTGTAAAACAAAAAGCCATAGCACTTCTAGTTGAAAAAGGGATTGAAGGTTTTAGCATGAACCGTCTGGCAAAGGAAAGTAACATTTCGGTAGCTACTTTATACATATATTATTCCGACAAAGAGGAATTGATAAAAAAAATAGGCATCGAAATTGGAAAAGAATTCTTTGCTGAAATGTCTAAAGATTTTTCACCATCAATGCCTTTTAAAGAAGGATTATACAAACAATGGGAAAACAGAAGTCGTTTTACGCAAGAAAAACCACTTGAAGTAAATTGCTGGGAAGTATTGACTCATTCCAGTTACGGTGAAACCATTTTAAATGAAAGTCTGACTGAATTTAAAATTACAATGGGAGATTTTTTTAACAATGCCATACAAAGAAAAGAACTTATACCTACTATTTCTAAAGAAGTATTCTGGAGTATTGCCTATGGTCCATTATATTCCTTACTCCGATTTGAAAGAGACGGTAAAAATTTTGGCGGAGGCCCCTTTAAACTCAATAAAAAAATTACAGACGAAGCATTTCAGTTCGTGATAAAAGCATTAACGCCCTAAACTAAAAACTTATGGAAACGAATAGCAACATTTTGATTTTTGCAACTAACATTAAAACAGAGAAAGACAAAAAGCTGGTAAGCCCCGTATTGAATTCACATCCCAAAATTGAAAAATGGAATATTGATTTAGAAGATATCGATTCGGTTTTACGCATTGAGACTAAAACTCTGAATACAGAGGACATCATAAAAATAATAGCTGAACAGGATTATAAATGCACTGAATTAAGCGAATAATGAAAAACAAAGAATCCAAAGTAATTCCTTTTACTTCTTATCAAAAATTTGCTGTTTTTATTTTAGCAAATACCCAATTTACAGTTATTCTGGATTTTATGGTTATGTCGCCATTGGGAGATATACTAATGAAAAGCATGCAGCTTAAACCTTCTCACTTTGGAGTTATTGAGTCTATTTCAATGGCAATTGTAACTGATTTGTTTTCAATGCAGCAACGCGGTCGTGTCATGAGTACAATATAAACATAAATTAACAGTTGTTCAATTGCTATTCTTTTACAAATAATAGACATTTGTATCACAAACTCTCTCTAATGATTTCAAAAAAAAACAGTTATCTTTTTATCCTTCTTCTCATCAGCTTCTCTGTTTTTTCGCAGAGCAAATTTACCCTGAGCGGAATTGTTACAGATCTTAAAAACAACGAAACCCTGATTGGTGTGAATATTTATTTCCCTGATTTAAAAACAGGAACAACCACTAATGAATATGGATTTTATTCGATAAGTATCCCGCAGGGAAACCATAATCTAACTATTAGTTACATTGGGTATCAAAGTATTGAAAAAAATATTTCACTGACTCAGAGTACCAAAATGAACTGGGAACTTACTGAAAACGGAGAATTACTGAATGAAGTTATCATTACCGATAATCAGGGAAAAGCCAATACCAGAACTCCGGAAATGAGCGTTAACAGATTGTCAATTTCGGCTATAAAAAAAATGCCTGTTGTTCTTGGAGAAGTCGATGTAATAAAATCCATTTTACTTTTACCCGGAGTTACTAATGCAGGTGAAGGTGCCTCAGGATTTAATGTGCGTGGCGGCGGTGCTGACCAGAATCTGATTCTGCTTGATGAAGCTACCATTTATAATTCTTCACATGTTTTTGGATTCTTCTCCGTATTTAATCCTGATGCTATTAAGGATTTAAAATTGTATAAAGGCGGAATTTCTGCACGTTTTGGGGGGAGAGCTTCTTCGGTTTTAGATATTTATCAAAAAGAAGGAAACAGCAATGATTTTCATATGAATGGAGGAATCGGATTGATTTCGAGCCGTATTCTTGCCGAAGGACCTCTTGTAAAAGATCGTGGTTCATTTTTAATTGGCGGAAGAGCTTCTTATGCGCATTTATTCCTAAAACTTTCTCCTGAACAAAAAGACAATTCCGCTTATTTTTATGATTTAAACACCAAGCTGAGTTATAAGATTAACGACAATAACAACCTCTATTTATCAGGATATTTTGGTCGTGACGTTTTTGCTATTAACAAAACTTTCAGTAATACCTACGGAAATACAACTTTAAATTTACGCTGGAATCACTTGTTTTCAGATAAATTATTTTCAAACCTATCTCTTATCTACAGTGATTATTATTACGGACTGGACTTAGACTTTGTAGGTTTCACCTGGGATTCTGGAATTAAAAATTACAATATCAAATATGATTTTAAGAATTACATTTCTGATAATTTTAAATTAAGTTATGGTGCCAATGCCATTTATTACAACTTTAATCCCGGAACCATTAAACCATCAGATATTGATTCCGGAATTAATCCCGATCAGTTAGACCGAAAATATGCTTTTGAACCCTCTCTTTATATAGAAGCAGAAAACAAACTGACTAAAAAAATCGCTGTTAACTATGGATTGCGCTACAGCATGTTTTACCGCTTAGGAAATTCCACTATTAATTTATATGAAAATGATAATCCGGTAGTTTTTAATTCTGATTTTCAGATTTATGAAAAAGCTATTCCCACAGGCAGCAAATATTATGGTAAAAATAAAACTATAAAAAGCTTCAACAATTTTGAGCCGAGATTTTCTATTTCTTATCAGTTAAAAGAAAACCAGGCCATTAAAGCCAGCTACAACCGCATGGTACAATACCTGCAATTAGTTTCTAACACCTCTTCTCCTACTCCTTTGGACGTTTGGATGCCGAGTGATACATATATCAAACCGCAAATTGCTGATCAGCTTGCACTGGGGTATTTTAAAAACATTCGCGACGGCGATTATTCTGTTGAAATAGAAAGTTTTTACAAGAAAATCCAAAACCGGATGGATTATATTGATGGTGCCGATTTGATTGCCAATGATGCTATAGAGCAAGTCGTTCTGAATGGACGGATGCGTGCGTATGGTTTAGAAATGATGTTCAAAAAAAATGCAGGCCGGTTAAACGGATGGATTTCATATACTTTATCCAAGTCTGAACAACAAACACCGGGAAGAACACCTGAAGAAATAGGTATTAATTATGGTAAATGGTATAATTCTGCTTATGATAAAACACATAATTTAGCCATCACTGCTGCTTATCAGCTGAATAAAAAATGGGATTTTGGAGCTAATTTTATGCTGCAATCCGGACAACCCGTTACGTATCCGGACAGTAAATACAGCTATGGAGATGTTTTTGTCCCAAGTTACGGCTTGCGAAATGGAAATCGTCTCCCTGTTTACCATCATCTGGACCTTTCAGCAACTTTAACCCCTTCAAAAAACAATAACCGAAACTGGAAAGGCGAATGGGTTTTTAGTATTTACAATATATACAACCGCCAAAATGCGGCTTCCATCGCTTTCAGACAAAATACAGATACTGCAATGAATGAAGCGGTAAAGACTTCTATTTTTGGTATTGTACCGGCTGTAACTTATAATTTTAAATTCTAAGGTTAATAAAAAAACATCATGAAAAAAATACTCTTCCCTTTTCTAATTTTAATCAGTTTGCTAAGCAGCTGCGAAGAAGTAGTGGATTTAAAATTAGACACAGCAGCTCCTAAATTAGTAATTGATGCTTCAATTGTATGGGCAAAAGGCAGTAGCGGAAATGCTCAAAAAATCAAACTTACTACCACCACCGGATATTATGATACCGAAGTTCCCATTGTAACAGGAGCAAATGTTTCAATAACTAACAGTCAGAATACTACTTTTATTTTTGAAGAAATTCCGGAAACCGGAGAATATGCCTGTACCAGTTTTATTCCTAAAATAGGAGAAACTTATACACTCACTATCATAAATAATGGCGAAACATATACAGGATCGGAAGTATTTCAGTCGCTGGCTCCAATTAACCGGATTGAACAAAACAATGAAGGCGGATTCACCGGAAAAGACATTGAAATAAAAACCTATTTTACTGATCCTGCCAATGAAGATAATTATTATCTCTACAAATACATTTATTCTAATGAAGCTACAGTTGATTATAACGTTGATGAAGATAAATTTTTTCAGGGCAACGAATTTTTCAGCCGTTCCCAAAAAGATGATTTAAAAGCAGGAGATGAGATCGAATTAACACATTTTGGTATTTCTAAGCAATATTACAATTACATGAATATCTTAATTGGGATTATTGGAGGAAATTCAGGAGGTCCTTTTCAGACACCTCCGGCAACAGTAAGAGGAAATATCAAAAACATAACGAATCCTGAAAATTATCCTTTGGGTTATTTTTACTTAGGCGAAGCTGATTTACGCAGATTTGTAATTCAGTAACAGGTTTTAATCTAAAAGCAAAATGCAATTGGCTAAAGCCAAAAGCAATTGATTCACACCAATAAAATTATAATAACAACAAATACTTTTTTACCGCTGATTACACAGATTTTCAACAATTAATCTGTATAAAGCTTATAAGCTGTGGCAAAAAAATTAGTTATATTTGTTCACTCATAAATTTAAATCTACATTCTTTTGTCATCACACCATATTGTTCGCGACGATCAGGAACCGGCTTTAATTATTGCCAATGGCGCTTCCTGCAGCCCTGAACTTTTAGGTCAGTTACTGGAATGGTCGCCGCTGGTAATTGTATTAGATTCAGCCATTGACAGGGTAATGGAACTCGACATAAAAATTGATGTTTTATTGGGGGATTTCGATAGGGATTTTGACCCTGACCATTACAAAGAAAAACAATATCCGCTGGAAATTGTACATACTCCGGACCAGGATAAGACCGACTTAGAAAAAGCTTTCGATTATTTGTATGAAAAAAACTTTTCGGCTGTTAATGTAGTTTGGGCAACAGGAAAACGTACTGATCACACCATTACAAATCTAACTAATATTGTACGCTATCGTGACAAACTAAAAATCGTCATATTAGACGATCATTCTAAAGTGTTTTTATTACCCCGTAAATTCGAAAAATGGTATACAGCCAATACACCTATTTCATTAATCCCCATAGGTCATGTAAGCGGAATTTATTCTGAAAATTTATTCTATCCGCTTAAAGGAGACAGTCTCACTATTGGTTACCGAACCGGAAGCAGCAATCATGTGGCTCAGGATGGTTTAGTAATGATAGAACACCAACAAGGCGATTTGTTATTAATGGAATGTACGGATTAATACACAGAGAAAACTTTTTTATTTACCTTAAATTCAGATTGCAAAAATTTAACAGCTAATTCATTCTAAAATAACACTTTGGAAAGCGAAAACAAATTTGAAAATTGTACCTTTGCACCGAAATTAAAAAATAAAGATGTCTAAAGCAATCACGGAGAAAATCAATTTACATCCCAGAAACCAACATCGATCACGCTATGATTTTATGTTGCTGATTGAAAATTGTCCCGAACTAAAATCTTTTGTCCATCGCAACGAACATCATCCCGACACTTTGGGAGAAACTATTGATTTTAGCATTCCGAAAGCGGTAAAAGCATTAAACAAAGCATTATTACATACTTATTATAATATTCAAAACTGGGATATCCCTCAGGATTACCTTTGTCCTCCCATCCCCGGACGAGCAGATTACATTCATTACATAGCTGACTTATTAGCCGAAAGCAATAACGGAATCATACCAACAGGAAATGAAGTAGAAGGTTTAGATATTGGTGTGGGAGCTAATTGTATTTATCCTATAATTGGTAATGCAGTCTATGACTGGAGTTTTGTAGGAACCGATATTGATGACAATGCGCTGAACAATTGTACTAAAATAATCGAAGCAAATCCTGAACTGACTGATGCAATTAGTCTACAGCAACAATTAGAATCACGTTATATCTTTAAAAACATCATCACTCCCGAAGATAAATTTGCTTTCACGATTTGCAACCCACCTTTTCATAAATCAGCCGAAGAGGCCGGCAAAGGCAGTCTGCGAAAAGTAAATAATCTGGAAGATAAAAAAAACACCAAAGCCGTTTTAAATTTTGGTGGACAAAATACAGAGCTTTGGTGCGAAGGCGGCGAACTGGGCTTTATTACCCAAATGATTTATGAAAGCGCCCGTTACCCCATGCAGTGTCTTTGGTTTACCACACTTGTTTCAAAACAATCACATCTGAAAAGTTTATACAAAACTTTAAACAAAGTTAATGCTGCCCAGATAAGAACCATAGATATGACTCAAGGGCAAAAAATAAGCCGTATTCTGGCCTGGTCTTTCCTGACCGAAACTCAACAACAGGATTGGGAATTTGAAATAAAACCCTCTGTTTTTTAAAAAATTCTTTTTATTATTTTCTTTTGTTTTCTTTTATTTTCTTTTACTTGTTTTTTTTATCAAAAAAAAATATCTTTAACGCATCTTTTTTTTCAATTAAACAGTTTTTAATTGAAATATTAGTCAGCTAGAAAAAAAACCAACATCGATTATAAACAAAAAAATATGAAAAAGCTGTTTTTACTGACATTTATTTGTTTTGTACAATTTTCAATTGTAGCACAAAATCCAACACCTACAAAGCCCAGGGTTCTTATAAGTACTGATATAGGAGGTACTGATCCTGATGACAATCAGTCTATGACGCATTTACTTATGTACAGTGATTTGTTTCAATTAGAAGGTCTGGTTTCATCTCCTTCCTATGGCGACGGAAATAAAGAAGAGATTCTTAGAATGATTGACCTTTATGAAAAAGATCTTCCAAAACTAAAAAAACACAATAAAAAGCTGGCTCAGCCAAAATATTTACGCTCCATTACCAAACAGGGGCTTAAAGGCAACGCTTCTTTTTCAGGATTCACCAAAGCAACCGAAGGTTCCGACTGGATTATTAAATGTGCCAAAAAACAAAGCGATCAACCTTTATGGGTTTTAGGCTGGGGCGGTCTTGAAGATATTGCACAAGCTTTGCACGATGCACCTGAAATTCAGCATAAAATCAAAATATACTGGATAGGCGGTCCCAACAAAAAATGGAGCGCTAACAGCTATGCCTACATCGTAGAAAACTTTCCTAACTTGTTCTTTATCGAAGTTAACTCTAGTTATTACGGTTTCTTTTCGCACAATAATGAACCCGATACTGTTAAAACCTCTGACTATTTTGATACTGCCATTCAGGGAGCAGGTCATCTTGGAAAAGACTTTAAAAGCTATTATGACGGAGAGATCAAAATGGGTGACTCTCCTTCTTTATTTTACCTGATGGATGGAAATCCTGATAATCCAGGCAGAGAAAGCTGGGGAGGCAGCTTTGAAAAAATAACACATAGCCCTAGAACTATCTACCACGGTACAACAACTCTAAAAGACACTGTCGCTTATTGTTCCATTATTGAAATGCATTTAAAAGGTCCAAAAAAAGAACTTCCTATCAATACTGTTTGTTTTACTATGGAAATACCATACGGAAATAATATCCAAAAATGGTCTGGTTACTATTTAGGAAATGGCGATTATGCCATAAGATACATTCCTAAAAAAGCAGAAAACATACATTATCAAATTCGTTCCGAAATTGCCGAACTCAATGGTCTTGAAGGCGATATTGTAGTGACTAATTTATGGCCTGGCAAACAACAAAAAGACAGTTATATTTTAGGCAACAACTGGTACAGTGACAAATCAGACAGTTCTCTATTTGATGGAAAAATTCAAGGTGGAAAAACCATTTTAAAATGGCGCAATGCCATTCTGGAAGATTGGACTAAACGTTGGGATTGGTTAAAATAATGGAATAATATTTTTTTCGTACCTGAATAGTAACTCTTACATAAAAAAACTATGAATCCTAAAGTAGCCCAATTTTTAAGCAAAGCAAAAAAGTGGCAGGATGAAATGACACTGTTAAGAGAAATAATTACAGAATGCAAACTAGAGGAAGATTTCAAATGGATGCATCCCTGTTATACCTTAGACAATGCTAACGTGGTATTAATTCACGGTTTCAAAGACTATTGCGCCTTACTATTTTTCAAAGGGGTTTTAATGAAGGACGAAAAAAAAATTCTGATTCAACAAACGGAGAATGTTCAGGATCGAAGACAACTTCGGTTTAAAAATGTAGCAGAAATTGAAAAATTAGAATCAGTTATCAAAGCTTACATACAGGAAGCGATTGCTATAGAAAAAGCAGGTTTAAAAGTCGTAATGAAAACCACCGCAGAATTCAATATGCCGGAAGAATTCCAGACTGTTTTAGAAGATATGCCCGAACTAAAAGAAGCATTTCATGCCTTAACTCCAGGACGTCAAAAAGCCTATTTATTATATTTTTCTTCGGCAAAACAAGCTAAAACCCGTGAAGCCCGAATTGAAAAGTATCTTGAAAAAATTCTTAATGGAAAAGGATTAGATGATTAAACAGTAGACAAATGAAATTAATTGGAAAATTAATCTTTTTATTTTTTACAATATTTTTACTGCTTCCTTATTGCATAGCAATAAATGAAAAAATACAAAGACCTCAATTTAAAAATCTTTCTACGAAAGAATTTATATATGTTGGATTGATTCTTAGCATACTGATTGTTATTAATATTTATTGGTTACTTTCTTTTTACAAAAAGAAAAAATGAGCCATCAATTTACGCTGTCATCATCATCATACTTTATTGCCAATAAACTTTGTAACTTTGCAACTTCAAACTTTGCAACAAAAAACAAATGAATTTCCAAGTCGTATCGGATTACAAACCAATGGGAGACCAACCCCAGGCTATTGACAAACTCTCGCAAGGTATCATAGATGGCGAAAAGTTTCAAACGCTTTTAGGGGTTACAGGTTCCGGAAAAACCTTTACAGTAGCCAATGTTATTCAGGAAGTACAACGTCCAACTTTAGTTTTGGCACACAACAAAACCCTGGCCGCTCAGTTGTATTCGGAATTCAAACAGTTTTTCCCTAATAATGCAGTAGAATATTTCGTTTCCTACTACGATTATTACCAACCCGAAGCATTTATGCCGGTTACAGGGGTTTTTATCGAAAAAGATTTATCTATCAACGAAGAGTTGGAAAAAATGCGTTTAAGCACCACTTCTTCCCTACTTTCTGGTCGTAGAGACATTCTTGTGGTAGCTTCTGTTTCTTGTTTGTATGGTATCGGAAACCCTGTCGAATTTCAAAAAAATGTCATTGCTTTAGAAAGAGATCAGGAAATTTCCAGAACCAAATTATTGCATAGCTTGGTGCAAAGTTTGTATTCCAGAACCGAAGCCGATTTTACACCTGGTAATTTCAGAATCAAAGGGGATACTGTGGAAATTTTCCCAAGTTATGCAGATGACGCCTATCGGATTCACTTTTTTGGTGATGAAATCGAGGAAATTGAAAGCTTTGATGTTCAAACGGCTCAAGTGATTGAACGATTTGACAAACTCACTATTTATCCGGCTAATATGTTCGTGACTTCTCCAGATGTGCTACAAGGCGCTATTTGGGAAATTCAGCAAGATTTAGTTAAACAAGTAGATTATTTTAAAGAAATAGGCAAACATCTGGAAGCCAAAAGACTGGAAGAACGAACTAATTTCGACTTAGAAATGATTCGCGAATTGGGTTATTGTTCCGGTATCGAAAATTATTCCCGTTATCTGGACGGCAGATTGGCCGGAACGCGTCCTTTCTGTCTATTGGATTATTTCCCAAAAGATTATTTAATGGTAGTTGACGAAAGTCACGTAACGCTTTCTCAGGTTCATGCTATGTATGGAGGCGACAGAAGCCGGAAAGAAAATTTAGTGGAATACGGTTTCAGACTTCCGGCCGCTATGGACAACCGTCCTTTAAAGTTTGAGGAATTTGAGGCCATGCAAAACCAAGTCATATATGTATCGGCAACTCCGGCTGATTATGAATTACAAAAAAGCGATGGTGTATATGTAGAACAAGTGATTCGTCCTACGGGATTATTAGATCCTATTATCGAAATTCGTCCCAGTTTGAATCAAATTGATGATTTAATTGAAGAAATTCAGCAACGATGCGAACTGGATGAACGGGTTTTAGTGACCACTTTAACCAAAAGAATGGCTGAAGAATTAGCAAAATACTTAACTAAAGTCAGTATTCGTTGCCGCTATATTCACTCTGATGTCGATACGCTGGAGCGAATTGAAATCATGCAGGATTTACGAAAAGGAATTTTTGATGTTCTCATCGGTGTCAACTTATTGCGTGAAGGTTTGGATTTACCTGAAGTTTCGCTTGTAGCTATTTTAGATGCTGATAAAGAAGGATTCTTGCGCAGTCATCGTTCGTTAACGCAAACTATTGGTCGTGCAGCACGTAACTTAAATGGAAAAGCTATTATGTATGCCGATAAAATTACAGATAGCATGCAAAAAACGATTGACGAAACCAATTATCGCAGAACAAAACAGATTAATTTCAATACCGCTAATAACATCATTCCACAGGCATTGAATAAGAAAATAGACAGTGCCTTTACCAAAAACCCACTGGTGGAATACGAATTGGGACACACGCTAAATACGGCAGCAGAACCGGTAAACGAATATTTATCCAAAGACGAAATAGAAAAACGAATTCGTGAAAAACGAAAATCAATGGAAAAAGCCGCAAAAGAACTCGACTTTATGCAAGCCGCAAAATTACGAGATGAAATAAAAAAATTACAAGAACAGCTGGTTTAATACACGGATTCATCATGAAAAATATTCCATAAAGCATCATCAGGAATGATGGTATTAGGTGCATTTTTCATTTTTTTCAACAAAATCCTTACAGCATCTGTATCTAAGCCCATACTAATGGCAATATGGATAATTAAATCCGGATCCTGCTTGTATAAAATACCGTCATCCTGAAAAAATAACACCAGCTGATAAAATTGCTTGATTCTGTGCAGCTTTAAATTATCCGGCAATGGAGGCAATTCATGACTTAATAAATCTATAAATCCTCCTTTTTCAAAATTGAGTTCATTGGCTATCAAAAATAAAAAATCATACCCTTTTTTACTCAATTGACCATCAACTGAAGCGAAGGCGATCATTTCTAAAAGCAATTTCTTCTTTTGTTCACAAGTATCCATATCATAAATAATTTTAGCTAAAATATCATTTTTTATGATAATAACCCAAAGAAAACTCCTTTATTAAACAATTTAATTGAAAAATCACATTTTTTTCATACAGTAAAAAAGTTAAAAAACATTCATATATTGAAATATTTTAACTTTTAGTTTAAAAAAAGTCAATCTGAAAAACCCTCTTTTACAGATAACACTTTTATCAATATCCTTTTTTATCATATAAGCAAAATGAGATTAAAAAAATCAGAAAATCAAAATTCTGCTATATCGTGAAAAAATATTCATTTTTATAGCTTAATTTTATCATCAAACGCGCTATTATGGAATTGATTATTAAAGAATACGAGCTACAATTAAAGCATACTTTCACAATTTCCAGAGAATCTATTGATATTCAGCCTTCCTTAATTGTACAGTTAAAAAATGGCGGATTCTCAGGATATGGCGAAGCAACCTCTAATCCTTATTACAACATCAGTGTCTCTATGATGAAACAGGATTTAGAAGCAATCCGAAACCTAATAGAAACTACCACTGAAGAAACTCCTGAAGATTTTTGGGCAAAAGTATATCCTTATTTAAAGCACGATATGTTTGCTTTATGTGCATTAGATATGGCTTACACCGATTTATACGCCCGAAAAAAAGGACAAAAACTCCACGAACTATGGGATTATAATATTGAGAAAAATCCATTAACAAATTATACCATAGGAATTGATTCTATCGATAAAATGGTATCAAAAATGAAAGAATTACCGTGGCCAATATATAAAATCAAATTAGGCACCAGCGAAGATATAGCTATTGTTAAAGCTCTAAGAGAACATACTGATGCTGTTTTTAGAATCGATGCTAATTGCGGATGGGGTATAGAAGAAACACTGACTAATGCAGTAGAATTAAAAAAGCTTGGGGTCGAATTTCTGGAACAGCCACTAAAAGCCGATGACTGGAAAGGACATGAAATTATCTTCAAGCATTCCGTATTACCTGTTATAGCTGATGAAAGCTGTATTGTTGAACAGGATATATCCAAATGCTACAATCATTTTCATGGTGTGAATATTAAATTAGTAAAATGCGGCGGGCTGACACCTGCACGAAGAATGATACAACAAGCCAAAAAATTAGGATTGAAAACAATGGTAGGCTGCATGACAGAATCCTCTGTTGGTATTTCGGCAATTGCCCATTTATTACCACAATTGGATTATGTAGACATGGATGGAGCATTACTTTTATCTGAAGATATTGCAAACGGTGTACAGATTGAAAAAGGAGTCATTGGATACTCTAATTTAAATGGAACAGGAGTTGTTCTTAAATAACAATTAATGAAAGTAATACAATTTCCGAACCGGATATTAAAAGTTAATGGTGATAACTATTTGTATTTTGGCGGTACGGCTTATTTAGGTTTACCGCCAAATAAAAAATTTCAAAAAATACTTTTTAAAAATATTGCCCGCTGGGGAACGGCATACGGAAGTTCGCGAAATGCCAATATTCAATTAACCGCTTATGAGAAAGGAGAACGTTTTTTAGCTCAGTTTATTCAGGCCGAAGCAGCTCTTACAGTTTCATCCGGAATGCTTGCCGGACAATTAGTACTTAACACTTTAGAATCTCAAACGGATGTTTTTTTTCATTTTCCTGATACACATGTCGCAATAAGCCACAAAAAAAGTCTCCCTTTTTTTATAAACAACCAATTAAATCCGCGTTTATCAGACGAAAAACCTGAAAAAATAACCATTCTTACAGATGCAGTAAATGCTAATGCTGTTACTCCCGTAAATTTTTCTGTTTTAAAACAAATTCCGGCGCATAAAGAAATAACCGTTGTTATTGATGAGTCACATTCACTCGGAATCTTAGGTAATAATGGCAGCGGAATTTTTTCGATGTTACATCACCCCAACATCAAACGCAAAATTTCGCTTGCTTCGCTGGGAAAAGCCATGGGATTATCCGGTGGCGTAATTGCTGCTGATTCCAGTTTTATTTCGGAACTGAAAGAAAATGATATTTTTGTATCCAGTGCCGGAATGAATCCTGCATTTGTAAAAACTATCGTTGATGCAAAAAAACTCTATTTTGCCCAAAACAAAAAATTAAAACAAAACCTGGATTATCTGGATTCAAAATTAATTTCAAATACTAATATTCTTTTTGATAAAAATTACCCTGTGATTTATCCACGCATTGAAAATATCAATTCAGTTTTAGTTTCAAATAAAATTATTATTACGCATTTCAAATATACTTCTGATACAGATTTGAACCGGATAATAATTACAGCAAATCATAAAAAGAAGGATTTGGACCGAATAATAAAAATCCTCAATCAATACTAAAACGAAATTGATAAGCTAATGTCATAATAACGTACCTTTGTAAAAAACACATCAATGACAAACAACGATATCTTTAAAAAATTACGCGTAGCATTAATGTTGCGTGATGACCAAATTGTAGAAATACTGGAATTAGTTGATTTCAGAATTTCCAAATCAGAATTAGGAGCTTTTTTTCGTGATGAAAAACACCCCAATTATATGGAATGCGGTGATCAGGTATTACGCAATTTCTTAAATGGACTAGTTATTCATTTGCGTGGAACAAAAGAAAATCCTAAAAATCCAAATGATGTTTTAGCAAAACATAAAGCACAAATTCCTAAAAAAGAAAGTACTAAAGAGCGAACTGAATTTAAAGCTGCTGCTAAAGATGCCGAAAAAGGAAGAGCAGATCAAAAGCCTGCCAAATCAGTTTCGACAGCTAAAAAACCTTTTAAGAACAACAATTCAAAAGCGACTCCAAAAGTACAGATTGTAGAAAAAGTAAAGTTCAATAACGGTAAAAATAAAAAAACTAAATAAAGTTTTTTATAATTCATTAAGTAACTTAAAACAAAAATCCCGGACAGCATCCGGGATTTTATTTTCTATGTATTTTCATTTATTTAGTGAATTTAACCAGAAAAACAAGTCCTTTACCAACTTCCAGTTCATCTGTAGATAATTTTCGATAATTCAATGTATTTTTAATAAAATAATTTAAACTTTCATTAGAGGTATTAGTACTCATCACTACAATTTCGTGATTTTCATTAATTGCAATTCTTACTTTTACCAAAACATCCTGATCCAACCCTGTAAATGTTGGATAACTATTAAGCATCTTAGTTATTTCCTTGTAAGTTTCACTTAAAGAAGCTGTTGAGTTATTAGGTGATTTTTCTGCTGCAAATGCTGTTGTTAAAAATAAAGTAACAACAACTGATAGAATTAGTTTTTTCATGATTTCTTAGTTTTTAATTAGAATTAAATTGTTTCAAGATTTCATTATAAAAGTAGAAAAAAGCGTTGTACAAAAAACACCTAATTAACTGATATAGTAAGTTTTACGAGACACAAAATATTACAGCACAAAAAATAGAAGTCCGATAAAAAAAAATATCTTATTTTTCATTATTCATATAAAAAAAGCTTTTTAGACGAAAAAAAATTAGTTAAAACAGCCAAAACAAACAAAACTTTGCGAATAATTTATCTAAAAAAACGTCTAAAACAAAAAAATCCCGGATATGAACCCGGGATTTTTGCTTTTTTTAGTTTAAAAATTTACTTGGTAAACTTCACCAGAAAAACAAGTCCTTTCCCTACTTCTAATTCATCAGCTAACAACTTTTGATAATTTAAAGTATTCTTGATGTAGTAGTTTAACTCTTCATTTGTTGTATTCGTACTCATCACTACAATTTCATGTTTCTCATTAATAGCAATTTTTACTTTTACAACAACATCCTGATCTAATCCTCCAAAGTTTGGATACGTATTTAACATTCTAGTTAGTTCTCTGTAAGTCTCATCAAAATTTTTTGCTGTATTGGGAGACTTATTAGCAGCAAATGCTGTACTCATAAACAAAGCAACAATAACAGATAAAAATAATTTTTTCATGATTTTTAGTTTTTAATTACAGTTCAAAATTACTACTGTTTATCAACATAAAAACCACAAAAACAATTACTTAACCCAATCATAAAAACCTTTATTTTTTACTTTTTATCAAGTATGAAAACTATCCGCTTAAAAAATAAGAGCTCTATAAAAATGGAGAACTAATTTTTAATTAATCTCATAAAAACAGGAAAAACAGTAAATAAAAAATACTAATTAGCCTGATAATATTAAATTAACACAATTATAAATGATTAAACAAAAAAAAATCCTGTCTCGTTTTGCAACGAGACAGGATTCTAATATATAACTAAGTTTCTTTATTAAGAAAGTGCAGCCTGTACCTGATCAGCAGCTTCCTGGAATTGCACTGCAGATAAAATTGGCATACCAGAGTTGTCAATTAATTCTTTTGCAATTTCAGCATTCGTACCTTGTAAACGAACAATGATTGGTACTTTAATAGCATCACCCATGTTTTTATAAGCATCAACTACACCCTGAGCAACACGGTCACAACGAACGATTCCTCCAAAGATGTTAATTAAAATCGCTTTTACGTTTGGATCTTTAAGAATAATACGGAAAGCCGTTTCCACACGTTTAGCATCAGCAGTTCCTCCTACGTCAAGGAAGTTAGCCGGTTCAAAACCTGCATATTTAATTAAATCCATAGTTGCCATAGCAAGACCCGCACCATTCACCATACAACCTACAGTACCGTCAAGATCTACATAGTTCAATCCTACTTCTTTAGCTTCTACTTCAATTGGATTTTCTTCAAGAATATCACGCATTTCAGCATAAGCTTTTTGTCTGTATAATGCGTTATCATCAATATTTACTTTAGCATCAACCGCTAAAATTTTATTATCAGATGTTTTTAATACCGGGTTAATTTCAAACATTGAAGCATCAGAACCAATATAAGCTTTGTATAATGCATCGATGAATTTCACCATTTCTTTGAATGCGTTTCCTGAAAGACCTAAGTTAAAAGCAACTCTTCTTGCCTGAAAACCTTGTAGTCCAACAGTCGGGTCAATTTCTTCAGTAAAAATTAAATGAGGTGTATGCTCAGCAACTTCTTCAATATCCATTCCACCTTCAGTAGAATACATAATCATGTTACGTCCTGTAGCTCTGTTTAACAAAACAGATACATAAAACTCAGAAGTTTCAGATTCTCCCGGGTAGTACACATCTTCAGCAATTAAAACTTTATGTACTTTTTTACCCTCTGCAGAAGTTTGAGGAGTGATTAATTGCATTCCGATAATTTCGCTAGCAATTCCTTCCACTTTATCGATTCCTTTAGCAAGTTTCACCCCGCCGCCTTTACCACGTCCACCTGCGTGAATTTGGGCTTTTACAACGTACCAACTTGTTCCTGTTTCGGTAGTTAATTGTTTTGCAGCAGCAACAGCTTCAACCGCATTATTGGCAACGATTCCGCGTTGAACGCGAACTCCGTAGCTTGCTAAAATCTCTTTTCCTTGATATTCGTGTATGTTCATAATATAGAATTTGTCTGGATTCTGAAGTTATTTCAAAATATGAGTGCGACAAAAGTAGCAAAAATGAACTTAAATCTGAAATCTTTTTAGCGATTTAAAATATCTTATAAATAAAGTTAAAAAAAAATGCTTTTGCGTTCATTTTTTCAGCAAAAAAAAGATTTTGTAGCGAAAAAAGAAGCAAACTGACGTTTTTACATGGAATTTTACAATATTCAATTTAAAAAAATCAGAAATAATTGTCAAAATATCACCCAAAAAACAAGACTATATTAACGATTTGTTAATACATGAGGTAAATAATGCAATTATTATTATTTATTATACATTTTTCTATTATTCCTGTAAAAGTAGCCCATAATAGCCTCAATGGATGGATTATATTTAATGAAATATCTATTTTTGTAGAAAAAATTATCAAGCATGAAACTTAAAGAACAAGGCCTTTATTTGCCAGAATTCGAGCATGAAAACTGTGGAGCTGGTTTTATTTGCAACCTTAAAGGTGAGAAAACGAATCAAATTATACACGACGCATTAGAAATTCTAGTAAAACTAGAGCACCGTGGTGGTGTAAGTGCTGACGGAAAAACGGGAGATGGAGCTGGACTTTTGATTGACATTCCTCACGAATATTTCAACAGAGTTTGTGATTTCAAATTGCCTGCTCCACGTGAATATGCTGTAGGAATGGTGTTTTTGCCTAAAATCCAGAATCAGTACGTTTTTTGTAAAGACATATTTGAAAAAGAAATTAAAGCACAAGGACTTACTATTTTAGGATGGAGAGAAGTTCCTGTAGATTCTTCTCAGTTAGGAGAGATTGCTTTAGCATCTGAACCTACTATCGAACAAATTTTTGTTGGTCAGAGTGAATCTATAGATGAGGCTACTTTTAAAGCTAAATTATATGCAGCCCGTAAAATTACAGAACACACTATTGCTAATTCAAAAATATCGCAAAGTTCTTATTTTTATGTTCCAAGTTTATCTACTACTACCTTAATATATAAGGGTATTATCATGCCTGAGGATATTGGTCCATATTATACTGACTTACAACAAACGGATTTGGTTACCCGTCTTGCATTGGTACACCAGCGTTTCTCTACGAATACAATGCCTACATGGGAGTTATCCCAACCATTTAGATATATGTGTCAAAATGGTGAGATTAACACTTTAAGAGGTAACGTGAGTAGAATGCGTGTACGTGAAGAAATCATGAAAAGTGATGTCTTTGGTCCACAAATAGAAAAATTATTCCCAATCATTCTTCCAGGAAAATCAGATTCTGCTTCTATGGATATGGTTGTGGAGTTATTAACTCACACCGGACGTTCATTACCGGAAGTAATGATGATGATGATTCCTGAAGCATGGGAAAAACATAAAACCATGTCTGACGAAAGAAAAGCTTTCTACGAATACAATGCCTGTATCATGGAGCCATGGGACGGACCAGCATCTGTACCATTCTCTGACGGAGATTACGTAGGAGCTTTATTAGACCGTAATGGTTTAAGACCTTCCCGTTATACTGTTACTAAAAGTGGTAAATTGATTATGGCATCAGAAATTGGTGTTGTAACAGTTGATCCTGAAGATGTAGAAAGCCACGGTAGATTAGAACCTGGTAAAATGTTCCTGGTTGACATGAACGAAGGACGTATTATTAATGATGAGGAAATTAAAAGCAAAATTGTTTCTGAAAGACCTTACCAAGAATGGTTGAAACAATATCGTTTGAACCTAAAAGACGTTCCTACTACAACTAAAGCTTGTCCAATTGAAACTATCGATTTAAAGACCAGAGAGCGTTTATTCAACTATACATTAGAGGATATTCAGGATATGATTACTCCAATGGCTCAAGCTGGAAAAGAAGCTTTGGGTTCTATGGGTATCGACACTCCTCTTGCTGTATTATCAGACAGACCTCAATTAATCCCTAACTATTTCAAACAATTATTTGCGCAGGTAACTAACCCACCTTTGGATGGTATCCGTGAAGAAATTGTTACTGATATTAGTTTAGCATTAGGTCAAGACAGAAATATTTTTGATATTTCCAGCAAACAATGCAGAAAATTAAGAATTCAGAATCCGGTTATTTCTAACGACGACTTAGAAAAAATCAGAAATATTGATATCGATCACTTTAAAGCAGAAACTATTGAAATCCTTTATGCTAAAGACAAAGGTTTAAATGGTTTAGAAAATGCCTTAGAAGATATTATTATCCAGATTACAAAAGCTGTAGAAAGAGGAACAAACTTAATAATCTTATCAGACAGAGGTGTAAACAAAGAGTTTGCCCCAATCCCTGCATTATTAGCTTGTTCTTATGTAAATCATCAGATGAACCGTCTACGCAAACGTTCTTATTTTGATATCATCATCGAATCAGCTGAACCACGTGAGCCACATCATTTTGCCACATTGTTTGGATATGGAGCCAGTGCGATTAACCCTTACATGGTTAATGAAATCATTCGCGTACAGGTACAGGAAGGATTTATTACCGGAATTAGCGAACAAAAAGCAGTTGATAACTTCAACAAAGCTATTGGTTCAGGTATTTTAAAAATCATGAACAAAATTGGAATCTCTACGTTACATTCTTACAGAGGTTCTCAAATTTTTGAAATCGTTGGTTTCAACTCTAAATTTGTTGAAAAATACTTCCCTTATACAGCTTCAAGAATTGAAGGTATTGGATTGTACGAAATTGAAAAAGAAATAAACGAAAGATATAAATATGCTTATCCGGATGTATTAGTTCCCAACCGTTTAGGATTAAACATTGGAGGAGAATACAGATGGAGACGTAATGGGGAAAGACATATGTTTAACCCTACTACTATTGCTAAATTGCAACAGGCAGTACGTTTAAGCGATCAGGACAGTTATGATGTTTATTCAAAAAGCGTAAATGATCAGGCTAAGAGTTTAATGACTATTCGTGGTCTATTTGAATTCGATAATCTGGATCCAATTCCATTAGACGAAGTAGAACCATGGACTGATATCGTAAAACGTTTCAAAACCGGAGCGATGTCTTACGGATCTATTTCCAGAGAAGCACATGAGAACTTAGCTATCGCTATGAACCGTATTGGAGGTAAATCTAATTCAGGTGAAGGGGGAGAAGACAGAACCCGTTTCCAGCCAGATGTAAACGGAGACAGCCGTAACTCAGCTATCAAACAAGTAGCTTCGGGACGTTTTGGAGTAACTTCTCACTACTTATCCAGTGCAAAAGAGATTCAGATTAAAATGGCTCAGGGTGCAAAACCTGGAGAAGGTGGACAATTACCAGGTGAAAAAGTATTGCCTTGGATTGCATCGGCTCGTAACTCAACTCCTTTCGTAGGATTAATTTCACCTCCGCCACACCACGATATCTACTCAATTGAAGATTTAGCACAATTAATCTTCGACTTGAAAAATGCTAACAGAGAAGCACGTATCAACGTGAAACTGGTTTCTGAAGTTGGTGTTGGAACAATTGCTGCCGGTGTTGCTAAAGCAAAAGCTGACGTAGTATTAATTGCTGGTTATGATGGTGGTACAGGAGCTTCTCCATTAACTTCATTGAAACACGCAGGTCTTCCTTGGGAACTTGGATTAGCCGAAGCACAACAAACTTTGGTATTAAATAACTTAAGAAGCCGTATTGTTGTAGAATGTGACGGACAGTTAAAAACAGGTCGTGATGTTGCTATTGCAGCTTTATTAGGTGCTGAAGAATTTGGTTTTGCCACTGCTCCACTTGTAGCTTCCGGATGCATCATGATGCGTAAATGCCACTTGAACACTTGTCCGGTAGGTATTGCAACTCAGGATAAAGAATTGCGTAAAAACTTTAAAGGAACTCCTGAGCACGTAATTAACTTCTTCTACTATGTAGCGGAAGAATTAAGAGGAATTATGGCTTCTTTAGGTTTCAGAACTATGGAAGAAATGATTGGCCAGACTCACAAAATCAACTCTAACAAAGCCATTACACACTATAAAGCAAGAGGTCTAGATTTATCATCTATACTGCACCGCCCGGCATCTTACAAAGAAATGACCGTTCGTAACACTGAGAAACAAGATCATGGATTAGACAATGTGATGGATTTCCAAATCTTAAAAGATTCTCACCGTGCTTTATACAGAAAAGAAAAAATGTCTTTAGAATATCCTATTAAAAATACCGACCGTTCAGTGGGAGCTATTGTTAGTAACGAGATTTCAAAAATATATGGTCATTTAGGTTTACCAGAAGACACTTTAAATATTCATTTTACAGGATCTGCAGGACAAAGTTTAGGAGCATTTAGTGCTCATGGATTAACTTTCACTGTTGAAGGAAATACGAATGATTATTTAGGAAAAGGTTTATCCGGAGCTAAATTAATCATCAAAAAACCTGCAAAAGCAACATTTGTTGCCTCTGAAAACATCATCGTAGGAAACGTTTGTCTATTTGGAGCAATTGAAGGAGAAGCTTTCATCAACGGTATTGCCGGAGAGCGTTTTGCAGTTCGTAACTCAGGAGCAGTAGCTGTAGTTGAGGGAGTTGGAGACCACGGATGTGAATACATGACTGGTGGAAAAGTAGTTGTTCTGGGTAAAACAGGAAGAAACTTTGCTGCAGGTATGAGTGGAGGTATCGCTTATATCTATGATCCTGAACACAAATTCAAAAATGGTTTATGTAATACTGAAACCATCGAATTTGAAACAGTTGAAGGAAACGAAGCTGATGAATTAAAACATTTAATTGAAAGACACGTGGCGTACACAAACAGTACAAAGGGTATCGAATTATTAAGTGATTGGAATACAAGCTTAGAAAATTTTGTAAAAGTAATGCCTACAGAGTACAAAAAAGCATTAAAGCGTTTGGAAACAGAGGTACAAATGGTAGAAGAATTAACAGCATAATACAATGGGAAAAGTAACAGGTTTTAAAGAATTCGAAAGAAAAGATGAATCATACACAGCAGTACAAGAGCGTGTAGGACATTATAAAGAATTTACAGTTCCTTTGAGTGAAGCTGAAATTACTGAACAAGGATCACGTTGTATGGATTGTGGTATTCCTTTTTGCCACAGTGGATGTCCATTAGGGAATTTAATTCCTGATTTCAACCACATGGTACACCAGGGTGAATGGCAAAAAGCTTCCTGGATACTACATTCAACAAATAACTTCCCTGAATTCACAGGACGTTTATGTCCGGCACCATGTGAAAAAGCATGTGTATTAGGAATTATTGCTGATCCGATTTCTATTGAAAATATAGAAAAAAATATTGTGGAGCGTGCTTTTGCTGAAGGATGGATTAAACCTCAACCACCAAAAGTAAGAACCGGAAAAACAGTTGCTGTAGTAGGATCAGGTCCTGCAGGTTTAGCTGCTGCACAACAATTAAACAGAGCAGGTCATACTGTTACTGTTTTTGAAAGAGATAATGCAATTGGTGGACTACTTCGTTACGGAATTCCTAACTTCAAAATGGAAAAGGAAATTATCGACCGTAGAGTTGCCATTCTGGAAGCAGAAGGAATCACATTTAAAGTAAATACAAATGTTGGGGTTAACTACTCAATAGAAGATTTAAAAGCATTTGATTCTATCGTTCTTTGCGGTGGAGCTACTGAAAGAAGAAGCTTACCTACTCCTGGAGCAGATGCTGACGGAGTGGTTCAGGCGATGGATTTCTTAACACAACAGACTAAAGTAGTTTTTGGTGAAAAAATTGAAAACCAAGTTATGGCTACCGGTAAAGATGTGATCGTTATTGGTGGTGGAGATACAGGTTCTGACTGTGTGGGTACATCTAACCGTCACGGAGCAAAATCAGTAACTAACTTTGAGATTATGCCTAAACCACCAGTGGGAAGAAGCGAATCTACTCCATGGCCTTTCTGGCCGTTACAGTTAAAAACTTCTTCTTCTCACAAAGAAGGTGTTGAAAGAAACTGGTTAATCAATACTAAAGAATTCATTAAGGATGCTAATGGTAAATTAATCGCTTTAAAAACGGTTAATGTAGAATGGAAAATGGTTCCGGGACAACGTCCTGAATTAATCGAAATTGAAGGTTCTGAAAAAACATGGCCTTGTGATTTAGCTTTATTAGCACTTGGATTTACAGGACCAGAGAAAAACTTAGCAGAACAATTAGGTCTTGAAACTGATTTCAGAAGCAATTACAAAGCAAACAACTACCAAACAAATGTTCCTAACATATTTACTGCGGGAGATATGAGAAGAGGACAATCATTAATTGTATGGGCAATCTCTGAAGGCCGTGAAGCTGCAAGAGAAGTTGATTTGTATTTAATGGGAACTACTAACCTTCCTACTAAAGAAGGTGGAGATTTACCTCCATTATAAAACTTATAAATCTTTAAAAAAGGCTATCCGAAAGCAATTTCAGATAGCCTTTTTTGTTTTTGCGATAATTCAAACTCTCCTTTTGTTTAAATAGTAATAATTACAACGTTGTATGTTTATTTTAAAACAATTTGTTACAATTTGTTAGAAATATTTTTATCTATTGTGGTATCAATAAAGAATAATAAATTTGTGTAAAAATAACAACAATGCAATCAAAAGACTTACTTCAATTAGCAGAACAATTTGGCAGCCCATTATATGTGTATGATGCCGAAAAAATAAAATCACAGTACAATAGATTAACAAAAGCTTTTTCTAAAGTAGAAAAACTACGTATCAATTATGCTATGAAGGCATTGTCTAACGTTTCTATTCTTCAATTGTTGAGAGAATTGGGATCATGTCTGGATGCTGTTTCTATTCAGGAAGTACAATTAGGACTTCATGCAGGTTATTCTCCGGATCAGATATTCTTTACTCCAAATGGTGTTTCTCTTGAAGAAATTGAAGAAGTACACGCTTTAGGAGTTCAAATTAATATTGATAATTTATCTATTCTGGAACAATTTGGTACAAAACACCCAACAGTTCCTGTGTGTATCCGAATTAACCCTCACGTTATGGCGGGTGGTAACGAAAACATTTCAGTAGGACACATTGACAGTAAATTTGGTATTTCAGTACATCAATTGCCACACTTAGTACGCATTGTTGAAAACACCAATATGAACATCGTGGGTATCCACATGCATACCGGTTCTGATATTTTAGATATCGAAGTATTTTTGTATGCTGCTGAAATTTTATTTGATGCTGCAAGAAATTTCAAAAATCTTGAGTTCTTAGATTTTGGTAGCGGATTTAAAGTTCCTTACAAAAAAGATGATATTGAGACCGATATCGAAGAATTAGGAAAAAAATTATCGAAAAGATTCAATGCTTTTTGTGATGAATACGGTAAAGAGTTAACGTTGATTTTTGAACCAGGGAAATTTTTAGTGAGTGAGGCAGGTTATTTTCTGGCTAAGGTAAACGTAGTAAAACAAACTACATCCACTGTTTTTGCAGGAATTGATTCCGGTTTCAATCATTTAATTCGTCCTATGTTTTACGGTTCACAGCACCATATCGAAAACATTTCGAATCCAAAAGGAAAAGAGCGTTTTTACTCTGTAGTAGGATACATTTGTGAAACCGATACTTTTGCAAGCAACCGCAGAATTCAGGAAATTGCCGAAGGCGACATTCTTTGTTTCAGAAATGCCGGAGCATACTGTTATTCTATGTCTTCTAACTATAATTCCAGATACAAACCAGCAGAGGTTTTATGGATTAACGGAGAAGGTCATTTAATCAGAGCTCATGAAACATTTGAAGATTTATTAAAAAATCAAATTCCATTGCCGGAATCTGTAACAAAACAGTAAATACAAGAATTAAAATCATAAAAAAAGGGGACTTTAAAATCCCCTTTTTTCATGTCTTTTAGTTTCCTAAAACTTCTGTCAGCACATTCGCTTCAGTTCCATTAGGAAAATCAATTTTAATTTTCTGAGCAATGGTTGGTGCTATCTGAGTAATTACTTTTTTATCAAAAGATTCACCTTTTTTAATATTCCAGCCATAAAATAACAAAGGTACATGCGTATCATAGCTATAAGGAGTTCCGTGAGAAGTTCCTTTTCCTTCATGTTCAATATAACCCGGCTTATCTAAAATAACCAAATCTCCATTTTGTTTAGGATCATAACCTTTAGTAATATAATTTAAAAAATAATCTGCAGTTGTTCCTGCCAGAATTTCTTCTTCGGCATACACCCGTTTTACCTGTGGCATTTTCATTATAAAATCCTTAAAAGTACTTTTCACTTTATCTAATGAAAGTCCTTTTTCCGTAATTTGATTTTTATCAAAAAACAAATTATAATTGGAGTAATTCAAAATTAAGTCGGATCCAAATGTAGTTTTAGAGAATTCTCGCAACTGAGTGGATAACTTTTTATAATCTACAGCTTCAACTGCATATTTATTGTCTTTTAAGAAATTCACATTTTCTGCAGCCGCATGGTCAGCTGTCAAAAACAACAGGTAATTATCTTTACCCACTTTTTTATCCAAATAAGCCAGAAAATCGGCAATAGTTTCATCCAAACGCAAATAAGTATCCTGAATTTCTCTGGAACGTGGTCCGGTTAAATGCCCGATATAATCCGTTGAAGAAAAGCTAACAGCTAAAAAATCAGTATCGTTATCCAGACCTAAATTCTCTTTTGCGATGGCTTCTTTGGCAAAGTCAGCAACGATATTGTTTCCAAAAGGAGTAGATTTAATCACCTTTGCTCCTTTTTCAGCATACATTGCTTTTAGATTATAAGGAAAAACCGGTTTTTTACTTCCGTATAAAAGACCTTCATACGGATTATCATCTGCTAAACTTTTGCTGTAAACAGATTCCGGTTTAAACAAAGTCCATTCATTACTTAAATAAGTTTCATACGTCTTTTTTGCGTTGAATTCAGAAACCCAATCAGGTAGTTGTTTTCCGTAGAAAGTACTGGAAATAAAATTTCCTGAATCACTCATCCAAAAAGCCCAGTTAGCAAAATGTCCCGCAGGAAGTATAGCTCCGCGATCTTTCACACTTATACCGATAACCTTTCCTTTGAAATTAGTTGCCATTCTTAATTCATCCGTTACGGTAGTGCTTTGTAAATTAAGCGGAGACATCTGACCTTCATCTGAATCTCCTGTTCCCAAAATTGCAACAGAAGCATCATCTGTGCAATATCTTGATTTACTTATAGATTTATCAAACCAGGTGTTCCCTACAATTCCATGAATTGCCGGAGTTGTTCCGGTATAAATTGATGCATGACCCGGACCTGTATAAGTAGGCATATAATTATAATGCGTATTATGAAATACATAACCATCATTCATTAATCTCTTAAAACCATTCGCTGAAAAATCATCCGAGAAACGATAGAGGTATTCCATCTTCATCTGGTCCACCACAATTCCTACTACCAGTTTGGGTCTTTGCTGCGCAGAGCCATTAAATATTGCCAGTGAGGCAAAAAGTAAAAATATTCTTTTCATGATAAAATTTAGATATAAAAGCAAAAATACAAATTAAACCAAGAGCTAATATTATCAAATAGTTATGGAAACCATTAAATGAAGAAAAAAACAACAGTAATACAGAACCAAAATATACGCTTGCTTATACAAAGCATGTTTTAAAAAGTTATTTTTGTAATTATAAAAGTGATAATCCTCTGAGATTAAAAAGAAAAATCGAAACAAGCATATAATGAAATACCCTTATCCACTATTTTTTATAATTTTATTTGGCATTCTGATAAGCTTTAGTTCCTGTGCTGCTACCGGTAAATGGAATAGCAAGGCTACAGCGACTACTATTGCATACAAAGCAACCGAATCCAAAAATCCAATAAAAGATTACGCCGGCAATTATGTAACAGTAGTGTATTTAAAAAATCTTTCTTTTAAAAAAATTGGACAAAACAGCATAAAAAAAGATGTTCAGTGGTTACTCTCTCAGGGATACCGTGTAATCGAACTGGATTATAAAAAAAATAAAAATGCAAAAGCTTTAAAAATAAACGAAGACATTATTGCTATAAATGACTCTATTTCGGCAGGAAGTTTTTGTAACTTCAAAAATTGCTCACAATACAAATCATATGTTTTATTTGAAGGTTATCGTATAGCCAGAGATGTCAGCTATTTTGTTGATGATCCAACTGTTTATAATACACCGGAACAATATACAGTTGGAGATTCATTGCATATGGATATTATTTATCCGGCGAATCCAAAGGTAAAAGTACCTACTATTTTATCCTTTTCTTACAGCAACAGCTATGCAAATTACGATCAGGAAAAAGGAAAATTAACCGATGCGTACAAAGATCAAAGAGTAAATCTTGCTTACACGTTTGGAGGATTTAATGACTCTTTTCTTGAAGGAACTCCTGCTCATGGGATGGCCTGGGCTATTGCCGATCATCCTAAATATTGTCCGTGGGGCAAAGGGAAACCAATTAATGGGGCTAATGACACTTATAAATCATATCAAACTAACCCTGACGCAGCTCAAAAAGTTAAATCAGCCGTCAGAACCTTACGTGCTTTTACTAATAAAATGGGACTTTCGGACAAAATAGGTGTTTTCGGTTTTTCAAGAGGTTCTACTGCAGGTTCTATGGCTATTGGCGACAAAGAAGTACCAGCACTGGAAAATGCCGGATTTAATGTTGGTGTTTCAGATGCTGTACAAGCTGCAGCGCTGGGTCCCGGAGTTTTTGATTACACACTTATTTACGACAAAACCAATGACGGGGATAAAAATATGGAATTAAGATGTCCCTGGGTTTGGGGATCTTTAGAAAAAAACCGTGAACTATGGGAGTCTATGGGATCTTATTCTTTGGTTGAAACAGCTGCCACTGCTCCTACGCTGTTTTTTTACAATACTGATGACGACCTTTATTATCAGGATCAGATAGCACATCTTAAAAATAAATTAGACAAGCTGAATGTTCCCACTGCTACATTAGTAAATTACGGAAAAGGACATGCTGTACCGGAAACAGCTTTTGCTTTAAACACTCTTTACAGTTTCTTTAAAAATTATCTGAACCCTCCAAGGTTGATAAAAAACCAGAATGAGTAAATTGAGACAGATAAAAAAATTCTGTCTTTTTTTAAGTCCAAAAACACCGTTAAAAAAAACCAAACAACTTCTAACTATTTTGTTAATTATTATTTTAATTTATTCCAAATAACACATTGTAAAACCAAATTTAGCTCATACATTTGCACCGTTATTTTAAATAAATCCAAATAATAATGAAAAGATTTTTTCTGCCTTCAATAGCACTATTATTTTCTCTATCTGCTCAAGCTCAGGAAGTAGCTTCTACACAGGAACATCAAAGTTCAATACAAATTAACTCTACTCCTTTTGACACTATTAAAAACAAAAAAGGAGAAATCTTAAATGAGATTATCGTTACCGGAAACAAACCACAAAAACCGGTATCAGCAGCAAGATCTGGAATTAAACCTATGGACTTACCACAAAGTGTTCAGGTCATAGACAATCAAATCATCACACAACAACAGGCTATCCGCTTAAGTGAGGTGATTAAAAATGCCAATGGTGTCTATGTAGGTTCTGCACGTGGCGGAGCTCAGGAATCTTTTTGGTCAAGAGGTTATGATATGGGAGCCAATAATATGTTTAAAAATGGATTTCGTTATAATGCCGGTTCAATTCCGGAGGTTTCATCGTTAGAAAGAGTAGAATTCTTAAAAGGAGGCTCTGCATTATTGTATGGTAATGTTGCCCCTGGAGGGATTTTAAATCTAGTTACTAAAACCCCTCAATTTACAAAAGGCGGTGAGATTTCCATGCAGATTGGAAGCTATGATTTCTACAAGCCTTCCATTGATTTTTATGGCCCGTTGAATAAACATATAGCTTATCGTTTTAACGGATCTTATGAAAACTCAAAAAGTTTTAGAGATTACGTGAAAAACGATCGTATCTATTTTAATCCTTCCTTTTTATTTAACATCTCTGAAAAAACACATATTACTGTTCAGGGAGATTATTTAAGTGCCGATTGGACTCCTGATTTTGGTACCGGAATTATTGGAGAAACTGTTTTAGATCTTCCGCGAAACATTTACTTTGGAGCATTATGGTCAACCGGAAATACGAAGTCAGCCAGTGCTTCTATATTATTCAATCATGATTTTAATAAAAACTGGAAATTAAGTTTCAACAGTTCATTTCAATCGTACAGAAGAACACAAAAATCTACAGCTCAGATGAATGGTGTCACTTCTAGTGGAGACTGGAAACGTGGATTAACTCAAGCCGATGCAGCCGAAAGAATTTTTGGAGATCAATTAAGCTTACAAGGAACATTTTACACAGGAAGCATCAAACACCAAATATTTACAGGCGTTGATTATGAAAATTCGATTGCACCAAGTTATAGCTTTGCTTTTGCTTTAGCAGATTATGGTACAATTAATCTTTTTGATTATGATTACAGCACACAAAGTACCGACATTCCTTTCTCACAATCTACACAACTAGCGACTACTAATACACAGCGTTTTGGAGCATATGCACAGGATTTAATATCAATTACTGATTATATTAAAGTTTTGGGAGGCATTCGTTGGTCCTGGCAAGAAGCAGAAGTTGATACCGAAGTTTACGCTACCGGAGTTACAACAACTAGTGCTAAAACATTAAACAGAGCTTATTCTCCAAAAGGAGGACTGGTTATTCAACCTGATAAAGAAACATCCTTATTTGCCAGTTATTCGAATTCTTTTACTCCAAATACAGGGACAACAGTTGATTTACAACCATTAGAACCTACAATTATTGATCAATATGAAGTGGGAATCAAAAAAGATTTCTGGAAAGGAATTTTAAGTACAAATGTTACTTTATACCAAATAACCAACAATAATTTAGCTCAGACAGCTCAATTTCAGGCCGACGGAGTGACACTGAACGTAAACAACAACTTAAAAGAATTAGTAGGAGCTACAAAAGGAAAAGGTTTCGAGATTGATGTTACTGCTAAACCTGTTGAAGGGTTAAACATTCTGGCAGGCTATAGTTTTAATGAAACAAAAATTTCTAAATCGTCAGGAACCAACGGGAGTCTTGTAGTAGGTGATATTTTAGCCCGAACACCAAAACACACTGCTAATTTAAGCTTTTTCTACAAACTCCCTGGGGGTATGTTAAAAGGATTAAGTTTTGGAGCTATCGCAAATTATATCGGAGACAGAACCGGAGGATGGAATGACCGTTATGTCTGGACAGAAAATAAACCCGCAACCACTCCGAAAACATATACAGTAACTATCGAAGACAGAGACATTCCGTTAAAAGGTTATGCTACTGTAGATGCTTCTGTAGGTTATGAATGGAAAAAAATATCTATTTTATGCAAATTATCAAATATTACTAACGAATTGAACTATACCGTACACGAAAATTACAGTGTAAATCCAATCGCTCCTCGTCAAATAATGGCTAGTTTAAAATACAAATTATAAGCCTTTACGGTTATTTTTCTAAAAGCTTCCCTTAATCCAGGAGCTTTTTTTGTTTTAAGAGTAATTAAAATATTACTTATATTTAAACTATTCTAAATCAACCACAACAGAAATGAAGAAAATAACCAAAGAAGACATCAGTCAGGAAATATTTGACTTATACGATGATTATGCTCATAACAAAATCGAAAGAAGACAGTTTATAGAAAAACTATCTGTATTTGCTGTTGGTACAATTACACTTCCGTCATTATTGAGTTTTATAACACCCGATTATGTGAATTCAATCACAATTCAGCCTGATGATCCCAGAATCGATTCGGATTACATTACTTACGAATCACCAAAAGGCGGAGGAAAAATCAAAGGTTTACTTTCTAAACCGGCTAAAATAAATAAAAAATTACCCGGAGTAATCGTGGTTCACGAAAACCGGGGTTTAAATCCCTACATAGAAGATGTAGGACGTCGCACTGCTGTGGATGGTTTTATCAGTTTGGCACCGGATGCCCTGACTCCGTTAGGTGGCTATCCCGGCAATGATGATGAAGGAAGGGAAATGCAGAAAAAAAGAGACCGTTATGAAATGCTCGAAGATTTTATTGCTGCTTATTATTATTTAAAAAATCATCAGGATTGCGATGGAAATATTGGCGTCGTGGGCTTTTGTTTCGGTGGCTGGATTGCAAATTTAATGGCTGTTAGAATACCAAGCTTAAAAGCGGCAGTTCCTTTTTACGGGGGACAACCTACAGCCGAAGAAGCCGAACAGATTAAAACACCTTTATTATTACAATATGCAGGTTTAGACACCAGAGTCAATGCAGGCTGGCCAGCTTTCGAAACCATACTGAATCAGAATAAAGTCGAAAACACCGCACATATTTACCCGAATGTTAATCATGGATTTCACAATAACACTACACCGAGATATGATGAAAAAGCAGCAACATTAGCATGGGCACGAACCATTGATTTTTTTAAAGAAAATTTAAAATAAAATACACCTGCTTTTTACCGCAAATTCGCAAATTTTATAGAATAGTTATTCTTAAATAATTTGCGAATTTGCGGTAATTTTTTAATTCTCCCAATCTATCGAAATTAATCTACTAATTTGAAATAATAAATGGTATTAATTTAATTTCAAATCATTTAATAGTACCTTTGCAGCTCAAATAAATACAATGAGATTACACAGAAACTTAGTATATACTACTATCGATTCTCTAAATGCAATATTTAACGAAGGAGAATATGCGGATAAAGTAGTAGCAAGAGCATTAAAAAAAGACAAGCGTTGGGGAAGCTCCGACAGGAAATTTGTTGCTGAAACCATTTACGAAATTGTTCGCTGGAAAAGATTATACGCTGAAATTGCCGAAGTAAAAGAACCTTTTGACAGAGATAATCTTTGGAGAATGTTTGCTGTTTGGGCGGTTTTAAGAGGTTATCCAATACCTGACTGGCGCCAATTAGAAGGCACTCCGGAGAGAAAAATTAAAGGCCGTTTTGACGAACTTTCAAAAATAAGATCGCTTAAAGAATCGATTCCGGACTGGATGGATGAATTAGGGGTTAAAGAATTAGGCGAAAAAGTTTGGGCTAAAGAAATCGCAGCGCAAAACCAACCTGCCAAAGTTATCCTGCGAACCAACACCCTAAAAACCAACAAAGAAAGTCTTAGAGCTACTTTGATGGATTTAGATATCGAAACCGAATATTTAAAAGACCAACCAGATGCTTTGGTTTTAAAAGAACGTGCAAATGTTTTTATGACTGATGCTTTTAAACAGGGTTTATTTGAAGTTCAGGACGCCAATTCCCAGTTAGTCGCTGCTTTTCTTGATGTAAAGCCCGGAATGCGGGTGGTAGACACTTGTGCCGGGGCTGGTGGAAAAACATTACACATGGCAGCCTTAATGGAAAATAAAGGCCAATTAATTGCAATGGATTTATATGAAAGTAAATTAAAGCAATTAAAATTAAGAGCCAAACGTGACGGTGCCTTCAACATCGAATACCGCATTATAGACACTACAAAAGTGATCAAAAAACTACATGAAAAAGCAGATCGCGTATTGATTGATGCTCCTTGTAGCGGTTTAGGTGTTTTAAAAAGAAACCCTGATGCGAAATGGAAACTCAAACCTGAGTTTATTGATAACATTAGAAAAGTACAATCAGAAGTTTTAGAAAGCTACTCTAAAATTGTAAAACCAGGTGGAAAATTGGTTTATGCAACTTGTTCTATTTTACCTTCAGAAAATCAAAAGCAAGTTGAACGTTTTTTAACTACCGAAATTGGAAAACAATTCACCTTTATAAAAGACCATAAAATCTTAGCTTCAGAATCCGGTTTTGACGGATTTTATATGGCTTTGATGGAACGTAAAGAAAATCCAGTAAAAGAGAATAAAGAAGCCAGAGAAAAGAAAACAGAATAAAGAATGTAGATTTTGGGTTTAAATCTTAGATTCTTCATAATTCAAAAAAAAATCCTCGCATACACGAGGATTTTTTTATCTGTTTTCTAGCTTCTTTATTCTGTTTTCTTTTCTCTGAATTAGTCATTCATAGAAATCAAAAACTCTTCGTTATTTCTGGTTTTTCTAAAACGGTCATTGATAAATTCCATTGCCTCCACAGGATTCATATCTGAAAGATATTTTCTCATAATCCACATTCTTTGCAAAGTATCTTTGTCCAATAATAAATCATCACGACGTGTACTCGAAGAAGTCAAATCAATTGCAGGGAAGATACGTTTATTGGCAATTTTTCTGTCCAATTGTAATTCCATATTACCCGTACCTTTAAATTCTTCGAAAATAACCTCATCCATTTTAGAACCTGTTTCTGTTAAAGCAGTTGCAATAATACTTAAAGAACCACCTTTTTCAACATTTCGGGCAGCTCCAAAGAATCGTTTTGGCTTTTGCAACGCATTAGCATCCACACCACCACTTAATACTTTACCTGAAGCTGGCTGAACTGTATTGTAAGCTCTGGCTAAACGCGTAATGGAGTCTAAAAGAATCACTACATCATGTCCACATTCTACTAAACGTTTTGATTTTTCAAGAACGATATTGGCAATCTTAACATGCTCTTGTGGTTCTCTGTCAAAAGTAGAAGCAATAACTTCACCACGTACAGAACGCTGCATATCAGTTACCTCTTCCGGACGTTCGTCAATCAGTAAAACAATAAGATATACTTCAGGATGATTCGCGGCAATAGCATTCGCTATTTCTTTCAGCAACATGGTTTTACCTGTTTTAGGCTGGGCTACAATCATACCACGTTGTCCTTTTCCTATTGGTGAAAACAAATCGATAATACGTGTTGAAATAGAACTGTCTCTTTCGGCTAATTTGAATTTTTCTGATGGAAATACAGGCGTTAAATGTTCAAATGAAATTCGGTCTCTGACAACCTGCGGGTCATGTCCATTAATTTTCAGTACACGAACTAAAGGGAAAAATTTCTCTCCTTCTTTTGGAGGTCTAACCACTCCTTTTACAGTATCTCCTGTTTTTAGACCAAACAATCGAATTTGTGAAGTTGATAAATAAATATCATCCGGAGAAGCTAAATAATTATAATCGGATGAACGTAAAAATCCGTAACCATCAGGCATCATTTCCAGAACGCCTTCACTTTCAATAATACCATCAAATTCAAAATCAGAATCTCTGAAATTATTCTTCTTATTTTTAAAATTAGGATTTTGATTCTGGTTTTGGTTTGGATTTTGATTTGATTTATTTTGATTTACCTCGTCAGTTCGTTTACGCTCGTGTGGATTTATTTTCTTTTGAGGGGTTTGAACTGTAGCATCATTTGAAACTTCTTCAGACCTTGTTTCATTCTCCGCCTCGGTTTGTTTTACTGTATCCTGATTTTCCTTGTCCTTTTTTAAAGCTATTTTCTTTTCATAAGTTGCTTTATTGAACTTTCCGGCTTTAGCTCTTCCGGCAACAGTTTCTTGTACTGTTCCTTCTTTTTGCTCATTTACAACTTCTGCTTCTTCCACTGCAACCGGCGCATCAGGCTGAGCTGATTCCCCTTCCTCATTTTCTACTCCATTCTTCACAGCTGCATTAGCTTTGTTTTTTATAATTGCCGGTTTCTTTGCGGGGGCAATCCGTTGCCTTTTAGGCTTATCATCTGTAACAGTAGTAGCAGTTTCTTCTGTTGCAGTTGTTGCTAAAGAATTTTGAAAATCCAAAATACTGGTAATTAAGGCATCCTTTTTTACACCATTGTACTTTATTGTTTTAGCAGCTTTAGCTATTTGTTGAAGCTCAGAAAGCTTCATTTCCTTTAATGCCGAAATATCAAACATGAATGTTCTATGAATTTAATTAAAATGGGGAATCTTGAAAAAAGATTGGGTGTGTTTTTTTTATTATGAATTCACCGCAGTATGAAGTGCTTACGGTATTATATTGCAATAATACGAATAAAATTTTATCATACAATAGTATTTTATGAAAAGAAAATATATTTTTGTACTACAATATTGAGATAATGATACAACGAATTCAAACCATATATTTACTTATAGCTTTTGTAGTTACGGGTATTTTGCCTTTTATTTTTCCATTATGGACACTTAATGATGGTAAATCATTTCTGTTTATGCAAAATCAATTATATGTAATTTTATTTGGATTAAGCACTACACTATCTTTATTAAGTATTTTATCCTATAAAAAAAGACAAAATCAATTTGTTCTGGGCAGATTGAATATCATATTAAATTTGATTTTATTAGGATTGTTTTTATATCATTCACTAAATTTATCTGGAGAAACTCCTGAAGTTTCTGAGAAAGGTATTGGGATGTTTCTACCTATTTTAGCCATTGTAGCTTTAGTTTTAGCAAACAAGGCAATCAAAAAGGATGAAGATCTTGTAAAATCTGTGGATCGATTGAGGTAAACCTATAAATTTTAATTTATTAGTGCGAAGGAAACCCGAATGTAAAATTCGGGTTTTTTTGTGATCTTTTTTTTATACATTTGAAGATACTAGAAATCATTTTATGGAAACCCCTATACGAATTCATATCGCCGACGACCATCAGGTACTAATTGTGGGCATGCGCACGCTGTTGAATGCTATCCCAAACTTTCAGGTCATAGGGTATTCTTTAAAAGGAACAACCCTTTATGAAGAAGTGAGCAACAACGCTACCGATATATTAATTTTAGATATCAGCATGCCTGAAAAAGACGGCATAGAAGTATTAAAAGAATTTTCAAAAAAAGGATTTCCCTGCAAAGTAATTGTACTGTCAACCTATGATGATATTAAAATAATTCAGGAAGTCATGAAATTAGGTGCCAGCGGCTACCTGACTAAACAATGTGCAGGTGAAAACATTGTTGAAGCTATTGAAGTTGTAAGTAATAATGAGGAATATTTTTGCAGCAGAGTACGTGAAATAATTTTTTCTTCGGCTACCAAAAACAACTCAAAACTAAATAAAAGTAATCTCAATCCTGATTATCAGTTAACCTCAAGAGAAATTGAAATTATTACATTAATTGCGTTAGAATTCAGTGGAAAAGAAATTTCAGATCAGTTATTCATTAGTGCCAATACTGTAGAAACGCACCGCAAAAATATTATGAAAAAATTACAGGCTAAAAACACTATTAGCTTAGTCAAATTTGCTTTAAAAAATAATTTAATAAAATCTTAGATTTCAATTTATATCGGCATGTACTATCAACGCATCTACTATTTATTGTTGGCACTATTTATTAGTGTTACGAATCTGGTATATGCCCAAACTGAAAATTCGTTACATACTAAAACTACTGCACTCACTCAGGAAGCGACCCGATTAATGAGAGCTGAGAATTATGAAAAATCATTAATTCTTTCGCGTCATGCTTTAAGCAAAGCGATTTCACTAAAGGACAATAACTTAATTGCACTTTCTTATAATACCATCGCTGCTAATTTTGATCAGTTGGCAGAATATGAAAAAGCACTGTTCTATTATAAAAAAGGACTTGTTTATGCCAATAAGACTAACAATAACCACCTGAAAAACTGGATACACAACAACTTAGGGAATATTTATTGTTTTGACAAAAAAGAATATTCAAAAGGAATTTATCATTACAAAGAATCACTGGAATACAGCATAAAATCTGCCGACTCTTCAGAAATTTTTTTAACAAAACTGAATATTACCTGGGCCTATTTTGATATTAATAAGTTTAGTTTAGGACTTCCTTATCTTAACTATATCAATAAATATCATAAAAAACATAGTGATGAAACCACAATCGTAGCATTAAAAATGCTAAACGGCATGTATTATTCCCATTTAAATAAGACAGAGAAAGCTACCTTTTATTTTGAACACGCTATTAAACTGGGAGAAGAAGGAAATGAAAAATCAGATTTATCATTTGCTTATCAGGAATATTCAAAATTTTTATTCAAAACAAATCATTTTAAAGAAGCATATGAATACCTTAAGGCTTACAATGAACTGACCGCAAAAATTAACAATGAAGATAAATTAAAAAAACTAAATGTTGCCGGTATCAATCTCGAAATCGATGAATACAAACGAGAAATTGACAATATCAAAACCGAGTACAAAACACAACACCAAATTTTGCTGGAAAAACAATCCAAAAATAAGTTGTACAGTATAACGATTATATCAATACTGCTTTTAATTATAGTTTTCTTTTATTTATATTTCCAAAACAATAAATTAAAACAAAAAAATAAACTCAAAAATATTGAAAGTAAAATCCAGGAAAATATAATTACTGCTTCTATAAATGGACAAGAAATAGAACGGAAAAAAATTGCTGCCTTCTTACATGATAACATCAGCGCTTTACTTTCATCCGCAGCTTTACATCTTAGTGTTTTTTCAACAAAAAATAAAAACAACTCTGAAGAAATAACAAAAACTAAAGCCATTCTGATTCAGGCACATTATAAAATACGTGACTTATCACACCAACTTTTACCCTCGTTGTTAGCGCGTTTTGGATTATTTTTTGCTCTGAATGATTTATGTGAAATGAATTCCAATTCTACTATTCATTTTGAATATTCCAGTAGTGTGTCTAATGAAACACGCTACAATGAGGATTACGAAATGAGAATGTATTTCATAATCAGTGAATTATTAAACAACATTATAAAACACAGTGAAGCAAATAAAGCCAAGCTTAGTTTAAAAGAAGTAAATTCACAATTGCGCATTGTAGTAAGCGATAATGGTAAAGGTTTTGAAATCAATCAATTTCAAACTATTGAAGGTTTTGGACTAAACCAGATTAAGGCCAGAATAAACACAATGAATGGAAAATTTAAAATCATTTCAAAACCTAAAGAAGGAACCCGAATTGAGATTATAGTTCCCATCGAATACGCTGTTTAATCAGACTCTTTTTCCCAGTTCAATAATTTCCAAATCCTTAATTTTATCTCCTTCAATAACAAACCGCAGCATCGTACGAACCTGATGAAATCCATTTTTCCCGCAAGCGCCGGGATTCATATGTAAGAGATTATGTTTTTTATCGAACATCACTTTTAAAATATGCGAATGTCCGCAAATGAATAATTGAGGAGGATTAGCTGCCATTTCAGCTTTTATATTCGGATTGTATTTCCCCGGATATCCGCCAATATGGGTAATCCATACTGAAACTTCTTCACACATAAACCGGTTGTGCAACGGAAATTCCAAACGTGCCTGAGCATCATCGATATTTCCGTAAACAGCACGCAAGGGTTTTATTTTTTTTAAAGTATCAGTTACTTTCAAATCACCAATATCTCCGGCATGCCATACCTCATCAGCTTGGTGCACATATTTCAAAATAGCATCGTCCATATAACTGTGCGTGTCAGAAAGTAAAAGGATTTTTTTCATTTATTTTTATATCTGATATTTTAGTGCGCTAAGATACTAAGTTTTCTAAAGCACCAAAACTGCTTGCCATTTCAACTCCAGAATGTTCGTTTTAAAAAAAGCTGGGCTTGTATAATTTGTGGCGAAAACTTTTTAAATCCAAACACCCTGTTCAAATGTGTCATCAGGCATTAACAAAAACTTAGCAGCCGGGCAACTCGCTACCTTAACTACTTTTTTGTACCTTTGAAACTCTGAAACTTTGAGATTACAAACTTGAGATATTTTATAAAATTAGCCTACAACGGAACCGCTTATCATGGTTGGCAAATTCAGCCTAATGCTGCTTCGGTACAGGAAACGCTGAACAAAGCTTTTTCCGTTTTATTACATTCGGATATCAGTTTAATGGGAGCCGGACGTACTGATACAGGAGTACATGCCAGCGAAATGTATGCTCATTTTGATTTTAAAGCTGATTTTGATATTCCAAAATTAATTCACAAGCTCAATTCCTATCTTCCTAAAGACATTGTTATTTATAGTATTTTCCCTGTTGACAGTGAAGCGCACGCACGTTTTGATGCAACTAAAAGAACTTACGAATACCATATCAATAGTTACAAAGATGTTTTTTCACAAGAGCAAAGTTGGTACTTTCACCAAGAGTTAGATATTGATTTGATGAATAAAGCTGCCAAATTATTACTCAACCATACTGATTTTCAAAGTTTTTCAAAGGTAAATACAGATGTAAATACATTTGATTGTACTATTTTTGAAGCGTATTGGAAAAAGGAAGGAAATAAATTGATTTTTACCATTTCAGCCAATCGGTTTTTGAGAAATATGGTACGTTCTATAGTGGGAACTCTGGTAAATATTGGTTTACACAAAATAACATTAGCCGATTTCAACACTATCATCGAAAGTAAAAGTAGAGAAAAAGCCGGATTTTCGGTTCCGGCACACGGATTGTATTTAACTAAAATTGAATATCCATATATAGATGATTAGTAATTAGTTACTAGTCCTTAGTAGTAAAATCTAAGAACTAAAGACTAATTTTGAAAATATACCATTTCCTTAGCCCTGATGGCAATGGAAATCCTTGTGAAGCCGGGTTTCGGCGAACAAGATTGTAATGAACAGCAGGAAATAGCTCCTAAAGAAAACTGATATTAATTCAGCTTAAAAAAAATGAAAGCAAAAGCATTCGACACCCGGTTATTCAAAAGAATATTACAATATACAAAGCCGTATCAATGGCGTTTTAATGGCGTCGTTATTTTTGCCATTTCGTTATCTCTTTTTGCGGCTTTACGCCCGTATTTACTGAAACAAACAGTAGATGGCTACATCCAGACCGAAGACGCTAACGGACTTTTACTATACATCAGTTTAATGGGAATTGTACTTTTACTGGAGGTTTTTTCCCAATTTTATTTTGTGTATTGGGCAAACTGGCTGGGGCAGGATATTGTAAAAGATATCCGGATTAAACTGTTCAGACACATTTTGAGTTTCCGAATGAAATATTTTGATTTGGTTCCTGTTGGCCAACTTGTAACCCGATCCGTTTCTGACATTGAATCCATTGCACGAATTTTTAGTCAGGGGCTTTTTATGATTATAAGTGACCTGATGAAAATGGTTGTTGTACTTATTTTTATGTTTTACATGAACTGGAAACTGACCTGGATTGTAATTGTGGCTATGCCTATTTTAGTTTTTATTACCCGAATTTTCCAACGCAAAATGCAGGTTGCTTTTGAAGAAGTACGTACCCAAATTGCTAACATGAATACTTTTGTGCAGGAACGTGTTACCGGAATGAAAATTGTACAACTGTTCAACCGGGAAGAAATCGAATCGGAAAAATTCAAAGGTATTAACGAAAAACATCAGAATGCCTGGATAAAAACCATACTTTATAACTCCATCTTCTTCCCTATTGCCGATATAATTTCGTCGTTAACACTTGGATTTATTGTGCTTTACGGAGGAATTAAAATTCTGAATGGCGATAATTTCACTACTTTTGGAGATTTGTTTTCCTATACAATGTTTATCGGAATGCTGTTCAACCCTTTACGCCAGATTGCTGATAAATTCAACGAGATGCAACTGGGAATGATTGCTGCTAATCGTGTTTTTGAAATTATTGATACCCAAGATCAAATCCAGGATACCGGAAAAATTGAAGCACCTGTTTTTGATGGAAATATTACTTTTAAAGATGTTCACTTCAGTTATATTGAGGATGAAGAAGTAATTAAAGGTATTGATTTAAAGGTAAATTCAGGTGAAACCATTGCTATTGTAGGTTCTACCGGAGCCGGAAAATCTACTATTATCAATTTATTAAACCGTTTCTACGAAATAAAAAGCGGAACGATTTGTATTGATAATAATAATATAGAAAACTATACTTTGAGTTCACTAAGAAAACAAATTGCGATTGTATTGCAAGACGTTTTCCTTTTTGCGGATACCATTTACAACAATATCACGCTAAATAATCCTGAAATTAGCCGTGAAGATGTTTATGCTGCCGCAAAAGAAATTGGGGTTCATAATTTTATCATGAGTTTACCCGATAATTATGATTTTGACGTAAAAGAACGCGGGGTAATGCTTTCTTCCGGACAGCGCCAACTGATTGCTTTTTTAAGAGCTTATGTGAGCAATCCAAGCATTTTGATTTTAGACGAAGCCACCTCATCAATCGATACTTATTCCGAAGAATTAATTCAGCGTGCTACCGAAACAATTACTAAGGGAAGAACTTCGATTGTGATTGCACATCGATTAGCGACCATTGTTAATGCCGATAAAATTGTCGTTATGGACAAAGGATTAATCGTTGAAGAAGGCACACATCAGGAATTGATTAACAAGGAATCGGGCTATTATAAAAACCTTTATGATTCTCAGTTTTCACTGGCTCAATAAATATGATTCCATCTCAAACCATATTACAAGCAAGCAATTTAAGCATTGGTTATTCGGATAAAAAAGAACAAACCATAATAGCTTCTGATATCGACCTGACCTTAGAAAAAGGGAAACTCATTGCTCTTATTGGTGCTAATGGTGTAGGAAAATCAACTTTATTACGCACCATTACCGGAATTCAAAAAACAATTTCCGGAACAGTTTTTTTAAACGAAAAAAACGTGCACCAAATGAATGCTTTGGCTTTAGCCAAAAACTTAAGTCTTGTTCTGACTGAGAAATTACCCCCTAGTAATCTCACGGTTTTTGAATTGGTCGCACTGGGCAGGCAGCCGTACACTAACTGGATAGGTACCTTAACAGCTGAAGATACTGAAAAAGTGAATCAGGCATTAGCACTTACCCAAATTGAACATCTGGCTTCCAAAAAACATTATGAAATCAGCGACGGACAATTACAAAAAGTTCTGGTAGCAAGAGCTCTTGCACAGGACACACCTTTGATTATTTTAGATGAGCCTACCACACATTTGGATTTATTACATAAAGTTGCATTATTTAAACTTCTGAAAAAACTCACTCAGGAGACTCAAAAATGTATTTTATTTTCTACTCATGATATTGATATGGCGATTCAATTAAGCGACGAAATGATTATCATGACTCCTGAAACTGTGATGCAGGATGAACCTTGCAATTTTATTGCAAAAGGAAGTTTTAATACATTGTTCAAAGATGAACATATTGTTTTTGATGCTACGAAAGGAAAGTTTGTAATTTCTTAACCGCAAAGAGCACAAAGTTTTTCACTAAGTTCACTAAGAAAATCTATTTTCTAAATTCTAAATTCTTCTTCCTGCAATCTGCCTTTTAGCTTCTCCAACTACAAAAGCCACCGAATTAGCAATATTAAAACTCCTGATTAAAGGAGACATGGGAATTTTTAATTGATTTTTTTTATCAAACAAAGCTAAAAATTCCGTACTCAAACCAACACTTTCTTTCCCAAAAACCAACCAGTCACCATCCTGAAATTCGGTTTCTAAATACGATTGCTCCGCATGAGAACTCATAAGAAAAACCCGTGATTTATCAGGAATCTGTTCCAGCCATTCACTTACATTCTGATATTCAGTCACGTCAAGATGTACCCAATAATCCAAACCCGAGCGTTTTAAATTTTTATCATTAATAACAAATCCAAACGGATGTATCAGATGCAAACGACTTTCGGTTCCTACACACAAACGACCAATATTTCCGGTATTATTAGGTATTTCAGGTTCTACTAAAACAATGTTGAGCATTATGATTTGTTTATTCGGTTATTTGTTTATTGTCCTTGGACATTATATGTCATTGAAATTGCTATTTAAATTCTCCACTTCAATCACTTCACCTGATTGTAAATCATTCAAATGAATATTTCCTATTCGAACCCGAACCAAACGTAAGGTTGGAAATCCAACAGCAGCAGTCATTTTACGCACCTGACGAAACTTTCCTTCATTGACCGTTATCGAAGCCCAGGAAGTGGGTCCATGACGCTCGTCACGGATTTTTTTTCCTCTGGCCCCAAAATTAGGAATTTCCTTTATGAATTGCGCTTCGCAGGGTTTGGTAATATACTTAGTCCCGTTAAAACCTATTTCAACTCCTTTTTTAAGTGCTTCAATAGCTTCCTGAGTTATTATTCCGTCTACCTGAACATAATATTCTTTATCGACTTTCTTAGAACGAATTTGTTCACTTACTTTCCCATCAGTTGTGAGTAATAATAAACCTTCTGAATCTTCGTCTAAACGACCAATAGCCATTGTTCCCTCAGGAAAATCATGTAATTCCCCCAACAATTTCTTTTTCCGTTTCAATTCATATATAAATTGACTCAGATAGCCATAAGGTTTATGTAAAATAAAATGCTGATGTGGCATGAGCTAAATAAAATTTAGCGCAAAAATAAACAAATCAGCCCAGTCTTACTCCTTTTTGAAGTGATTTAAAAAGAGACATTCAATCCAAAATTTAAAATCAGCTGAAACTGATTGAAATTCTGATTCTGTACTGGCTGTGTATAATAATTCATACCCGGTTCTACAAAAACTTTTGTCTTTTTAAATAATTCATACTGTAAAGTACTGCTTAAAACGGTTCCAAAAACCACATCATTTACTTCTTGATTTTCACCAATCAGATTATTATCCAGCAATACTTTATTGGAAATCATTTTACCTATAAACCCTCCGGTATTCATGTTGATTCTTGCTTTTCCTTTATTTAAAAGAGCATACGAAATCTCCATTGGCATTTCTATATACTGTACTTTTTGAGATAAATCTCCTTTTTGATAAAAAGTAGTACTGGCTAAAGCTGTATTTTTTTCAGCATTGTTGTTAGGTATAAATAAATAATTAGAATTAGTAGAAATTGCTCCTTTTTCCTGCGGTGAAGCAAAAGGTGCCTTAGATATATTAAGGAGATTTTCAGACTGATTCACATAGGAAACATTGGCCACCTGCTGCCCTAATTCACTTATTTTCAAACCCGTACTTACCGCCCACCGGCTATTGAGTTTGTAATTTGTTTTTACACCGTAACTATGCCCTTTTTGGGATTCAATCGTATTTCCTAATGTTTTTTGGTTTTTTAAATTCTGAGAACTATTTACTCCCGCAAACACCTGCAACGACCATCTATCTTCAATTACTGCTTTTTTCTGTTGATTTTCCTGTCCTTTTGCAATAGCAGCCAGAGCATTTTCTTCCAAATTTGTTGAAGCTAAATTATCTTTTATCTTAACATCTTTTTTTTCTGTACTGGCTGTATTTGATTCCGCAATTTGATTTCCTTTTTCAGCGATTCCGTTGTCTTTTATTTGATTTTTATTTTCTTCTGAACCTTTAAACGATACATTATCTTTGTTTGATGTTATCACAACAGTTTTGTCGTTATGAGATGGCTGATTTTTTTCTCTAACTATAACAGTTGGTTCATTTGCTGACGAAGATTTTTCCGAATTTTCATTTTCAACTAATGAATTTGAAATTTTACTGTTAATAATGTTCTCTTGTTTTCCTTTATTGGGAATCACTTTATTACTTACCTTGTCTTTTTCCTCGCTGTCACTGGATTTTAACTGATTAACGACTCCGTTCTTAACAGGATTAGTCATTAAATTGTCTTTAGAGCCGGAATTAAAAGTGATAAAAAGTCCTAAACCTATCACTAAACTTGCAGCAACGAACCACCAATAAGGCAATGCTGTTTTCTTATCAGGATGGTCTAATTTTTCCTCAATCCCCATCCATAAATCATCCGGAGGATTTTTAGAAAAATCTTCCAGTGAAGAAAATAGTTTCTCTATGTTATCTTTTTTCATAATATCTTTTGTTGCCTTCTTTTTTAACTATTTTTCGAAGCCATTAATGCTGTTATTTTTTTTTGTAAATTACTTTTTGCCCTGTTCAGATTAGATTTAGAAGTTCCTTCTGAAATATTCAGTAAAACAGCAATTTCTTTATGTTTCATTTTTTCAAAAAAATACAGATTAAATACTAAGCGGTACTGATCCGGTAATTGCTGAATAATTTCTAATAATTTTTCCTGAGGAAGTGAAAAAGAAACTATATCCTCTTCATCATCGACCAGATCTTCCTGATACATTTCATCTACAAAAAGAACATCCCTTTTCCTCTTATTTAAAGTTTCTATTAGCTTGTTAATAAAAATCCGTTTGAGCCAGCCTTCAAAACTGCCTTCAAACCTATATTGACTCATTTTTTGAAACGCAATCACAAATGCTTCCTGAAAAACATCTTTGGCATCCTCTTCATTCTTCATATATTTAAGACACAGACCATACAATACAGGAGCAAACAACTGATAAATCTTCTGTTGTCCTCCTCTATCATTTTCGATACATTTTCGGATATAATGGTCTAATGGTTCTTTCAAAAAATTAACTCTTAAAACAGTTTAACGGAAACAAAATTAAACATTCACTTAGTATATGTCAAAACATACCCGTCTGCAAAATTATCCTGAATACTCAGATTCGTATTATCAAGTGACTGAATTACATAAGCCATATCATTAAAAGTCAATAAATAATGTTTTTTATCATCAAAGATACTGTTTCCCTTTGTGATTGTATAAGTATAATTTCCTGTTTCTACCTCATTAGTAAAAACAGTCAATTTTTTATTGGTATTAAAAACTAATTTCTTATCAACTCCTGTTCCCTGCGGAGTTATTATCTCTTTTCCGTTTATTCCTCCTCTGGATTGTTTCCAATACCAGGTTCCGTAAATAGCTGTTACATTTTGAGTTTCGTTTTCTTCATTTTTACATCCTGAAACGACAAAAAAAAGTATAAAAACAGACAAAAACAAAATGCTTAGCTTTCTCATAACACGAATTCGGTTTAGTTATAAATAGATTGATAAGTATATAAATGGTTGCGTTAAAACAGTTTAAAAAAGTAATACTGATTTGAATAAAAAAAGAGGCAGAATCATCATTAATCTTTATTTTTGCTTACTTTACCTGTAAAACTATTATATGTCAGATCTTTTTCCCTTTTTATTGTCATTTATTATTGCACTTGCTATTGGTATTTTTATTGGAAAACTGCTGTTTTCTGCTCGCTTTCTGTCCGAAAAAACAAGTCTGGAAGAAAAATTAATTTCGTTTAATTCACAAATCAATCAATTGAGAGAACAACTTTCAAATGAGAAAATCCAGTTTGAAAAACAATTAGCAATCAGCAATCAGGAAAAAGAAACTATTCGAAACGAAAAAGACAGTCTGGCCATCCAGCTTTCAAAAAAAGAAGTAGATTTTGATAATCTCTGGGAAAGAAACAAAGAACAAAAAGACGAAGTAGAAAAATTACAGGAGAAATTCACCAAAGAATTTGAAAATCTGGCTAATAAAATTTTAGACGAAAAATCGAATAAGTTTACAGAGCAGAATAAAGAAAACATGAAAAACATCTTGTCTCCATTACAGGATAAAATTCAGTTATTCGAAAAGAAAGTCGAAGATACCCATAAAGAAAGTATCGATTACCATGCGGCTTTACGCCAACAAATTCTGGGATTACGGGAAATGAATCTTCAGATGAGTAAAGAAACCCTGAATTTGACCAAAGCTTTAAAAGGTGACAGTAAAATGCAGGGAAACTGGGGCGAACTCGTTTTAGAACGTGTGCTGGAGAAATCAGGACTGGAAAAAGGACGCGAATACGAAGTACAACAAAGTTTTACTTCTCAGGATGGAAATCGTGTTTTTCCTGATGTGGTGATTAATTTACCTGACGGAAAAAAGATGATTGTGGATTCAAAAGTTTCTCTGACAGCTTATGAAAAATACATCAATGAAGAAGACGATGCTTTAAAAATTATTTATCTAAAAGAGCATGTCAATTCCATCAAACGACATGTAGAACAATTAGGAAATAAAAGTTATCAGGATTTATATCAGATAGAAAGTCCTGATTTTGTATTACTTTTTATCCCTATCGAACCCGCCTTTGCCATTGCCTTAAATGAAGACAGCGCTATGTACAATAAGGCATTCGAAAAAAACATTGTAATTGTTACACCGGCTACACTATTAGCCACTTTACGTACTATTGACAGTATGTGGACCAATCAGAAACAACAGGAAAATGCTTTTGAAATTGCGCGCCAGGCAGGTGCTTTATATGACAAATTTGAAGGTTTTGTAGCCGATTTGATTAAAATTGGTAAAAAGATTGACGAAACAAAAACCGAATATAGCGGAGCTATGAACAAACTGGTGGACGGCAGCGGAAACCTGATCGTACGGGTAGAAAAATTAAAAAAGATGGGAGCCAAAGCTAAAAAAGCACTCCCGGAAAGTATCCTGGCCCGGGCACAAAAAGATGACAATAAATTGATTGATTAAACCGCTACAGCCTTAAAGCGAAAAAGTTTTTTTACTTTTTTCAGGAGAAATAAAAGAACTGATTTCAGGCATATTCCATTTCTTTTTATTAGGATTTTTGGCATTTTTTTTCTAACTTTAAGTAGAAAAATTGAAGTTGCCATGAAAAAAATAGTACTCTTATTTTTATTTTTTTTAAGTTTTCCAATAGTTGCTCAGGACAAGAAAATGACAACTAATGGCAGGATTACTTTTGAGGCTTCAGTTCCTTTTTATGAAGCAGTAGCGGCAGAAAACAATAAACTTCATGTGTTTTTCAATACTAAAAACGGGAATATTACTTTTGTGACGCTAATTCAGGATTTTCAATTTGAAAGAAGTCTGATGCAGGATCATTTTAACGCTAATTATATGGAAAGCAAAAAATATCCAAAAGCCATTTTTAAAGGTCAAATTGAAAAACTTTCTTTTCAAAAAATCAATGACATTCCAAATGAATATTACATTAAAGGAAAAATCAACATTCATGGTGTAACTAAGAACATCAGAGTGCCTGCAACACTTTATAAAACAAACAAAGATAAAATTGCCATTCAATCTGATTTTACATTAAACACTGATGATTTTAAGATTGACATTCCTTTTATAGTACGCAGCAAAATATCTAAAAATGTAAATGTATCAGTCAATGCTGAACTTCAATAATCATACGGCCAAACAATCTTTCAGTGTAGCTTCTAAATTGGTATGTCTGAATTCAAAACCGAGTGTCCTGATTTTTGCATTGGAAACTCTTCTCCCTGTTAAAAGCAATTTAGACATTTCGCCCAAAACTAATCGGATCAAAAAGGAAGGGACATTAGGCAACCATAATTTATATCCATACACTTTTGCTAGAACCCTTGAAAATGACTCATTAGTAGTATCATCAGAAACAGCCGCATTATAAGCTCCTCGCATTTCCGGATTTTGTATGGCTTCTATATATATCCTGCACAAATCATCAATATGAATCCAGGGCATGTATTGTTTTCCGGAACCTAAAACAGCTCCCAGTTTAAATTTAAAAACAGGAGCTAATTTTTTTAGAAAACCATCATTTTCTCCCATTACTAAACCAGTTCTGATTTTTACAGTTCTAATTCCTACTTTCTCAAAAGTATCAGCCGCTGCTTCCCATTTCTGGCATGTCAATCCTAAGAAATCATTTGCAGGCTGCATTTCTTCATGGCAAATAGCCCGACCGTTCATAGCACCATAAATTCCTACTGCTGATGCGGTAACAAAAGCTTCTATTTGTTTATTCATTTTTACCAATGTGACATACAGCAATTTTGCAGCTTGTTCTCTGCTCGCTACAATTTCTTTTTTACGCTTACTAGTCCAGGGTTTTCCAGCAATATTAGCACCTGCTAAATGAATAATATAATCTGCTTTTTGAACTGCCTCTTCTTCCATCGTTTGTTTTTCAACATCCCATGTATAGTAAAAAATAGTTTCGGTATTTTCTTTTTTTGTCCTGCTCAAGATAGAAACCGAAAAGCCATTGGCAACTAACAATTTCGTTAGATGCCTTCCAACAAATCCGGTTCCCCCGCTTATCAGTATGTTTTTTTTCATAAAATCACTTTTTGCAGTTTATTTCAAAGATACAAACTTATTTTGTTTAACATTAACACATTATGGTTAAACAATTCATTATCTTTATGTTCTAAATAAAACATATAAAAAATGGCAACTAAAAAAATAAAACTCACTAAAGACGCAGTTGTATCCATGTATATGGATTACACATTAGAACACAATGAAAAACCAAAATCAGTATATCTTTTTTCTAAAATAAATGGATTTACAGAAGTAGAATTTTATGCATTCTTTGGGAATTTAGAAAGTATCGAAAAAGAAATCTATACTTTGTTTTTAGAAAAAACGGTTGAATTGCTTTCTAAAGATCCAAACTACGAATCGTATGATATGAAAAGTAAACTATTAAGTTTTTACTTTACATTTTTCGAACTACTGGCTGCTAACAGAAGTTATGTAACAATGAGTCTGAACGAAAACAAGAATCAGTTAAAAAACCTGAAGCAGCTTTCAGACTTAAGAATTCATTTTAAAAATTTCATTGCCGGAATCACTTCAGATGAAGTAAGAATTCAACAAGAAAAAATACAGGAATTTCAGGAAAAAGCAATTCAGGAAAGTGCATGGATTCAATTTCTATTCACATTAAAATTCTGGCTTGAAGACGGTTCTCCTAATTTTGAAAAAACTGATGTTTATATTGAAAAATCCGTGAAATTAAGTTTTGAATTAATAAATGTAGCACCTCTCAATAGCTTAATCGATTTTGGAAAATTTATTTTTAAAGAAAAAATGCAACATAACTCATGAAAACAATCGATTATATCCCCACTTCAAAAATTGAGCGCGCAACCAAACTGGTACAAACCGGAGCTAAAATAGGTGTTAATTATTTAAAATATTATGGTGAAAAAATAGTCAATTCTGACTTAAGCCGTGATAAATTAAACGAGAATAATGCCGAAGATATTTATGACGGATTAAAGAGTCTGAAAGGAAGTGCGCTTAAAGTGGCACAAATGCTGAGCATGGACAAAAATTTCCTGCCTCAGGCTTACGTAGAAAAATTTTCATTGTCGCAGTTTTCTGTCCCACCGCTTTCGGCACCATTAGTTTTAAAAACCTTCAAATCTAATTTTGGTAAAACGCCTTATGAAATTTTTGATGAATTTAATGCTGAATCAGTCAATGCTGCGAGTATTGGTCAGGTGCATCTGGCGGTAAAAGACAACAAAAAACTAGCAGTAAAAATCCAATATCCTGGTGTGGCTAACAGCATTTCTTCTGATTTGGCTCTGGTTAAACCAATAGCTATCCGAATGTTTAATCTGCAGGGAAAAGATTCCGATAAATATTTTAAAGAAGTAGAAGACAAACTAATTGAAGAGACCAACTATTTACTGGAACTTAAACAGAGTAAGGAAGTAGCAGAGGCTTGTAAAAAAATAAAGAATCTGGTTTTTCCGGAATATTATCCTGAGTTTTCTTCAGAGAAAATTATTACAATGGACTGGATGACAGGAGTACATTTATCAGAATTTAAAAATTCAAATCCGGAAATTGCTAATAAAACAGGTCAGGCACTTTGGGATTTTTACATGTACCAAATTCATATTCTGAAAAAAGTTCATGCTGATCCCCATCCGGGAAATTTCCTGATTAATGATAAAAAGGAATTGGTAGCTCTTGATTTTGGATGCATGAAACAAATTCCGAATGACTTTTACATTCCTTATTTCGAACTTATCAATAAAGATGTTATTGATGATACTGAACTTTTTCGAAAAAAATTATTCGAACTAGAAATCCTGAGAACAGATGACACTCCGGAAGAAATTACTTATTTCACCCAAATGTTCTATGATTTACTATCTCTTTTTACCAAACCCTTCCAAACGGAAACTTTTGATTTTTCAGATGAAATATTCTTTGCTAACATAGCTCAATTAGGAGAACGTTTTTCCAAAGATACCAATCTTAAAAAAATGAATGGAAACCGCGGCTCCAAACATTTTATTTATATGAACAGAACTTTCTTTGGTTTATACAATCTGATGTTCGACCTGAAGGCTAAAATTGTGGTTAATAATTATTTAAAATATCAAAATGAAAATTGAATTTTCTGATTTAGATAAAGACCGCATCATTGAAATAGCCTGGGAAGACCGTACCACTTTCGAGGCTATAGAGTTGCAATTTGGTTTAAAAGAAGAACAGGTTATTAATTTGATGCGTCGTGAAATGAAGTCATCAAGTTTTAAAATGTGGCGGAAAAGAGTTCAAACTCGTAAAACTAAACATGAGAAGTTAAGAAATTTTACAGAAGGGCGTTTTAAATGCAGCAGACAGAGACAGATTAATAACAATAAAATTTCAAAAAGATAATACAACAACAGAAATTTAAAATGAAAAACATTGTAATCATTGGTGGAAGTAAAGGGATTGGAAATGCTGTATTGTTGCAACAATTAGAAAATAATTTTGTTTACAACCTCAGCAGATCTGCACCTGAGAATATTCATCCAAACCTCAAGCATTTTACGGTTGATGTTTTAAAGGATGAGCTTCCGGAAATTGAAACTGTTGACACTCTTATTTATTGTCCGGGTTCTATTAATCTCAAACCCTTCGGAAATTTAAGCATAGATGATTTCAGGAATGATTTTGAAATCAATGTAATTGGAGCAGTAAAAACCATTCAGAAATACTTAGCTGCTTTAAAAAAAGGAAACAATCCATCAATCTTACTCTTTAGCACAGTTGCGGTAAAACTAGGAATGCCTTTTCATAGCAGCATTGCTTCCGCAAAAGCAGGAGTTGAAGGGTTGGTAAAATCACTGGGAGCCGAATTAGCTTCGACAGTAAGAATCAATGCCATTGCTCCCACGATAACTGAAACTTCGCTTTCTTTGAATATCCTGAGAAATGAACGGATGAAAGAAAATATGATTCAGCGTCATCCCATGAAAGACTATCTGCAACCTAATGAAGTAGCTCAAATGGCTGATTTTTTAATTTCCGAAAAGGCAAAATCAATTTCAGGACAAATTTTTGAAATGGACTACGGCATCGTAACATTTAAGATATAACATCATGAAAATCCTTTTAACAGGTGCCACGGGCTACATTGGGAAACGACTTTTGCCTCTTCTTGTGTCAAAAGGTCATAATGTGGTATGCTGTGTAAGAGATAAAAACAGATTTTATATCCCTGTTGAATTTAAAGAAAACATACAAGTTATTGAAGTTGATTTTCTAAAAAAAGAAAGCTTATTAAATATTCCTGAATCCATTGATGCAGCTTATTACCTGATTCATTCCATGTCCGGATCTTCGGATAATTATGATGAACTGGAAAGAATTTCGGCTGAAAACTTTACAGAAAGAATCAATCAGACTCAAGCCGGACAAGTGATTTATCTGAGCGGAATTGTTAATGACAAATCATTATCCAAACATTTATCATCACGAAAACAAGTAGAAGAGATTCTCAATTCGGGAACTTTTGCCATGACTACCTTAAGAGCAGGAATTATAGTCGGTTCCGGAAGCGCATCATTTGAAATTATCCGGGATTTGGTTAACAAACTTCCCGTGATGATTACGCCCAAATGGCTCAATACCAAATGTCAGCCAATTGCCATCAATGATGTGTTAGAATTCCTGACCAAATCATTGTTGAATCCACTCACGTACAATCAGAATTTTGATATTGGAGGTCCTGATATTCTCACATATAAAGAAATGCTTCTGGCATTCGCCAAAGCAAAAAATCTACGCCGATGGATATTTACGGTGCCCGTAATGACACCAAAACTGTCATCGTACTGGTTGTATTTTGTAACTTCAACCTCTTATAAATTAGCTACCGCATTAGTAAGCAGCATGAAAGTGGAAGTGATATGCAAGGATACTAAAATCAATGAATTATTGAAAGTAAAACCTATGTCCTATGACAAAGCATTATCCAAAGCTTTGATGAAAATAAAAGAAGATCAGGTAGCATCAAGCTGGAAAGATTCCTTAATTAGCGGACGCTTTAAAAACAATCTTAGTGAATACCTAAAAGTGCCTAAAAAAGATTGTTTTATTGACAGACGCAAAAAAGAAATCATAAACCGTGAATTTACTATAAATCGCATTTGGTCTATTGGCGGAGAAACAGGATGGTATTATGGTAGTTGGCTATGGAATATCAGAGGATTTATGGACAAAATATTTGGAGGTGTAGGACTACGACGCGGACGAACTAACAAACGTAACCTTCATTCGGGTGATGTATTGGATTTTTGGCGGATTTTATATGCTAACAAAGAGGAAGGAAAATTAATTTTATTTGCCGAAATGAAACTTCCGGGAGAAGCCTGGCTCGAATTCAAAATTATTGGAAACACACTGTATCAGTCGGCTACTTTCAGGCCTCGGGGAATTTTAGGAAAACTGTACTGGTATTCCGTTTTACCATTCCATGGGTTTATTTTTGAGGGAATGTTGAAGAGATTGATAAAATAGTCACCATTGTTGTCCTTGCGACGAAGGAGGAATCTGATCAGAAAACTAAAATAGAGAAGATTCTTTTTTTGTAACTAATACCGTTTTATAAGTAAAATTATGGTTTACTAATTTTCTTTTTTGCTTGATTAAAAAGAAACAAAATCATTTCAAGATTCCAGCTTTGTAAGTTGCAATCGCTCTGTCTCTTGCAAAGGCATGATCAACCATAGGTTCGCCGTATCCCAAATCGAATTCCGAAATCCATTTGCGGACGTAAATTCCTTTTTCATCAAATTTTTTTAATTGAATCTCTGGGTTAAAAACCCTGAAATAAGGTGCAGCATCACAACCCGTTCCCGCTGCCCATTGCCAGTTACCAACATTCGCCGATAAATCATAATCCAATAATTTTTCGGCAAAATAAGCTTCACCCCATTGCCATTGAATCATCAAATGCTTGCAAAGAAAACTCGCTACAACCATACGGACCCGATTGTGCATATACCCAGTTTCATTCAGCTGTCGCATTCCTGCATCCACCATGGGATAACCGGTATTTCCGGTACACCAGCGTTTAAAATCTTCTTCGTTATTACGCCATTGAATTCCATCATAAGCTGATTTGAAATTCTGCGTCACTACCTTAGGAAAATGATAGAGAATTTGCATAAAAAACTCTCTCCAGATTAATTCGCTTAAAAAAACAGCATTGGTTTTTGCAGCAAAATTGACCATTTTTCGGATACTTACCGTTCCAAAACGCAAATGTGGCGACAAATACGAAGTGGAATCAACAGCCGGAAAATCACGTGTTTCCTGATAATTATCTATATTATCAAGTTCATAGGCTTGTACTTTTATAGAACTTTCTACGAACCCAATTTGTCCCAAAGAAGGAAAATCGAAATTGCTTTTATAAAAATTAGAAAAGAGTTGAGAAGTATCATATTCCCGGATGGGGTTTTCCTGATCGTATTTTTCCAGCCATTTATTTTTATAAGGTGTGTAAACCGTATAAGGCAAACCGTCAGCTTTTGTGATTTCTTTTTCTTCAAAAATTACCTGGTCTTTAAAAGAAAAAGTGATGCATTGATGCGCTTCTAATAACTGGCAAATACTTTCATCCCGCTCTATTGCATAAGGCTCATAATCTTTATTAAAAAAAACTTCTTTTATATCAAATTCTTCAAGGAGCCCTTGCCAGACTTGACGGGGTTTTCCTTTTTTTATTAATAATGAACTCTCTGTTTGGTTCAATTCTGAATTTATTTTAGAAAGTGTTTCATAAATAAACCCTACTCTGGCATCATCCTTAGGTAAACTGTCTAAAATAGCTTCATCAAAAATAAATAAGGGAATTACCTGAAAATCAGATTTTAAAGCGTGAAACAATCCAATATTGTCTTCTAACCGTAAATCCCGTCGAAACCAGAAAAAAGAAACAGTTGCTTTACTCATCACTTATTATTAAAAATTTCGTTAATTTTTTGTTCGCGGTATTCAAAAATTTCTTTGAGTTTATTTTTAACCACCAGCGTATTCATGATACGCCCAATGAAACCCAATGGCTAAGCATAATGCACTAAATCAGTCATTTTTACTCCTTTTTCTGCGGGCTCAAAAAAGTGTTTGTGATGCCATAAAGTATAAGGCCCAAAACGTTGTTCGTCTATAAAGTAATTATTTTCCTTTACAAAAGTGATTTCGGTAACCCAGGGTAATTTAATTCCTAAAAGTGGTGATACTTTGTATTGAATAATTTGACCTGCATACATATTTTTACCATCAAAATCAGTGATTTGAAACCCCATGGATTGCGGTGTTATTTTTTGCAAATTAGCCGGACTGGAAAAAAATGCCCAACATTCTTCAAGGGTAGCATTGACATATTGGATTGTTTGTTTTGAATATACTTTCATGAGTTTGTTTTATCAGACAAAGTGAGTTGCGTGAGGGATAGTAGTGAAAATCCTTTATGTTTTTTCTTTAAAAACATAAAGATTGTAACGAATAGCCCGACCTTTTTTTGAAAAAACATTTTTCTTGTTTTTTTCAAAAAAGGACACGCCCAAATTATGCTACATTTTGTAGTACTTGAAAGGAACAAAAAGCATCCCGAAACATTCGCCGTCTTCCTTTCCTAAATGCTTGTGGTGTACTTTATGCGCTTTTCTTAAACCTATTAAATATTTGTTTTTTGTATTCCTGAACCACTTGAATCGCTGGTGAATGAGAACATCGTGAATCAGAAAGTAACAAATTCCGTAAAGGGTAATGCCGAGACCAATGAAAAAAAGGTAATTTATGCCACCCTCTACTCCGTAATAAAAAAGTACGATGCTGGGAATGGCAAAAATTACAAAAAAAATGTCGTTGCGTTCAAACACATGTTCGTATTTAGGCTGATGATGGTCTTCATGAAAATACCACATAAGTCCGTGCATGATATACTTATGCGTGAGCCAGGTGACACATTCCATCAATAAAAAAATAGCTATTGTAATTAAAAAATAAATCATTTTTTAGTTTTTAAAATCGGTTATTTATTCAATCAGTCGCAATTTATAAGTAACAAACGATTGGGCTAAGAGTGTTGCTTTAGTATAATTAGAAACTCTGATTCTGGCATTTCCTATATCGTGACAGGGTGTACTTTCCAGTTTTTTAAGCAATTTTTTATAGTATACATATGCAGTGTAGACGCCAAATTTTGCTTCTATGGGTAATTTCACAATTCCCTGATAAGCAATTCTAAAATCTTCTTTTATTTCATTGATAATTGCTTTTTTAGCATTTTCATCAAATGATTTTAAATCTACTCCGGGAAAATAATTGCGGTTTAAAATAAGATTATCATCTCTTAAATCACGCAGGAAATTTACTTTTTGAAAAGCAGATCCCAATCGCATGGCTTCGGCTTTTAAAGCTTCGTATTTATATTCTTTTCCGTCAACAAATACTTTTAAACACATCAGTCCCACTACATCAGCTGAACCATAAATGTATTCTTCGTATTCAGCTTTTGACTCATAATCTAATTTAACGAGGTCCATTTTCATACTTTTTAAAAAAGCCTGAATTAAATTGTCATCAATATTATATTGTTTGACGGTATGCTGAAAAGAATTTAAAATCGGATTCAGACTAATCCCGGAATGATACGCTTTGTAATATTCTTTTTCGAAATCATTAATCAGCGTTTCTTTTTCAAAACCGTGGAAAGAATCTACAATTTCGTCAGCAAAACGTACAAAACCATAAATACTGTAAATAGCATCTCTGATACTTGGTGAAAGCATATAAACTGCCAAAGAAAAAGAAGTACTGTAATTCTTTGTTACTAATTTACTGCATTTAAAGGAAACATCATCAAATAACTGCTTCATAACTATACTTTTAGAAATTGTTTATCTATCAAATCAGATACTAATTTTCCGGATATTAATGCCGGAGGAACACCTGGTCCCGGAACTGTTAATTGTCCTGTGAAATATAAATTACGAACTTTTTTACTTTTCAGTTTTGGCCTTAAAAAAGCAGTTTGTAATAAAGTATTTGCCATTCCGTATGCATTTCCTTTATACGAATTGTATTGTTCTACAAAATCATTTTTGCAAAAGGATTGCTTAAATATAATATTATCTTTAATATTTTGCTGCGTAATAATCTCAAAACGTTCGATTATTTTATCAAAATACTGTTCTCTTAATGCTTCGGAATCATTAATACCCGGTGCAAGCGGTACTAAGAAAAAACCTGATTCCATTCCTTCGGGTGCAGCTGTTTCATCAGTCAACGAAGGAAAGTTTGCATAAAACAAAGGCTCGTCCGGCCATTTAGGTTGATCATAAATATCTTTTGCATGCTGATTGAAATCAGTATCAAAAAATAACGCATGATGTGAAATGTTTTTTAATTTTTTATTAAAACCTACATAAAACAATAAAGATGAGGGTGCAAAAACACGACTTTCCCAGTACTGTTCTGAATACATTCTGTGCTCTGTATCTAGTAAAGTTTCTGTATGATGGTAATCGGCGCCACTTAAGACCAAATCAGACGCTATTTTTTTACCATTTACAATAATAGCCGTGGCTGTTTTATTTTCGACAACTATTTTTTCAATATTCGAATTGACAAAAAACTGTACCCCTAATTCTGTTGCTAAACTTTCCATTGCCCGAACTACATCAAACATTCCTGTTTTAGGATGCCAGGTCCCCAGACCAAAATCGGCGTAATTCATAAAGCTGTAAAAAGAAGGTGTATCAGAAGGTTTGGCTCCAAGAAATAAAACAGGAAATTCTAAAATCTGAATGAGTTTTTCATTCTTGAATTTTTTGCGAACATCCCGACTGATGTTGCTAAAAAACTGTCCGATTTTCTTCGTCGTTTCTACGGTGATTAATTCTGAGGGAGAAACTCCCGGCCGATACACCAAATCTTTAATGGCAATATCATAATTACTTTTAGCCCCTGCAATAAAAGCCCTAAGCTGTTTTCCGCTCCCTTCTTCTGTATTTTCAAAAGTCGCCGCTATTTCATCCAGATTATCTGCTATGGTTATGAATTCATTGATTCCAAAATAGACCCGATAGGCCGGAGACAGCTTTATAAGCTCATAATAATCAGTTGTTGTCTTTCCAAAATCAGCAAAGAAACGCTCAAAAACATCCGGCATCCAATACCAGCTTGGTCCCATATCAAAAGTAAAGCCGTCTTTTTTTAGCTGTCTTGCCCTTCCCCCTATTGTCCCGTTCTTTTCAAAGACCAATACTTCATGACCGCTTTTTGCCAGATAACAAGCAGCAGATAATGCTGAAAAACCAGATCCTATTATTGTAATTTTCTTTTTCATTTGTTTAACAAATATACAAAAATATTAAACAAAATTACAACTTAGAATTAAAATCCGAAATGGAATCAATAACAGTAATTTTATCTTTTACTTTTTCTGAATTAATTAACGAAACTAATCTTCCTGTAAACCACAACTCAGTTTCATCACCATGCAACTCCTTCACCATTTCTTCAATATAATTATTAATCTGATCTCTGTCCGGTTTAATGGTCAAATAAGAAACGTACACAATGTTATCAAAATGTTTTTTAAGATCTTTTAAATTTTGTATTGGCATACTTTCTCCTAAATAGATACTTTTATATCCTTTTGAAAGAATTTCATAATGCAGATACATTAAACCCAGTTCGTGAATTTCATTTAACGGAAGTGATAATACAAAAACTTTATCCTGACGAACAGGATTTAAAATCTGAAGTTTTTCTGAATTTAAAACTATTTTCTGACGTACTAAATAACTAATAAAATGTTCATGAGCAGGCGTTATAGTATCTGTTTGCCACAAAACCCCTATCTCCTCTAAAAGCGGAATAAAAACATCTAAAAAAATTTCCTGAAAAGATTTTTCGGCTGCTAACCAATCATAAGTATTAAAAAATAATTGCTGATCAAAGTTCATCATTGCCATTTTGAAAGCACTCAAAGCATGATTTTTAGAATTTTTAGCTGAGACAATCTGATTGACTAGCTGAGGAATTTCAGCTTCTTTATACGTGGCTATTTTAGAAATCTTATAACCATATTCATGTAGAAAAGTAATATTCAGTAGTTTTTGCAAACTCACCAGGTCATACAACCGTATATTCGTATCTGTTCTCATGGGTTCCAGAATCTGATATCTTTTTTCCCATATCCGTATTGTATGCGCCTTTATTCCTGATAGATTTTCAAGATCTTTGATACTAAAAACATTTTTTATATTGTTCATCTATTTCAAAATAAGATTAAACAAATATATGTTTTTATTTTTACAAAGTTTATTTGTCACGAACTAATTAAAGACCACTTCTTCATATTCATTTAACTTATCTAAATCCAGAATAGTTTTAGAATTATCATCACTTCTGTAATACATGTTCACAAACTTAGCTCCATAAATAATTTCGTCAAAAGTATACGATGTTCTGGTAGCAACTGTGTTTGAAAACATATCATCAAAAGTTTTAATATAAACAAAAATCTCCCCTGTAATATTTTCAAAATCTTCTTTGTTGAACTGATACAAAGGACTTTCCTGGGTTATAGGATGCACTAAAGTCCAACTCAAAGTCAATGAATTAATTTTTTCCAGCTCCAGGTTTAAGGAATAAAATCTATTGACTTTTATGCCGTTCTCCTCAACACTCATCCCTAAGGTCATTTTTGCTTCGGCATCAGTAAAATTAGTGTTTTTAAAAGGTGTCATGCGGATCATCAATCCCGAAATACCACCATAGGGTGCAATAAGTGCATTGTGTGAAAATTTTAAAAAAGCCGTAGGCTTACTAAATCTTCCAAAAAACAAACCTGTAGCAATAGCAAAACTGAGTAAACCCACCAAGGCTTCCGCAGCCGCAAGTAAACTGGTAAAAAAACCAACCGGACTTATATGACCATAACCAACAGTGGTAAATGTTTGCGCACTGAAAAAATAAGCCTGACCAAATTTAACCCAATTGCTATCTGTTCCCGGGATACCATTGAGGTGTTCAATTCCTATAGCAAAATAGACTGATGCAAAAAATAAATTTATGAGTAAATAAAAAATAAATATAACCGACATAAACTTCCAAATCGGCATATCAATCATCGTATGATACCAACTGATACGATGCAAAAAATGCATTCCCTGTTTCTGAACATTAGCAGTTCCGTCTTTATTTACAAAACGACCACCGTAACTATTTGCATTGGTACCAAATCCTGTATTTCTGTCTAATACTGCTTTCAGATTAATTTTATTTAAAAAGGCCATTTGCTTTCTGGGTTGATTTTTCTGTAAATTTAACAAAAGCCCCTTAAAATATATCTCTATTTATTTTTTTAAGCAATAAATAATCTAAGTGAGTACTTATTATAATAAATAGTATTTTTGACAACAATAATATAAAAACAAATAAAGACATTCTTTAAAATGAAAAAAATATTTCCTTTCCTGCTAGTGTTTAGTTTTTTTAGTTGTGCAGAGATGCAACAAGTCCTTAGTCAAATGCCTCAAACCGGAACTACCGGAACAATTGATATTGCCAACGGATTAAAAGAAGCATTAAATAATGGTATCACAAAACAAGTGAGTAAACTCACAGCTACAGATGGTTTTTATAAAAACGAAGCCGTAAAAATTCTGCTTCCTGAAGAACTGAGAAAAGTAGATACCGGATTAAGGCGAATAGGATTAAGCTCATTAGCTGATGAAGGACTAAAAGTACTCAACCGTGCTGCAGAAGATGCCGTAAAAGAAGCCACACCCATATTTGTATCAGCAGTTAAAAACATGTCATTTACTGACGCTAAAGGAATTTTACTGGGCAATGACACTTCAACAACGACCTATTTACAAAACAGCACTTCTACATCTTTATACAGTAAATTCAACCCTGTAATCAAAAATTCATTTTCAAAAGTAGGTGCTGATAAAGTCTGGGCAAACATCATTACAAAATACAACAGCATTCCACTGGTTACTAAAGTAAATCCGGATTTAACAGATTACGTTACAAATCAGGCCATGAACGGTGTCTTTAAAATGGTTGCCGTTGAAGAAAAAAACATCCGAAATAACATCAGCGCCAGAACAACTCCTTTACTACAAAGAGTATTTGCGATGCAGGACAACAAATAAATTAAAAAATTTACAGAAAGAAAGTAATAATTAAAAAATGCAAAAAATAACCATCCTGATCCACTGCGAGGATCAAAAAGCAATTATCTCATCAGTAACTAACTATATTGCAGCAATAGAAGGAAACATCATCTATCTGGATCAGCATGTTGATGCTAATGAAAATGTTTTTTTCATGCGTTTAGAATGCGAATTCAGTACTCAAAACTGGGATCTGGAATTAATTAAAAAAGATTTCCAAAACAACCTCGCTGATAAATTCAATATGTCTTGGGAAATTTATACTCAGGAATACAAACCCAGAATGGCACTTTTTATTTCTAAATACGACCATTGTTTATATGATATTTTAGGACGTTACAGCGCAGGTGAATTACCTCTGGAAATTCCACTGATTATAAGCAATCACGAAGACTTAAAAGGAGTAGCCGAACGTTTTGGAATTCCTTTTCATCATGTACCTTTTCATAAAAACATTAAAGAGGAAGGAGAAAAACAACAAATTGCTTTATTGAAAGAATACAACATCAATTTTATCGTTTTGGCCAGATACATGCAAATCATCACTCCCCAACTGATTGAATTGTACAAAAACAAGATAATCAACATTCACCACTCTTTTTTACCTGCGTTTCCGGGAGCAAAACCTTACCATTCGGCATTTGCCCGCGGTGTTAAAATTATTGGAGCAACGAGCCATTATGTAACAGAGGAACTAGATGAAGGTCCGATAATTGAACAGGATATTACCAGAGTCTCGCATAGTCATTCTATAGAAGATTTCATTGTTAAAGGAAGGGATTTAGAAAGAAGTGTGTTAGCAAGAGCAATAAAACTACATGCTGAACGTAAAACAATGGTATACAATAACAAAACCGTAATTTTTTCTTAATCGTTTTTTACATTCTTAAACACATGTTTAAAACTTAACTTATAACCAACAAAGTAATAACAAAACCTTAACAGCGTTTAAGCCTATTTAGTAGCATCTTTGCAATGTAATGAACTGGTTATTTATTATATTTGGTTTTGGTTAGTTAAACAAGTGCTGGTATTATTTAATACCGGCACTTCTTTATTTTAAGACCATTTGGTTTAAACCAAATCACTTAATATACTGTTTTTTCCACCTTTTTTCCAGCAGTACAATTGCAATTTCCCCGCGTTAAAAAATTAATATAATTCTTAATTTTCACTCCAAAACAGCGTTAAAAAGCTAAACTTAACATAAAAAACTAGGTTTTTAATGTTATGAAACTGTAAATTTGCAAAAAACTTACTGTTATGAAGGGATTACTGAAAGAGACAAGCGAGATAAAAAAGCTACAGGAAGAATTTAAAGCACTAATTAAAGTAAAGCAAAAAGAAACTCCTGCAACTAAGAAAAAACAAGACAAATTAATTCCTGAATCCTGCGAATTATAATTTTAAATGCAGTTCTTTAAAATAAGCAAACGCCTTTAATAAATGGCTTCCGTACCACGAAAACATTTCACCATCAACTAAAATAATTCCAGGCTGGTTTACTAACGCCTTCATTTCCAAAATATCTTTTTGCTTAAATGGATAAGGTTCTGAAGAAAGAAACATAAAATTCAAATCAGCTGCTTCATTTATTTGCTGAAGCTGCATTTCAGGATATCTGGGTTGGTTTTCAAAAATATTTTCAAAACGGTTTAATTTTAATAATTCATTTATAAAATTATCCGAACCTGCAACCATATAAGGATTCTTCCAGATAAAATAAACTACTTTCCGAATGGGTTTTCTTTCTATAAATTGCTTGAAATCACTCAGGGCAAAAGACAATCCGGAGATCAAAAGCTTAGCTTCAATATTACAATCTAAAAGCTTTCCAAAATCCTCTATCATTTTAAAATTATCTTCAATTGTAACGATATCGGTTACCCACACCGCACATACAGCACGAAGATTTTCAACAATTTCTAAGGTGTTTTCTTCCTTATTACAAATAATAACATCCGATTTTAAAGCTTTGATTTTATCATAATTGACTTTTTTTGTCCCACCCACAATGCATTTTGTATTTTTTAAATGTTTTGGATGGATACAAAATTTAGTAATCCCTACTATTTTTGATTCTAAACCTAAATCGACCAATAACTCCGTTTGCGAAGGCACTAAAGAAACTATCCGTTGCGGTACTTTATCAAAAGTATGTACAATACCGACTGCATCGATTAAAGAATAAGATTTCATTCTGATTATATTTAAAATAAAAAAACCATTAAAAAATTAATGGTTTTAACTTTACAAATGCTTTGTTTTATTATTCCGCCTGCATAATTACAGCCATTTCCTGTTGTATTTTTAAAGCTTCCTGCCTTGCCTTCTGAGCGAAATCAGCATCTTTTGATGCATAGATAATTCCTCTTGAAGAATTAATCAGCAAACCTACACTGGCGTTCATGCCGTATTTACAAACTTCTGACAAACTTCCGCCCTGAGCTCCAACACCCGGTACTAATAAAAAACTATCCGGAACAATCTTTCTGATTTCCGTGAAGTATTCTGCTTTAGTCGCCCCCACCACATACATCAGATTTTCACTGTTTTTCCATGTTTTAGAAGTTTCTAAAACACGTTTATACAATTCTTTTCCGTCCACATCAAGCGTTTGAAAATCAAAAGCACCTTCATTAGAAGTTAGCGCTAACATTATAGTATGTTTGTCTTCAAATGCTAAAAAAGGTTCTACTGAATCTTTTCCCATATAAGGAGCAACAGTTATACTATCAAAGTTTAAATCTTCAAAAAATGCTTTGGCATACATAGAAGAAGTATTCCCAATATCGCCACGTTTAGCATCGGCAATGGTAAATATTTCTGGATAGTTGTCGTCAATATAGTTAATTGTTTTTTGCAAAGACATCCAGCCCTTAATACCATAAGCTTCAAAAAAAGCAGTATTTGGTTTATAAGCTACTGCTAAATCATGAGTAGCATCAATAATGGCTTTATTAAATTCAAAAATTGGATCTTCTAATGCTAAAAAACTTTGTGGAATTTTATTTAAATCAACATCTAAACCTACGCATAGAAATGATTTTTTTATCTTTATTTGCTCAATAAGCTGTTGTGTAGTCATTAATTTTATTTTACAAAACGCAAAGTTACAAAGCCAATCCTAAATTTATATAAAAAATGCGGAAATTTCGATAAAATTTCTACAATACACTTTATATTTGAACAAACAAATATCCAAAAACTGTGAAATAATAAACCTATTTATTACTTTTACTAAAATAACTTAAAATAATCACCTTGAAATTATTTTTAAAAACAGATACGTCTCTATTAATAAAAAAAATATTAGAAGAGAAATTAGACACTTTCAATGTCAAATACAACATAATTAACACTAATGAAATCTTATTTTTAGAAGAAATTGATACTGTTACATATGAAAAAATAAGCTCATTATTAAACGAGTATGGTTTTGAAATAATTGAAAACCAGAAAAACATTATTGTTCAGAAAATAAAAGAAACAATTATAGAGATGATCTTTAACGAAGATGCTCCAACAGTTAAAAGTTCGGTATATTTAGCCGAAAAACTCAATCACAGCTATGGTTACCTCTCTAATTTATTTTCAGAAGTTACCTATACATCGATTGAAAATTTTATCATTATTCAAAAAATTGAGTATGTAAAAAAGCTAATTACACATCATAATCTGACATTGACAGAAATTGCTTTTAAACTTAATTATTCCAGTGTAGCACATTTAAGTTCACAGTTTAAAAACACTACCGGAATTACACCTTCGGCATTTCAGCGAATATTGAAAAAACGTAACGAATTTAGCAGTCATAATATCAATTAAACCCCAAATACCTATATGCAAAAAGATTTCATCTTAATTACCCTGGCAGATGACGACGAAGACGACAGAATGTTTTTCACAGATGCTTTTGATGAATTAAAAATTAATACTGTAGTTAATACAGTAAATGATGGTGTTGCTTTAATGAATTTTCTTTACGATCCTGAAAGCATTTTACCTAATATTATTTTTCTGGATTTAAATATGCCTTTAAAATCAGGAATAGAATGTTTAAAAGAAATTAAAGCTGAACCTAAATTTAAAGACATTGTAATTGCTATTTATTCCACTTCTTCTTCTGAAGAGGATATTGAAAACACCTTTGTATTGGGAGCTAATATTTATATTAAAAAACCAAGCAATTTTGGAAAATTAAAACAAGTATTATCCGAAGTAGTAACACTAAACTGGCAGTATATAACTTCGGGTTTAAATAAAGATAATTTTTTATTAAGGATGTAAAAAAATGTTTAAATCAAAGTTATTTGATTCAATAGGCTTCATAAGGGCTGTATTTTTAATCGCTTTTTTTATTTTAATTTTTTTAGCCTCTGTAACTTACAGACATATAAAAGAATTAGATAAGATTAATGATTCAATTATCAATACTTATGAAATTTCAATTGAATTAGGTCAGCTTACCTCCTATTTAAAAGATGCCGAAACGGGCTACCGTGGTTACATCATCACCAATGACTCCATCTATCTGAATCCGTTTATGGACGCCCGTAAGAACATTAATAATTCTTTTCAGTCATTGAGAAACACAATAAAAAATGACTCCAGAAAACAAATAAGACTCAAAAGAATTTATGATTTAGTAGACAAGCGTTTTTCATATTTTAAGAATGATTTTACCAGCAAAAAAGAATTTAACTCTCATTTTAAAAACGGGAGATTAATCATGGATTCCTTAAAAACAGAAGTAAATTTCATGCTTAATGCTGAAAACAAATTGTTAAACTCAAAAGGAAAACTTTACAGATACAATAACTCCAATACGCCTTTAATTATATTTTCAACTTTCCTGATTTCTATTTTGCTTTTAAGCTTAGGATATTTGTTAATTATTAAAAATTATAAGGATTTAGTAAATCAGAACATCAGACTTAAAATATTTGATGAATCCAGCAATCAGGCCGAAATACTTGGAAAATACGGAAGTTGGTTATTAAACCTTGAAAATAAAACTTTTGATTATTCGGATAATAAATTTCGTTTATTAGGTTATGAACCTCAGTCTTTCCAACCTACAGTTGAAAACTTATTTGAATATATACATCCTGACGACAAAGAAATCATTATTGATGCTTTTCAGCAAATTAAAGAAAAAAAATTCCTGCCTCTTACTTATTACAGAATAATTAAAAAAGACACTTTAGAAATTCGTTATTTCAGAACTACTGGTAAAATATTTGTCGACAGACTGCATAATCAAAAAATGATTGGTACTACGCAGGATATTACCGAAGATTTTAACAAAACACAACTTATTGAATTAAGAAATAAGGAATTAGAACAAAATAATAAAGAACTGACCGAATTCAATCATGTAGCCAGTCATGATTTACAGGAACCTTTACGAAAAATTCAAACGTTTATTTCCAGAATTGAAGACAAGGAACGAGAAAACTTATCCGAAACAGCAAAAGATTATTTTTTAAAAATACAGGAAGCCTCAAACAGAATGCGGGTTTTAATAGATGATTTGCTACAATATTCAAGAACGAACCGATCAGAAAAGAAATTTGAAGCTGTAGATCTGAATGATGTTCTTTCTAATGCTGTCAGTGAGCTTTCAGAAAGTATTATTGAGAAAAAAGCCCAAATAAATACCGAAAAACTACATAAGTTACAGGGTGTTCCTTTTCAACTGGAGCAATTATTCATCAATCTGATAGGTAATTCTTTAAAATATTCTAAAACAGATGTTCCGCCTGTAGTGACAGTAACATCTAAAAAAATAAAAGCATCCAAAGCTCCAAAGTTAAATGAAAAATCAAAAAAAGAATATATAAAAATCACTATTAAAGATAATGGCCTTGGGTTTGAGCAGGAATATGCCGAAAGAATTTTTTTATTATTCAACAGACTACATGGTAAAAAAGATTATCCTGGAACAGGAGTAGGACTTGCTATTTGTAAAAAAATAGTTGAAAACCATAAAGGATATATTTTTGCCAAGGGAAAACTGAATGAAGGCGCTGAATTTGAAATTTACCTGCCCGTTTAAGCGAAACCATTGTTTAATATTATAAAAAAATGATGTAAATTGTATACTAAATTATTTTTTACTTTTAAATAAAATACTCCGAATGAAGTTTTTAAAAAGAAAAAAAACTGTTTTTCACTTATTTCTGGCTACCATCTGCTGCATGATGTTATGCTCCTGTGAGAAAAAGTCCAGACCTGAAAAGGATATTCCTGAAATGAGAATAATACCCCAGACTTTAATTGAAATTGCAGAATCCAATTTAAAGGTAGTTGCCATTACTCAAAAAGCTCAGGAATATAAAATGGAAAAACCTACAAGACTTTTATTTAAAAAAATAGAAACGGAGCATCTTGAGTTAAAAAAAGGGATTAGAAAAATTGCAAAAGACAATTTTATCATTATTCCTAACACATTATATGATACTCATACCTTAAAAGATTTTATTAGCGAAGCTAACGTAACTTCTTATTTAAAAAAAACCAACATTCTTCTTCAAAATGAATTAGAACAATATAAAAAAATCAGCAAAACAACACCTAATGAACAATTAGAAATACTTGCTGAAGAAACAATTGTGATTCTAACAAAAAACATCCAGACAATTCAAGAGCAAGAAAAGCAATAAATATTTTACCAGAGAATATAAACAAAAGACACCTTATATAAGGTGTTTTTTTTGTTTATGAGCGAAATGGTAATTCTATAAAAGTCTTAAAATATCCTGTAATAGGAGAAAACTAAACATATCGCACCTTTGTAATGTAGCCTAGGAGCTGCATCTTATAATAATTAATAACATAAAATATAAATCATGAAAAATTTATTTTTAGCCGCAGCAGTTTGCTTATCATTTGTAAATTTTACTAAAGCTCAGGATATGGAACCTTCAGTAGGTATTAAAGGAGGAGTTAATTTTACGAACCTTTATACTGAAGATGTAGATGACAATAATGTATTAACCAGTTTTAATGCCGGTTTATTTGCTAACTTTCCTGTTGCTTCATCGGTATCTATTCAACCTGAACTTCTTTATTCGAGAAAAGGTTCTGAATTAGTTTATGATAATGTATTTGCATCAGGAACCACAAAATTAAAATTGAATTACTTAGAATTACCAGTTTTATTAAAACTGAATGTCACACCAAATTTTAATGTGCATTTAGGTCCGTATGTTGCGTACTTATTGGATGGAAAAGCAACTAATGAAACTGATAGCGGTTCTTTCGATTTTGAAGAAAACATCAATAATGATGATTTAAACAAATGGGATTATGGTTTATCAGCGGGTGTAGGTTTTGATTTTGAATCTGCTTCAATAGGGGTTCGTTACAATTATGGATTACAGACTATTGGAAAAGAAAGAACATTTGCCGGAGAAACTTATACTTTTCCAGATTCAAAAAACAGCGCATTAAGTGTGTATGTTGGTTTCAAACTATAAAAAAAAAATTTAATCTAAAAAATCATGGGAAACTTATTGTATTTAGTCGCAGTATTATTGGTAATATTCTGGGCTTTAGGATTCTTCGTATACAGCATCGGAAGTTTAATTCATATCTTATTAGTAATAGCAGTTATTGCTGTACTGATGCGAATTATAAGCGGAAGAAGGCTTTAAAAAATTAATAACTTAAATAAATAATATAAATTATGAACACAAATAAAGTAATAGTAGGAATAGTAGGTGGATTATTAACAGGAGCAGTATTAGGAGTTCTATTTGCTCCAGAAAGCGGAAAAAACACCAGAAAAAAAATTAAAGACAAAACAAAGGAATTAAAAGACAATGTAAAAAATGATCTGGATAAAGCAATTCAAAAAATTGAAGATAAGTACCAGTCTGTTGCTCACAACGCAAAAGAAGTAATTCAGGAGGAAAAATCAAAAGTGGCAAACGAAATTGCCGATAAAGTTTAATCTGTTTTTCCGAACGTAATATTTCGTTTAACATGTTCAACAAATAATATTGTAATTATGAAAAATGCAATCAAAAATTTAGCAATAGTGGCTTTACTAGTCGCAGGTACAACTAAAGCTACGGCTCAGGACTTTCCTAATGACAACTATGAACAAAAATTTAAATTAGGAATTGGTGCCACTGTAGGTTATCCATTCGAAGATCCTTACGACCTTAATGTGGGAGGAGACGTTCGATTGCAATATGATTTATCAAAAAAATACTCCCTTACAGCTACCACAGGATTTAATAATCTGTTTATAAGCGGTGATGAAAATGATTTAGGATATATTCCGGCTAAACTGGGTTTTAAAGCTTTTGTTTTAGAAGATCAATTTTATTTAATGGGAGAGGTAGGTGCTGCTTTTGCAGTAACAAATAATTACAATGACAAATCTCTGTTATTAAGTCCAAGTATTGGATACGCTACCAAATATATTGACATAAGCGTTCGTTACGAATATCTACCTGATTTTCCTGCTTTGAGAAATAATAATGCAGATAGTGGATTGAGTCAAATTGCTTTACGTCTAGCCTACGGTTTTAGACTTTAAAAACATAACATTAAAAAATAACATAATTCAAATTAATTAAATTTATAAAAAATGAAAAATCTAAATAAATTTCTAGTTCTCGCTGCAATAGCTGTTTTCATGAGTTCATGTAAAGATGAAAAAAAAGAAATGGCTGATAAGAAAGTAGACCAATTTAAATCTTATGTAGACTCTATAAGTAATGTAGCTGCTGAAGAAACCAGTGAAAACTGGGAGAGCATCGAAGCCAAATACGAGCAAACTAAAATGGAAGCCGAAGAAGCTCTTAACAACTTGGAGAACAAAGCTGAAAAAGAAGCGGATATGGATAAAATAGCCACTAAATATGAAGAATATAAAGCTGAAGTGGTACAAAAACGCAACGCTATGTTCCGTGAAAACTTAAGAAGTACTTTATTTACTGAAAAAATAAGTGAGGATATGAGTTTTGCATGGGTAAATAAAGATAATATTGCTGATGTCTACTCTCACTTTGTTGATACTGTAGATAAAAACAAAGATACCTACAACAGAGAGGAATGGGATGAAATAAAACTGTTATATGAAGCTTTAGATACCAGAAAAAATACTGTTGAAAAAGAAGGATTATCTTCTAAAGACAATATCAAAATTTCAGGTTTGAAAATAAAATTTGCTACCATGTATCGCATTAACAGAGCAACAGCTAAATCTGATGAAAACGCAGAAGCTAAAGAATAATAATTGTTTTCTGTTACATTAAAAAAAGCTTCTTCTTTTCCTTTAAAGAAGAAGCTTTTTTTGTAATATCGGCACTATAATATAAACTGTGTAATTAAAAAATAATGGGGATTTACGACCTTATTATTTTTTAACTTTTCAGAATAATGCCAATTAAAAAAGCTATTTCACAAATTGTGAAATAGCTTTTTTTTTAATCTTTTTCAGATAAAATTAGATTATTTAATTAAAATAACTTCTACTCTGCGATTTAGAGCTCTTCCTTCAGCTGTTTTATTAGTAGCTATTGGTTTAGTAATTCCATAACCTTCGGAAGAAAGTCTGTCAGCACTAATACCTTTAGAAATCAGATAATCTTTCACTGCAGCAGCTCTGTCTTTTGATAACTGAAGATTTTTTGCAACATTTCCGGTACTATCAGTATGTCCTTCCAGTTTAAAATTAGCATTATTGTATTCTTCCATTACATTTACAATTCCTTCTAATTTATCATGGGATTCAGGTTTAATAGTAGCTTTGGAAGAATCAAATAAAACTGATTTAGAAAAATCATTTAATTTTTTTATCACTTCTGTAGTAACTTCAGGACAGCCTTTATTTGCTAAAGTTCCTTTTACTTTTGGACATCTATCATCTTTATCCACAACTCCGTCTCCGTCAGTATCCGGCCAAGGACAACCTGCATTTTCTTTTGGTCCGGCTACAGATGGACATTTATCATCTTTATCCAAAACCCCATCATTATCTTTATCTTCCCACGGACAACCATTGTTAGCAGCTGGTCCGGCAACAGTTGGACATTTATCATCTTTATCTAGTACACCATCATTATCCTGATCTCCCCACGGACATCCGTTATTTTCAACAGGTCCGGCAACAGTAGGACATTCATCCTCATTATCTAAAACTCCGTCTCCATCCTGATCTTTAGCTTTTTTTTGGTAAATTGGAATTTTAAATCCTAAATGAATATCAGCAGCTCTGGAGCTTTTTGAAATTGCATTTGAAATTATCGAACTAGATCCGATAAAAAACACTCCAGTTCTCAAACCAAGTCCCACCTGAGCCTGTTCACTATACTCCATATAAGATACAGGAATATAAGCACTAAACCATTTTGATTCATATCGTGGTGTTATACTCACACGATTAGCAATGCTATTTTGATTTAATTTTGTTCTGCTTGCCACTCCAAGATCACCATTAGCATTCAAATAAAATCTTCTGTAAATATTCCAGTCTACATCAGCATGTAAAGCAGTTGGTAAATAAGATCTTACTGTCCCATTAATTGGTATTGGAGTAAACTCCCCTTTCATAAAATCATCAAAATTGTCATAACTATCAAAATCATCCTGAGTAAATGTACCGTTCAAATCATAACTATTACGAACTCCTTTATCGTATTTCATAGAACCTAAATCGGTAACAGAAACACCAAAACGTAATTTGTATTTATTCACTTCTTTTAAGTCATTAATATCAGCTCTTTCAGCAGTATATTCTGGTCTCCATTCGTAAACTAATCCTAAATCAACACCAAAGCCTCTGGATTGTGAATCAATGTCTACATCTGAATCACTGGCAAAATCCTGACTTGATCCATAAATAGCATTACCATTAGTCGTAAATCTGTCTAAAAGAGGATCTCCAAAATCATCGTATTTAACAGATACATTTGTTCCTTGAAAATGATAATTAGCTACTCCTTGCAAATATTTAGCAGTAATACCTCCTTTTAAGAAATGCTGGCCTTGTTGGTACAAAACAGCAGCATAAGAAATACCAAGTTCTCCCCATGAATTCCCTACAGCATTTGGACTACCTAATGTGGCAGTAGGAAAAGTATTTTTATTATCTTTTGTCACATCATTAATAACCTGTCCATTGACATCAAGAACATTTATAAAGGCTCTTGCTCTAGTATATATAGCCAATGAATGTTTTGGAGCAATGTTAAACATTACGGATGGTCCCATAGCATCAACATTCATAAAACCATTATTGGCATTACTAAAATTCTTTTTTGCTTCTAAATCAAAATCATATCCGTCTTTAAAAACATCAAAAATCTTAACTCCATACAGATCATTAGCCACAGTTGAACTCGTAGAAAACAAATTAATATCTACTTTGAACCGGGAATCTGCTATAGAAGCCGGGTTAAACAAGACTCCTTGAACACCAGCATAATTATCTGGTGTATAACCTAAATAAGCCTGTGCATTGGCAGTGTAAAAAGCTGCAAAAGCAAACAACGAAAGAAATACGTTCTTTTTCATATTTGATACTATTAATTAATAAATTTGGGACAAAAAAAAGCACCTAATTTGATAACGCAAATTAAGTGCTTTTTCTTATTAATACCATTAAAAAAATTATGTTTTTTTTAACAGATAATGTTTAATTAACGATTAGAAAACCTCGCTGGCTTCTTTTAGTTTTTCAGTATTATTAACTAATTGTAACTCATCAACAATTTTCTGAATATCACCATTCATGATATTTCCTAAATCATACAAAGTCAAACCAATTCTATGATCGGTTACACGTCCCTGAGCATAATTATAAGTTCTAATTTTTGCCGAACGGTCACCAGAACTTACCTGAGAAGTACGTTTAGTAGCATCTTCAGCTTCTTTTTTAGCTAATTCCATTTCGTATAAACGGGAACGTAATACGCCTAAAGCTTTGTCTTTATTTTTATGTTGTGATTTCTGATCCTGACACTGAGCCACTAATCCCGTAGGAATGTGAGTCAAACGCACAGCAGATTTAGTTGTATTAACCGATTGTCCTCCAGGTCCTGACGAACAAAAGAAATCCACACGCACATCATTCATATCTATTTGCACATCAAACTCTTCTGCTTCCGGCAATACCATAACGGTTGCTGCTGATGTATGCACACGTCCTTGAGTCTCAGTTTGAGGAACACGCTGTACACGATGAACTCCTGCTTCGAACTTTAATGTTCCGTAAACGTCCTCTCCGGTAACTTCAAAGATAATTTCCTTAAATCCCCCTGAAGTTCCTTCATTCATATCCACAACTGAAGTTCTCCATCCGCGGCTTTCACAATATTTAGTATACATTCTGAATAAATCCCCTGCAAAAATACTGGCTTCATCACCACCAGTTCCTGCTCGAACTTCCACCATAACATTCTTCGCATCCTCAGGATCTTTAGGAATTAACATAAACTTAATTTCTTCCTCAAGAATAGGCAATCTTTCTTTAGCTTCGTCTAACTGCATCTTAGCCATTTCGGTCATATCAGCATCACTTCCGTCAGCAATAATCTCATTGGCTTCGTCAATATTCGCCATCAAAAGAACATATTCATCTCTTTTTTCAGCCAAAGCCTTAAGATCTTTATACTCTTTATTCAACTGCACATAACGCTTTTGATCGGCAATAACATCCGGCTGGATAATTAAATCCGAAATCTCGTCAAAACGTTGTTTCACTATCTGAAGTCTGTCTAACATAGTTGTAGTCCTTATAATTGGAGTGCAAAAATACAAAAAAGATTGCACATTTTAGAATCCCATTTTCACATTTTTTCAAGAGCTGGTTAGTGCTTCCGATAGTTGTCGGAACGCTCTGTCTTGTGTGCCTTTACAATCAACTCTCTTCCGAAATTTTATTCACCATATAAATCATAATTCCGCCTAAAAATGTCATAACTAAAAAAGCCCATTTCATACTCAATACCTCAGATATAAATCCTACCATGGGCGGAACGACTAAAAAACCAAGATATCCAATAGTGGAAATAGAAGTCAATGCCGAACCACTACTCAAACTTTTAGATTTTCCAGCAATACTAAAAACCAATGGAACAGTACAGGAAACACCTACTCCAATCATAACAAATCCTATTATGGTAGGAATTATAAAAGGCAAAAGAAAACTAATTAAGAACCCAATTGAAATTAAAATAGCACTGTAAAACAAAATATTTTTGATACCAAAACGCATGACTACATAATCCCCTAAAAAACGACCTAATGTAACTGCGGTCATAAAAAACACAAAAGCTGCCGTTGTAATTTTAGGAGAAGCATGTAAAACATTCTGAAAATATATACCACTCCAATCATACATAGTATTCTCGCATGCCATAGAAACAAAACAGATGATAGCAAATTTCATTAACGTTTTATCGGGCATCGAGAAAAATTTCTTTTTTTCCCTTGATGGTTCGCATTCTAAAGTCATTGGATAAAAGCAAGCCGTTACTGCAAGCATAGCAACACTAATTCCTAACAAATGAAATGAAGGATCTATGCGCTGAGTAACCATTACATATCCCAAACCTGCACCTGCAAACCCTGCTAAACTCCAAACCGCATGAAAAGTTGTCATTATGGAATTAGGATACAAACGTTGTACTTCCAGCGCTTGTGCATTCATCGATAAATTCAAAATATTTCTGGATCCCCCAAAAATCAACAATATAAGTACTAATTGCCATACAAATGCCGCAAAACCAGGTAAAGCTAAAACGATATTAAATAAAACTGCACCTAATAACATACAATAACGGCTGCTAAATAAATTCAATATCCTTCCTGTAAAAGGCATAGTCAGCATTAAGCCTATGGGAAAAGCAAATAAAACAGCTCCAAATTCAGCTTCTGACAAATGCAATTGCGCTTTTATAGCAGGGATTCTGGATGCCCATGAAGAATATCCAAAACCGGAAATAAAAAAAAATATAGTTGTTGCCAATCGATATCCTTTTTTCGAGTGACGTAAATTATCAAAATAGTTAAAAATCATAAAGTCATACATTATTTGGACTGCAAAAATATATCATTTAAATGGCTAAAGAATGTTAAAAAAGCCTAAATAATATTCTTAAAAACTATTGTTATTTTTACTAATTTTGCTTTGAAATTGACACAATATCAATTCATTTTTTTTTATGAAAACAACGGCTTCATTTCTTTCAATACTCTTGCTTGCTTCTTCTTGTCAAAAGAATGACTCTATTGAAAAAGACCAAATTAAAAAAGCCGATTGGCTTATTGGAAACTGGCAGGTAAAAACAAATACCGGAATACTTTCTGAAAACTGGGAAAAAGTAAATGACAGCACTTTTAAAGCAGAATCATTATTTATTAAAGACAAAGATACTATTCATAAAGAAAGTATTTTTCTGCAACAAAAAGAAGATACACTAGTATATAGCACAACAATAAAAGGACAAAATAATGACAAACCCATTCATTTTCAATTAAAAGAAGATACAGAAAATGAATTAATTTTTGAAAATCTAAAAAACGATTATCCTCAAAAAATCAGCTATAAAAAGGGATTAAATAACAGCTTAATAACTTATATTTCAGGGCTACAATTAAAAAAAGAAACTTCTGAAAAATATATTTTAGTAAAAACTAAATAATCCAAAATAAACTTCTATCCACAACCTTGCCTATCTACTGCAAGGTTTTTTGTTTTAAATAATTTATATTTACAAGTCTATTAACCAATATAAATTATAAAATGAAAAAAAATGAGACATTTCAACTGCTGACCGCATTAGCAATAGCTGTTCTCTCCGCAAACGATATCCAAGCTCAAAATCCACTTAATTTTGGCAGTAAAATATTTACCGCAGATCCCTCTGCACATGTTTGGAAAGATGGCAAGATGTATGTATATACTTCACATGATCTAGAATGTCAAACTGATTTTTTTATGAAAGACTGGCATGTATTCTCTTCTGGCGATTTAGTAAACTGGACTGATCACGGAGCTATTTTATCAGTAGATCAGCTTACGTGGGCAGATAATTTTGCCTGGGCACCTGATTGCGCCTATAAAAATGGTAAATATTATTTTTGTTTTCCGGCTGGTACTGGATTCAAAGATCGCATTAATCCAAAAAAAAGCACTAAATGGATGGGTATTGGTATTGCAGTAAGTGACACACCTACCGGACCATTTAAAGATGCAATTGGCAAACCATTATGGACTGCTCCTTATGCTAACGATCCTTGTTTGTTCATTGATGATGATGGCAAAGGCTATGTATATTTTAATGGAGGCGGAGATTATTTAGTTGCTGAATTAGCAGATGATTTATTAAGTGTTAAAGGAGAAATGTACTCGATGGATATGGGAGGTTACAAACCTAAAAGAGAAGGCCCCTGGGTTTTTAAAAGAAAAGGTATTTATTATTATACCATGCCGGAAGAAAATAGAATTCTGACTTATTATACAGCAAAATCTCCTAAAGGTCCTTGGAAATATCAAGGTGTTATTATGGAGGAAGAAAATGAAAGCAACAATCATCATTCTATTGTAGAATTCAAAGGGAAATGGATTTTATTCTATCACAGATGGCTGGATAACAATTCTGATTGTGGAGACAAACAACGACAGGTTTGCGCTGAAAACCTTTATTTTAATGAAGATGGAACCATACAGAAAATAAAGAGAACTTCAATAGGTGTTGGAAATTCTTTTAAATAAAAAAAACTTCAATTAGCATAACACTAATTGAAGTTTTTGTACTCAGAGCGGGACTTGAACCCGCACGAACATTGCTGTTCACTGGATTTTAAGTCCAGCGTGTCTACCAA